>CAZHMP010000004.1:0-67850 GCA_964533595.1 uncultured Acidimicrobiales bacterium | reverse complement strand
CGACGCTCCAACAGAACACCTTGATCGTGACTACCGGCACGTTGACGGTCACCTGGTCTGATGAGGAGCGTATTTTCTCGGGCACCATGGTCGGTGGCAGGCAACTCACAATCACGATCTGGGACTATGAACCTGGGCCGGGGTGGACGGGTCGTCACCCGGTGACGACCGAGACGAGCGGACCGGCCGAATGGACGATTACCTCTCCTGTCCTTGACCTACCCCTTACCACCGACGGTGACACTCAAACTGCCGAGCCGGCCCCGGCCGATGGACTCGCCACCGTTGGGCGTGTCCAGAACGACTCGTCGTTTCCGTACCTGGCGGCGGTAGTTGCCGTCCTGGTGATGCTCGGCGTCATCGGTGCCACCGGAGTATTCCGGGGTTGGTGGAGCGACAAGGCCAGACCGCGGAGAAAGGACGACATGCGCTGGCTCGAAAGGGAGCTCGGGGTGACTCCAGAAGCCGACCATGCGGTGAGCGTATCGATGACCAGGGTGGACACTGATGGCGACGGAACCGGCGATAAATGGAAGGTCGTGGAACACAGGAAGGGCGAGCCCGACCGCGTCCGGTACAAACCGGTCGACGAGCGTCCCACCAACGCGTTGACCAAGGCGTTCGCGGAGTGGGCCATTGGAGATGGGGATGGTCCGATCCGCGAGGAGACCGACGGCGAGCGAGAAAAGCGGTACCGGGTCGACGAGCAGCACCGGATAGCGCGCGATGATCCCGACTTCGTGGACCTCTTCTCGGACGATGTTGACCTTGACCTGCTCGATGACCTGCTCGATCCGGGTACTGGTGTCGACGACTAGGAGGCTGCTGAGCAATTCCGGGTGAAAGACTCGCGATTTTGGGCTGGATGTAAAGACTGGTGGGTATGCAGGGCCAGTCGGACCCGGATCGGGAATTGTTGGATGCTGCGGCGCTGGTTGGGCATCTTGTGCCTGCTGACATGGTGCAGGGGTTTTTGACCGAGCATCGGTTGCGGTTGCTCCCTAGCGAGATGTTCGCTGATCTGCACGGGCCGGGCCGTGGCCGGCCATCGGTGCCAGCCGATTTGATCGCCACGGTGCTGGCGTTGAAGGGCATGTCCGACCGCGACGCTTTGCGGGCTTTGGTGACCGATCTACGTTGGAAAGTCGCGGCGGGCGTTCCGCTCGATGATGAGGGGTTTCATCCCACGGTGTTGACGTTGTGGCGCAACAAGCTGCGGGCGTCGGAGCACCCTGAGCGGGTCTTCGAGGTGATCCGTGAGGTCGTGGACGAGACCGGGGTTCTGGCCGGCAAGACCAGGCGGGCACTCGAATCGACGCTGCTCGATGACGCGGTCGCGACCCAAGACACCGTGACGTAGCTGTCATCGATGATCTGGCGGGCTCGCAAAGCGATCCCTGCCGGGGCGGAAGCGACGCTCGTCGGCGAGGACTACGACTCCGCGGCCAAACCGGCGTGCGCGTGGAACGACCCCGACGCTCGCGATGAGCTGGTGACCCTCCTGGTCAACGCCGCCCTCGCTGTCCTTGACGCGGTCGACGGCGTCGAGGGCGATGACGTCCAAGCCCAACTGATCGGGCTGTTGGCGTTGGTCGCGGGCCAAGACATCGAACCCGGCGATGAGGAAGGAACCTGGCAGATCGGCCGCGGTGGACCAAGCGTCGGGTGATCTCCACCGTCGATCCGGAATCTCGCCACATGCACAAATCCCGGTCGGTGTATCGCGACGGCTGCAAGGCCCACGTCGCGGTCGAACCCGAGACCGGGATCATCACTGGTTGTGATCTGACCCCAACCAACGAAGGCGACGGACCTGCCGGTGTCGAGCTGCTCACCGACGAACCGCCCGGCACTCGAGTGTTTGCCGATTCCGCCTATGGATCCGGCGACACCCTGGCAGCGCTCAACGACGCTGAGCACAGTCCCGTGATCAAGCCTTGGCCGTTGCGCAACAACCCGACCCTGGGCGAAGACCAGTTCTGCCGTGACGATTTCACCGTCGACTACCAGCAGCGCCTCGTGACCTGCCCCAACGGCAACACCTGGACCCTCGCCTAGAGTCGCCGGACAACGGTACCGGCCCCGCCACCAGCCACAACAGCCGCAGCAACACCATTACCACCCGGCCAAAACCCGACACCGGACCCCGCCGCGACCCCAACACCAAACTCCACCAAGTCAACAACCCGATTGCTCAGCAGCCTCCTAGGTGTGCTCTGGGGGGTTGTTACTGGCTTAATGGGGCGGGTGTCGCTCAGCCGGGTGCTGCGTGGGATCGCGGCGTAACCGGATCACCGCGGCACGTCCCCGCGGGGACGTTTTGTTCGGCGAGACATGCGGGCGCGAGCTGCGATTCGGAAAGCTCACCCCACCGGTCGTCTCAACTAGGCCCTCCGCCCAGTGAACGCGAGCAGCCGAGTGGAAGCATCCGCATCGGGTGCCGGCTGAATCGGGTTGTTGGGCAGAACTCCTCCTGCCATCACCGCGTCGGCATGTGAATTCCAGAAGTCGAGGCACCAAACGGCCAGGTCCTCGGGGATGGCAAGTTCACTGTTCACAGCCCGGCGGATGTCCCACGAGCGCACGATGTTCTCGCTGACCCTCTGACCAACCAAGTCGCCAATGACCAAATGGCCGTCAGGATGTTCGACCGTGCCATCGAGATCGTCGATGGAATCGAGGCTCGATATGGCGGCCAGCGCCGTGCCGCGCCACGTTGCGACGAGGTTGGGGCCCAGCACGTTCGCCTCGATGTCATGAATCTCATCGAGCCGACCGCGGTCGATCGCCGAACTGATCTGCGAATCCCCCACCACGACCCACGCCACAGCGGCCGCGATCGAAAGATCGTCGGGCCCGCACTTCAGGTCCCATTGTTGATCCGTGAGCGAGGTGATCGCCTCACCCATGAGCGCCGCGGCGCGTTGGTAGGCATCGGCCGGCTTGATCGTCATTCCCATTCGATGGTTCCTGGCGGTTTGGAGGTGATGTCGTATGCCACCCGGTTGATGCCTGGCACTTCGTTGATCAGCCGGCTGCTCATGGCTTCGAGAACGTCGTATGGGATGCGAGCCCAGTCGGCGGTCATGGCGTCTTCGCTGGTGACGGCGCGGATAATTATCGGATTTCCGTAGGTCCTCTCGTCACCCATCACACCAACAGAACGAATGTCGGGCAGCACCGCGAACGACTGCCATATCTCGCGCTCGAGTCCGGCCAGTCTCAGCTCCTCACGCACGATGTGATCGGCGTGTTGGAGGGTGACGACCTTGTCCGGGGTTACTTCACCGATGATCCGCACTCCGAGACCGGGACCGGGGAAAGGTTGGCGCAGCACGATTTCGTCTGGCAAGCCGAGTTCAGAACCGAGCTTTCGGACTTCGTCCTTGAACAGGCTCCGCAATGGTTCGACCAGAGCGAAGTCGATGTCATCGGGGAGCCCACCGACATTGTGGTGACTCTTGATGGTGGCGGCATGCTCGTTCCCGGACTCGATCACATCCGGATAGAGCGTTCCCTGGACGAGAAATTCGGCATTGTCGACTTCCGCCTTCGCATCCTCGAACACCCGTATGAACAGTTCACCGATGGCCTTGCGCTTCGCCTCCGGCTCGGTGATTCCCTCGAGGGCCTTGAAGAACCGATCCCCGGCGTCGACGCTGATCAACTTGATGCCCATGTGTCTGCCGAACGTCTCGATCACCTGGATGCCCTCGTCGAGTCGCATCAGGCCGGTGTCGACGAATACGCAAGTGAGTTGATCGCCAATGGCGCGATGCACGAGCGCCGCGGCAACCGCGGAATCGACACCGCCGGACAAACCGCAGATCACCTTACCTTCGCCCACCTGGGCACGAATCAACTCGATCGCCGACTCGATGATCGATGCCATGTTCCAGTTGCCGGCCAGCCCACAAGCACCGTGAATGAATCGTTCGATCACATGCTGACCGTGGGGGGTGTGAACAACCTCGGGGTGGAACTGGACGCCAAATAGCCCATGCGCGTGGTCTTCGAATGCGGCAACCGGTGCATCTGGGGTCGTGGCCGTCACCACAGCGTCGGCGGGAGGCTCGACAATGGCGTCAAAGTGGCTCATCCACACTGTTTGCTCAATCGGAAGCCCGCCCAGAAGTGATCTGTCGGCTGGATCCTCACTGTCGGGGATGACCGTCATGTCGGTTCGGCCGTACTCGCCCTTGTCGGTGCGCCCGACGCTGCCCCCGTTTTGCTGGGCGATCAACTGAGCGCCATAGCAGATCCCCAGGATCGGAATGCCAAGTTTGTAGACCGCGGCATCGATGGCGGGAGCCCCTTCGACATGAACCGAAGCCGGACCACCGCTGAAGACGAGGCCGGCGGGGGCACGCTCGGAAATCTCTGATGCGGTGATGCTCGGTGGCACGATCTCGCTGTAGACCCCGGTTTCACGTATCCGCCGGGCGATCAACTGCGCGTACTGGGCCCCGAAATCAACCACCAGGACCGTGTCGAATGAACCGTCGCCCCCCGGGGCGGACGCGTTTGATCGATCTGGCTCTTCGCCTGAATCCGATTCCATGTCAGCCACCCAGAATCGATTTGAGCAACTGCTTGGCCACGTTGGAGTTCATTTCGTAGGCAGCCTTTGCTCCGGTCTCGCCAACTCGTTTGACCAGGCGGCCGTCGGTGACCGCCGCCAGCCCGTCGAGACCAGCAAGCACTCGATCGCGTGTGAGGTCGGTGGCGCGGTAGCCCAGATCGGTGAGTCCTCTAACCAATTCATTGTCGGCAATCGCGGCCGGAGCCGACGCTGCGATGATTCGAAGCGCGTCCTTGGTGAGGTCGGCGCTCTCCTCGACGACGTCGGCCGCTGAACGTTCGTCGGCGGTCGACTCGAGCCAGACGGTGACCTGTCGGACCAACTCTGGATGGGTGCTTGCGGTGAACTTGATTTCGGGCACGATTGGAGTTTAGGAGGGTCCGGCCCCGACCCTCAGGCTGGGCCGCCGCGGATTTTGTCGTCGGTGTGTGTGGCGATGGCGAGCAACTGGCGCAGCATGGCGCCGGTGGCACCCCAAACCGTGTCGCCGAGCAGCTCGAAGAAGGTGATGGCCCTCAGGCCGGCGACTGATGGAATCGGCCACAACTCCTCTCTCCAGACTTCGTCGAGAAGCAGCTCGGAAAGGGGCACGTGGCGAATCGACTCGACTTCATCAGGTGATGCCGTGAGATTCGGGCGACTTTGGGCAACCGCCACAAACGGATGTACGAGTGTGTTGGAGCCCACGGTCATGAAACTGTCGAGCTCACCGATTCGTCGGAGTGCGCGACGATCGATATCTACTTCCTCCTCGGCTTCGCGTAGAGCCGTCTGCCAGAGGTCGGTGTCGACCGGATCTCGACGGCCACCCGGGAAAGACACCTCATGGGAGTGATGTCGCATGTGAGGTGAGCGTCGCGTGAGCACCACTTGGACCTCATCGGCGTGTTCGTAAAGAACAACGAGAACAGCCGACTCCGGCACCGCGCCGCGGGCCTCGCCGATCAACGATCCCCTGCCACGTTCAGCCAAGGCCAAAGTCACATCATCAATACTCAGCGCCCTCTCTCCAGCCGTGAGATCCGCCCAAGGGGGCGGACCGCCGAGCTGTGCCCCATGGGGCCGAGGGATCACCTGCGGGCCTCCGCGGCCCTCTGGAGGCCTCAGGAGGACTCCCCGGCGAGCGGCTTGTTGGGGTCCGGTGTCGGTGTCTCCATGCCGCGAGGGTACAGAGATGGCCGACCTGCCTGGCAGGTGCCCACCGGATCAGCTCGTTTGGCCGTCCAACAGTGCGGTCAGCTCGTCGATCGACACATCGCCGAAAGAGCCCAATATCAAAAGCCGATTACCGTCCAGAGCCACCAAAACCGTGTCACCAACGCTGTCGAACAGCTGCAGCACCGCTCCGTCTTCGATCATCAGGTCGCCAAGGATCGTCTCAGGCAGCGTCGCCAACTCGGCCACGGTGAGCTGCATTTCGCCGGCCTCCGTGGGGATGTTGATCTCGATGCCACGAGTCGCCTCGATGGGTTCGAGGTCGGGCACCCAAAAATCCAACGATGCGCTCACGTCTTCGGGCGACAGGTCGAGCGCCCAGCTGACCTTCGGATTGCCGCGGACGAGGTCGGTGTTCGTGGCACCGAAATCTTCAGCCGTGAGCGTGGGCATGTCGCGCTGGAACGGCGGCGGTTGCTCCGGAAATGGAAATGCCAGATCGGTGCCGCTGCTGTATCCGAAGCCATCACTGCCGAGTATCGACCCGCTGAACAAATCGCCGAAGTTGTCTGCGGATGCGGCGAGATCGTCGGGGTCGATCGACTTCAATGCCGCGACCACCGCAGCGGTGATGGTTCGGGTCGGGGAGACGAACCACTTGCCATCAACGTTGTGAGTGACCACTTCGAAGTCGGAACCGACGAACGGCAGGGACGGCAGAATCCCGGCTCCTCCGAGCCCGAAAATCTCGACTGGTCCGAATGGGCCCGGCACACCGAGGGAATCACCGGACGTGTCGCAGGAGTCGAACGAGAATTCCTGGGACGTGACGGCCGAGGTGACCTTGAGACAGCCGTCGTGGAACGAGTAGGTGGTGTCGTGTGAGCCGCCCATGAAATCGGTGCTGGTCCACACGACGTCGATATCTCCATTCCGGTACGACACGCGAACGTCGCCGTCATGGGTGGTGAGCGAACCCTCGAAACCCTCAACGGCAACGACCGCCAGCAGGTCATCACCCGTAGCCGACAAATCGATTGAGTCGATCGTCCAGTTGGTGCCCGAGTCGATGGCGGACTGCAACGCATCATTTGCCGCTGCTTCTGCGTCGGCGATGAACAATGGTGCGTAGTCGTAGAGGGCAGACATCTCCTCGGGATCAAGCATCCCGATCACCGTGCGAGGATCGAGGCGCGACGCCTCGCGAATCAGTCGTTCAACTGCGGCCTCAGGGGATTCGGCTCCTATCGGGACGAGAGCTTCCGATGCCGCCGGCACGGCCCGGCCGGCCGCCACACGAGCGTTCTCGGCAACTGAATACCAGAGGCTGACATACCAACGTCCGTCGCGCTCCACCACCGCAATCGGAGTGCGGGAATCGATCGGCGAAGCAACCGAATCCGTGAACGCGAGGAAATCCTCGGGGATTCGCTCGGTGATCAGACTTCCCAATGGCAGCTGGGACACATCCACCGTGGCTCGGGAGCTGCCCCGATCGATGAAGATTTGGCTGATGTCGGATCGTACCGGGACCTCCCGAAGGCTGAGATTGTCGAACCTCAAATCGATACCGGTCAGCGCCGTCAGATCAACGTCGTCAGACAGAACTCCGAGACGAACAAGTTCCTCTGTAATGGCTACGCCTGATTCGACCAGCGTGTGACGCTCGCTCGGGACCATCACTTCGGCCGCGCCCAGCAGGTCCTCGTTCGAGAGCGACTCAAGAAGCTGAGTGACCGCTGCCTCAGGGCTATCCGATCCACCCGTAGCGCTGCCCGCGCTGATGGCCAACACAGCTCCCCCGCCGACCAACACAAGAGCCGCGGCCACTGCCGCCGCTCTCACAACCAACCTCGACGGTTGGCGCCGCCCCGATGCTTGGACCGCCTCGACGACCACCGCCCCGCCGTCCGGGGTCAATGGCGAGCCGGCAGCTTTGGGAGAACCCAGCGGTTGTTCGAATTCGGTCATTTCCGGAGATCTCGTTGTCGCGAATCGATCAGCAGGCTCATGGTTGCACATATCGACCCAATTACCCCCGCGGTTGAGCCGGCAAATGCTCCCCAGTCGAGCGACAGAGAGGCTTTCGAGATGATCATGGCAGCAACAACCAAGATGGGTCCGGGCGCGACCAAAGCAACGGCAGCCAGCCTGGGCCGAGACCATGCCGCGGCCACAAGAGCAGTCCCAACCGCTACGAGGACGGCAACGACCGCCATCACCACGATCGCCTTTTCGACGCCCGAAATCAGATCAAGGGCACTCGCCGAGGAAATCAGAGCAAACATCGACCTGCCGGTGCGCCCGCTGCGAGCCCAAGGGGCCAAAAGCAACATGCCAGACAACGTCGACATCCCGAGGGACACGCGCACCAGCACTGCGTTGGAGAATACGGGCATCTCACTGACGCTAACGGCGGACAAAACGAACAACGGCCCGGACCTCCTGGGAGGATCCGGGCCGCTGATTCATTCGGGTATTTGGGGTTACATCATCCCGCCCATGCCACCCATACCGCCCATGCCACCCATCGGGTCGCCGGCCGGCATGGCCGGAGCTTCCTCGGGCTTGTCGGCAATGAGCGCTTCGGTGGTGAGCAGCAAGGCCGCAATGGACGCTGCGTTCTGCAGGGCCGCACGAGTGACCTTCACCGGGTCGATCACGCCGGCCTCGATGAGGTCGACATACTCACCGGTGGCCGCGTTGAACCCAGTGGCACCGGAGGCCTTCTCGACCTCACGCACCACAACGGCACCTTCGTGGCCGGCGTTGTCGGCGATCAGACGGCTGGGAGCCTCGAGAGCGGACTCGATGATCCGGGCACCGGTGGCCTCGTCGCCTTCCAGCGACGCAACCGTGTCGGCGACAGCCGACCGGGCACGCAGGAGAGCTGTGCCACCACCGGCAACGATGCCCTCTTCGATGGCCGCGCGGGTTGCCGAAAGCGCATCCTCAATGCGGTGCTTCTTCTCCTTGAGCTCCACCTCGGTGGCCGCACCAACCTGAACGACGGCAACGCCGCCGGCCAACTTGGCGAGACGCTCCTGCAGCTTCTCACGGTCCCAGTCGGAATCGGTGTTGTCGATTTCGGCCTTGATCTGGGCGACACGACCCTCCACGTCCTCGGAGCTTCCGGCTCCTTCGACGATGGTGGTGTCGTCCTTGGTGACGACGATCTTGCGAGCTTGGCCCAGCAACGAGAGATCGACGGCATCAAGCTTGAGCCCGACCTCTTCGGCGATGACCTGCCCACCGGTGAGGATGGCCATGTCCTGCATCATTGCCTTGCGACGTTCACCGAACCCGGGGGCCTTCACGGCCACCGAGTTGAATGTGCCACGAATCTTGTTGACCACGAGAGTGGCCAAGGCCTCGCCCTCGATGTCCTCGGCAACGATGAGCAGCTGCTTGCCGGCCTGCATCACCTTTTCGAGCAAAGGCAGGAGATCCTGGATGTTGGAGATCTTGCCCTGGTTGAACAGCACGTAGCAGTCGTCGAGAACGGATTCCTGACGCTCCGGATCCGTGACGAAGTACGGGGAGAGGTAGCCCTTGTCGAACTGCATGCCCTCGACAAAGTCGAGATCCATACCGAAGGTGTTGGACTCCTCAACGGTGACAACGCCGTCCTTGCCAACCTTGTCGATGGCATCGGCTATCACGCCGCCAATCGATGCGTCGGCTGCCGAGATCGAAGCGACCTGGGCGATCTTGTCCTTTGAGTCGTCGACCTGCACGGCCTGACCCGCGAGGTTTTCCACCGCGGTGGCCACTGCCTTCTCGATGCCCTTCTTGAGGCCCATCGGGTTGGCGCCTGCCGCAACGTTGCGGAGGCCCTCGCGAACGAGTGCCTGAGCAAGGACCGTGGCGGTGGTGGTTCCGTCGCCGGCGATGTCGTTGGTCTTGGTGGCAACTTCCTTGACGAGCTGAGCCCCCATGTTTTCAAACGGGTCGGACAGCTCGATCTCGCGAGCGATCGACACACCGTCGTTGGTGATGGTGGGAGCGCCGAACTTCTTGTCGAGGACCACATTTCGGCCCTTCGGGCCAAGTGTGACCTTGACTGCGTCGGCCAACTTGTCGACGCCGGCCTCGAGGCGGCGGCGCGCGTCTTCGTCGAATTTGAGAATCTTTGACATGTGTATCTACCTCAGCCGATCTTGGCGAGCACGTCGCGGGCGTTGAGGATCAGCAGGTCTTCACCCTCGACGGTGATTTCCGTGCCGCCGTACTTGGAGTAGACGACGGTGTCACCCACGGCCACATCGACGGGAATGATCTCGCCGGTCTGGTCCGAGCGTCGGCCTGGGCCAACGGCCAGGACTTCACCCTGCTGGGGCTTTTCCTTGGCGGTATCAGGAATCACCAAGCCGCTGGCTGTGGTGGATTCAGCTTCGTTTGCCCGGACTACAATCCGGTCCTCGAGTGGCTGAAGGTTCATTTTGTCCTCCGAATATTTGCGTTAGCACTCTCTAATGCCGAGTGCCAACGATAGGACGAAGGAACGCCTCCGACAACCACAAATCGAGGGACTCAGACCTCGATTTGTTCCACGATGGCAGCCAGTTCCTCCAAGGTCGATGCGTTGTCATCGCCCGACCCGACGAGCGCGGCATCTGCGGCCTCCATCAGGAGCGCCACATTGGTGACTCCAGCCGAATCGGTCACGCCGAAACGAATCGTGAGTCCATCCAGATCCGCCGACGAGAACGCATTCAGGACTGCAATGCGGGTCGCCTCGAGGCGTCGACGCGCATCAGCCGATGTCGTCGCTTCCATCACCACCAGGAACTGCGCACCGTGCCAGCGCCCGCACCAATCGGTTGCCCGCACATTTTCTCTCACCGTCTCCACGAACAAGCGCAGCGCATGATCCCCGGCCTGACTCCCCCGATGCGAATTGAGATCGATGAGTCCTCCGACTTCGAACAGTGCAATCGCGGCGGAACCGGGACGCCTTACCAGCTGGCCGATCTTCTCCTCTGAGGCGCGGCGACTGTAGCTACCGGTCAACGCATCGGTAGCCGCCTTCATCTCTGCATGAGCGAATGCCCGCAGCGTGCCCAAGCGCGTGGAAGCCTCCGTCGCCAGCACCGACAGCGCCTCCACCATGTTCTCTGGCGGTTGAACCCCCACCGGTCCGGTCGCATGGACCACTCCCATCGGTTCGCCCATGAACATGAGCGGAGCGCACGCCGCCGAGCAAGGATCAACGTGCCGAGCCAAATGCGGGCAAGCCCTGATTTCGCGCGAGTCATCGAATACGACACTCGTCGCGGCTCGCACGGCCGGGCAGGACCACGGAGATGTCACCCCACAGCCAGGGCCACCGTTGACAGGGTGTACGACTTCCGGGTGGAGATGTCCCTTGGCCGACTCGGCAAGCAGCACCTCCACTTCGAAATCTGTGGTGATTTCGCGCAGTGTTCGTTCGATCACGGCGAACGCTTGCCGCTCAGAAGTAGCCGATTCAAGCCCGTCGGTCACCTCAGAAAACAGCTTGCGCTGAATGGCTTTTTGCCTGGCCGTGGCGGTCCAGGCCTCGAGCTTCACCAGCGACCGTCGAATCGACCGGTTGAGAGGCAAGATCACGTGGACCACGGTGAGTGCCAATACGAGCATGCCGATTACCGCCACGACGACGACCCACCGATACCAAGCGCTGTAGTCCGAAGAGGAGTCGGCCACCAAGTGTTGAGTGTCGGCCACCAATTCGCCGAGAAGAACCTCCTGTTGCTGAGCCAAACTCTCTGCGTATGTGCGTGCGGTCTCACCGGCCATGGAAGATTCCGCCATGCCGCTGATCGACCGAGCAAGGTGTCTCAGCTCAGGAAGCCAAACCGCGCCTTCGGATTCGTTGCCACCATCGATGGCAGCGGAAAGATCAGCCGCAGCATCGGCCAGATCTGTCCGGCTCTGAACCGATCCGTCGTAAGCCTCGAGCACAAGATTGGCTCGGGTCATCGATTGAGCAAGAACCAGCCCGCCATGGGATTGTGACGCTCTCGAATCGAGTCGTTGACCGAGTTGACCGGCGCTTAACAGCAGGGCGCTTGTAAGGATTACTGCGACGGCGAACGCGCCGAGCACCGATCCTTGCAATCGTTGGTGGCGGCCGACGCCGGCCCACCATTCTCTGGCCCTGCTGGGCACAACCGTCATGTCGTCGGCTCAGCATCATCCGACGCGCCGGATCCGACCACGGCCATCACCGGACCGACGAGAACACGATCGCGCCCCTGTGCCTTGGCGGCGAGCAACGCCTCATCTGCGAGCCGCATCAGGTTGTTCGTGGTCTCCGCTGACTCGGTATCGACGACCCCAATCGAAACTCTCACGGTTGGGACCTCCGCCTTTGCGCATTCCTCGGCCAGTCGGGCTCGCATCCGATCGAGCGCGGCCTTGGCTTGCGACGCGACCATCCCGGGCATGACGAACACAAACTCTTCGCCGCCCCAACGTCCCAACCAGTCATCGTCGCGCATGGCGTCTCTCGCGACGTCTGCAAACAATCGCAAAGCCCGATCGCCGGCCTCGTGACCGTATGTGTCGTTGAGCGATTTGAAATAGTCGAGGTCCGCCATTGCAACTGATCCGACTTTCTCCGCAGAATTCAGACGCATGACCCGGTCTTCGGTGGCTCGTCTGTTTGGCAATCCGGTCAGGATGTCGGTGGATGTTTGCAGCTCGACCTGAGCAAACGACCGCAGGGTTCCGATCCGAACCGCAGACTGTGAGGCGATCATCGACAGGAAGTCCCGGTTTGATTCTGCCGCCTCATCGTCGATTGGTCCGGTCGAATGGACGACCCCCATCGACTTGCCCATGAATGAAAGTGGAATGCAGGTTGCCGACGTCGGCCCATCACAGTGTTGCTGAAGTTGGGGGCAGGCATTGATTGCGCCAGAGTTCTCGTAGTAGAGGGTTCGGCCACGAGAGATGGCTGGACAATCAGCTGGAGACGAGACACCGCACCCCGGGCCACCGAACACGGGATGGGCAGCGGCAACGGTGAGATTGGTTCTCGAAGTGTCGGACATCAGCACCTCGGCGGGCACGTCGACGACTTGGGCCAGAGCGCGTGACACAAGCGTCATGGTCTCCGACTCGCTCTCCACCGCGTCGAGCCCCTCGGCGAGATGAGCGGAGAGTTCCTGTCTCAACCTCTCGGCATCCTGGGAGGTGCCGGCATCGACGAGCTCATAGTGCTCGTCGCGAAGTCGACGTTCCATCGGTCGAAGGAAGGCGACCGCCACAACGATCGAGATGGCTATCGCGGAGGCGTATGCAACATTGCTCGCACGGCGAGCATCACCAACCGACGCCTCCTCCTGTGCCTCATACGATGCAACCACCTGTCCGAGGCGACTCGAAATTTCCGCCGACAGCTTCTCGAATCTCCCAGCCTCGGAGGCGACCATCCTCAGGGCACGGGTCGCCGAAACATCGGCCACGGACTCTGCACCGCTCAGCAACAATGTCATCTGTTCCGCGAGGCCGTTCGGGCCGTTGATCAACAACTCGACATCCGCCGGCATGCTCGTCGGGTCGGACACGAGGCCGGCCCAACTTCGATCCAGTCGCGCCGCCACCCGGCTCAGATCGGACTTGGCCACGGGCGATTCCGGAGACTCCTCCACCCCGTCGAGCGCGTCTCCCACCTCGGCGACATCCTGCCTGATGCTCGTTGCAACTCGCGCCCTGGCACTGGCTGCCAGAGAGCCGTCGAGCCCTCGTTGGTTGGCGAACCAGACGAGTCCCCAGGCCACCACTGCCAACACCATTCCCAACTGGTAGATGCGCCGGAATCGGACGTGCAATGGCTGCCCTTGCCCAGATCGACCGTTGACCCTCATGATCGCACCTCTCTGGGCAGGCTCTTCATTGCAGGTCCTTGATCGTCGGAGACGGCGGGCGTCGGGCCAGCCACGATTCGGTTGCGCCCCTCGGCCTTGGCCGAATAGAGGGCACCGTCCGCCAGCCTCAATAGCTCATCGACAGTCGAGCCGGATGTGGTGTCGACAATTCCCACCGACACCGTGAACTCCGGGATTTCCGACTCGCTGCACGTTTCCAGAAGCCGCCCACGCAGCCTGTCGAGAATGCGACCTGCCTCAGTGGAGTTGAGGCCGGGAAGAACCATCACAAATTCTTCGCCGCCCCAGCGACCAGCCCAATCGTTTTCTCGCAATGTCGATCGAAGTGCTCCGGCGAAGACCCGCAGGGCCCGGTCACCCATCTCATGGCCAAATGTGTCGTTCAGCACCTTGAAGTGATCGAGGTCGGCGAGTGCAACCGACCCGGGTGACTGCTCGGAAAGGAACGATCGCAGGTGGCTTTCCGTGGAGCGACGGTTGGGTAGGCCAGTCAGCACATCGGTTGAAGCCTGCACTTCGGCTTTGGCGAACGAACGCAACGTCCCGATCCTCATTGCGGTCTGGTGGGTAATGATCTGAAGCGGCTCAACCACCTCGGGTCCCGGGTTCCAGCCCACCTCACCGGTGACATGGAGAACTCCCATTGCACCACCCATGAAAGAGACCGGGACGCATACGGCTGAGCACGCACCGGCGGCGCGTCCGCTGAGGTAGCTGCAGGACCGCACAGATTCCGAATTCGGAAAGACGCTTGTTTCCGCGCGTCGAACCGCCGGGCAGGACCACGGAGATCCCACGCCGCAACCAGGATTGACGACACCGGGATTGGCCGCCGCGAGTTTCAGATGTGCCATCGACGAATCGGCCAAGAGCAACTCCGCAGAGACCCCGGGGATGACGTGCTGAAGGGCTCGTTCGACCACTCTCAGAGCCGACGGCTCGTCGGACGATGTCTCCATGCCATCGCCCATCAGCGCGGACAGCTCCTGGAGATCAGCTTCGGCTGCACTTCTGAGCTGTTCCGAATCGAACTTCATCCGGTCTTCATCAAGTCGCTTCATTAGTGGACCACCAACGACGGACACTCTGACGAACGCCGAAAACAGAACGAGCACCGCCAGCCAGCGGCCGCCAGATCGGATCAGATGAATCGAGTCGACAGTGCGTTGACCGGCCGCCGTGGCCAACATCTCGTAAGAGCCACCCAGTTGAATGATTCGATCCAGAGTCACCGCTACTTCCGGCGGAGTGCCCGGTAGCTCGCCGTCGCCGATCTCGAGTCGCTCGACCGTCGATTCGACCGACTCGAACATCAAATCGACGGCATTGTGCAGCGTGGCACCATTGCCGAGATCGACGACCAGGAGAGATATCGCCGGATCGTTGATCTCCAGATCCACTTGGATATTGCGGATCATGTCGATGCCGTCGGCCACCAATGTCCGGTAGTTCGATTCGAGAATCGGGTTCTCGGTTGCCGCGAGACGCTGGACATTGTTTGACAGCTGACTCAACTCGAGTCGCTGCATGGAGGCGAGTTCGAACTCGCGATGCGACGAATCCATCGACCCGCTTCTCGACTCGATGAAGACGAGCGCCACCATGACGCTCAACACCACAGCGACGAATCCGAGCCGACCGGCGCGACGAAGCCGGGTCACGGTCGACGCGTCACTGTGCGCAAAGTGAGTCCCTATACGTGCCATCCGAATCTTCGTCGGCCGAGATCGCCGCCAGTTCATTCAGCCGGGACTTCTGCCCTATTGAAATGGGCCAAACGACTCAGGAAATCCGGCCCGATTGGCTGTAATCAGCGGATCAGTCAGACCGACGGAAGTCGTAGCGATGGGTCGGCTCCGATGCCGAGCGGAGATGGGCCGTCGACATTGAGACGATGCCACGCAACCGCGCCGACCATCGCGGCGTTGTCAGTGCACATTTCACGGCTCGGCAGGTTTGCCGTCAGGCCGTCGGACTCGCAGACCTCCCGAACTCGCTGCCTCAGCCTCGAGTTGGCCGCGACCCCTCCGGCCAGGCAGATCCCCTTCGCCCCCACGTCTTGAGCAGCACGACGTGCCTTGGTGACGAGCACGTCGACGACCGCCTCTTGGAACGACGCCGCCAGATCCTCTATCCGGGTATCGGGATGCTTTCTCAAATGGTTGACCACGGATGTCTTCAGTCCACTGAACGAGAAGTCCCATCCCTTCGACTGCATCGCTCTCGGGAATCGGATCGCAGAAGCGTCTCCGTCCAAGCTGATTCTGTCGATTATCGGCCCGCCGGGATATCCGAGCCCGACGTGACGGGCCACCTTGTCGAACGCCTCGCCGGCCGCATCGTCGAGAGTCGATCCGAGCACGCGGTAGTGGAGATGATCCTCCATCACCACAAGCATCGTGTGACCACCGGACACGAGCAGCACCACCAGAGGCATTTCGAGATCGGGTTCGTCGAGGAAGGCTGCGTAGAGGTGGGCCTCGAGATGGTTGACCCCGATGAGGGGAACATTCCACGCCAGCGACATCGCCTTGGCCGCCGACACGCCGACCAGTAAGGCACCAACCAGACCCGGCCCGTGGGTGACAGCCACCGCATCGAGTTCGGTTCCGGCGATTCCCGCCTCGGAAAGCGCCGAATCCACCACGGGAAGAATCGCCTCGACGTGGGCCCGACTGGCGACTTCGGGGACCACGCCGCCGAACCTCGCATGAATGTCGATCTGGCTCGATACCACCGACGACAACACGGTGGAGCCTCCTCGTACGACAGCAGCCGCCGTCTCATCACAGGATGTTTCGATCCCGAGAATGGTTTCGCGCCGTCCCGCGGTGTGGTCGGCTGCAGCCGGGCTGCGCAGCTGTTCCATTCGTTGTCGCCAATCGGGATCATCGAAATCCGAGACCCACATGATGATGGCGTCGTCGGTCGGGTTGGAGTAGTAGCCGCGGCGCACCCCGGCCGGGACAAATCCGAAGCGGGAGTAGAGCCGCTGGGCCCGCCGATCGCCGGCTCGAACCTCGAGCGTGGCGGCTCTCGATCCGGCCGCGACCGCCGACTCGAGCAGTTCGGCGAGCAGCATCGACGCGATTCCATTGCCTTGCGAAGCCGGTTCGACGGCGATTGTCGTGACGTGGACATCGTCGACCACGGTCATGATGCCCGCGTGACCCACCACGGAACTGCCATCCATCGCCACGATGTGAACTCTTGAGGAATCACCGAGCTCGTTGTCCCACAAATCACGTGACCAAGGCTTCGAGAAAACCGTGGCATCGAGACGCATGACGTCGTCGATGTGGACCA
Source organism: uncultured Acidimicrobiales bacterium (assembly GCA_964533595.1). Taxonomy (GTDB): domain Bacteria; phylum Actinomycetota; class Acidimicrobiia; order Acidimicrobiales; family Aldehydirespiratoraceae; genus SZUA-87. Next base: position 50,930 of record CAZHMP010000004.1, on the reverse strand, counting down.
TCGCGAGAGGTACCAACTTGATGTTGGGGCCGTGGTGAACCTTGGATGTCATGGCGTGTCACTCGCGGCCGGTTCCCAATTGGCTTTGGCGTCAGGTTCGCGCAGATACAGCGGCCTCATCTGACGCGGATCGATGAGTTCTCCACGCTGCACGATCGGTCGGGCCAGTTCGGTCAGCACAGATGCTGACGGTCTGTCGTATGCCGGCGAGGCAAGCTCAAGTCCGGCGATCTCTGCAAATTGATCGCGGTTGGCTCGAGCACCGTCGCCCACCAACAGCATCCGGCCACCATCGGCGGCGAGTTCCGCTGCCAGATCCGACGGAGTCGACACGGCCGGCGGTGTCACCTCAGTGAGCCCGGCGGGGCCAGGCTTGTATCTGGCATGAAATACCTCGCCCCGACGCGCGTCCACCACCGCAACAACATCCCTGTCGTCGCCGGCAACCGGGTGCGCCAGCAGACGCAGCGACGTGCGGGTGACCACACCAATGTTGAGGGCATGGGCCAGCGACATCGCCGTGGTGATTCCGACTCGAAGCCCGGTGAAAAGTCCCGGCCCGACATCCACGGCCACCGCTGCGAGATCGGTCATGGCCACGCCGGCCTGGTCGACAACGAATTGGATCTGGGGAGCGAGCGATTCCGCGTGTCTGCGTGGCCTGACGGTGTGAGCCGATGCCAGCAACCCCTCAGGCCCGCCGATTGCGCATCCGACCTGAGCTGTTGCGGATTCGATGCCCAGGATCAACAAGACGACCCCTTGAGCTGTGTGGTCCAGGCTTCGAGCGCTTCAGCCAACGCATCGGTGCGACTAGCCCAGGATTCCCCATGTGCGAGCAAATCGATCACCCGATCGTCGTCGCCATCACCGAAACCCATCCGAACATCAAGGCGGTCGGGTGGTAGCGCATCCAGTATCACGTCGGCCCATTCGATGAGTGTGACTCCATCATCAAGCAACTCGTCGATTCCGAGATCTCGGGATTCCCCGGCGCCGCCAATCCGGTAGGCGTCGATGTGGTTGAGCACGAGCCGACCTTGATATCGGTTGGCGAGAGCGAACGTGGGACTCGTAACCCCTTCATCGATTCCGATTGCCGCGGCAAAGCCCTGAGTGAATGCCGTCTTACCTGCGCCCAATCCTCCGAACAGGGCCAACAGGTCGCCATTTCCACTGCTGGCAGCGATCTTGGACGCGACCGCGCGAGTTTCGTCAACGTCTGAGGTGGCGCACCTGATCATTGGGCACGCTCGGGGTGAGAAATCACGTGTCGAGCGTATCGACAGCCGACCTCACGGCCTGCTCCATCGCCACCACCGCCAAGAACCGAATGTCGTCGACGTGGCCTTCCACTGCTCCGGTGGCCGCGGCAACAAAAGCATCACCGTCCGTGCGTAAATGCGGTGGCGTGACGGCCCTCGCCAAGCCGTCATGGGCACCCTGGGCAACGACCAGACATCCCGACTTGTCGATGGCCCCGTTGGTGACCACCACCCCGATCGTCGTGTTTCCGAAAACCTCACCACGGTCGGGCCAGTCGCCAAAGCTCCCGTCGGCCACTCCATCGGCGACCTCCTGCCCTCGGGCCCCCACATCACCGGCGGCGTTGACAGCGACCAGCGCCGTGACAATGAGTTCGCCATGCCGCATCGTGGCCAGGGAGAAACCGCCCGGACGCACCCCATCGGGGCCACGCCATTTGCCAACCGTTGCTCCGGAGCCCGCACCGACTGGCCCTGTTTCCGGATCTGCCGTCGCCGCGGTCAGTGCCAACCGACCCGCTTCTGGCCCGGGCCGCACCGACGCCGAACCAACATTGAGATCGTAGAGAGACATGCCCACCACGATCGGCACCACACCAGCGGCGGTTGGAAATCCCCGTCCGGCAGCTTCGAGGCCGGCAACCACGCCGTCGGCTGCGCTCAGCCCGAACGCCGATCCGCCGCTCAAGACGACTGCGTCAACTCTGTCCACGATGCACTGCGGGTCAAGCAATGCAAACTCTCGAGTGGCCGGCGCGCCGCCGCGCACCTCGCCGGAAGCGACCGTGCCTTCCGGGAACAGAATCACTGTGGCGCCCGTTCGAGCCTCGGCGTCGGTCCAGTGCCCAACAGTGAGACCGGGAATTTCTGTGTGCACGATGCCGACCGTAGCGGGTCGGGGCGGTCAGTCTCCGGGAATGGGGTGTGATCGGGCGATCGATGTCACCAGCCGAACGGCAGCGGCGTCGAGCATGGGCGCCACTCGATCCCAGCTGAATCGAGACATGCTCTCCGTCAGCCCGGTCATCTCGATTCGGAGGGCCGGGAGCGAATTGACGGCAAACTCCAGCGCATTTGTGAGATCCCCGGGTTGGAACAGGGCTGCGGAATGAAACTTCGGAGGTATCACCTCCGGGTAGGCCAATGCATCCGGAAGCACCGGTACCGCACCGGCCGCGATGGCTTCCACAACCGCGATCCCGAAGTATTCGTTGCGCGCGGCCGATACCACCAAGTCCGAGCGCGACAACAGCTCGAGGTAGTCGCCCCGCGACTGATATCCAGTCCTTTCCACCCGGTTGCCGAGCCTTTCGATGAGCGGCATAAGTGCGTCGCGCTCGCCGCCTTGATCGTCTCCGACCACGGCAACACGAAATGCGACGTCGCGATCTGCCAGCCGAAGCAGCGCTCGGAGAATCGCACCGACGTTCTTGTCGTGGTGCCAACGATGATTCGACAAGATCAAAGGGGCCGACGAATCCAACGAAGCCGAATCCGGGCGCGCTGCGAAATGGCTGAGATCAACACCAACGGGGATCACCTCACTCTTGGCCTTCACCGACTCGATGAGATGCAGATGGGAATGGTCGGCCACTCCACCGAGAAAGACTGGGAGAGCTTCGAACAACTGGCGACGATGAAACTCGGAATTGAACCAGATGGTGTCGGCCAGAACGAGATTGCGCCAGGTCGTCCAGGCCAGCCCCTGGTCCAGCGATTCACCAGGTTGACGGGGATATCCGAGTTGGTTCTCGTGCATGTACATGGCCACGGCGATATCGGGAGCTGTTCGCCGAATCATCGCCAGATACGCGGCCAAGTCGATCATGTCGGTGACAACGATCAAATCCGGCGCGCCGTGCTCGCTGATACGGAGAAGGGTGTCTTCGGCCAGCGTGATCGCGCCTCCCCGCATTCTCCATCGCCACGCCCGACCCTCGTGGGTGACAAAGCCGATTCGGTGAGCACTCGATGCCTGCCATCCGCTCGCCCAGGCCAGATGTGACCCGCTCGCCCACGAATTCACCACCAGCACATCGAGAGTCGATGTCACTCCACAACCCGGCGGGCGATTCGATTGCCCAACGACACGAGGACCTCGTAGGAGATCGTGCCAAGGCGTTCCGCGATCTCCTCGGCACTGATGCTCGACGAGCCCTGAGTGCCGATCAACACGACCTCATCGCCAACTTCGACGGAATCGTCCACCGCCACCATCGTCTGATCCATTGTGACGGCACCGACGATCGGGAATCGGCAACCACGGATGAGAACCTCAACTCTGGCGTCGGCACTATTGCGCCTGATGCCATCGGCGTAACCGATGGGCAAAGTTGCCACTCTTGTTTCGTCTTCAGCGAACCAATGTCGGCCGTAGGAGACACTTTCCGAGCCACCGACCATGCGAACCGCTGTGACCTCCGCGCTCAGTCGCAGGGCCGGATGCAGATCCACAACGCCATTCAGTGCCGGGGATGGAGGCGTTCCATACATGGCAATGCCGAGCCGAACCATGTCGCGGTGAGTGTCAGGACGTGTGATCGTGGCGGCCGAGTTCGCCATATGAACGATGGGCACGACGCGACCGTGAGCATCGAGATCGGCCAGCGTCTCGTCAAACCTTGCCGCCTGCTCAGACGTGAACTCGTTGCCCGGCTCGTCGGCCACGGCCAAATGAGTGCACACCCCCTCCAACACGAGGCTGGGCAGACTCTCAATCAGTTCGGCGAGGGAGACAACGCCACCCGGATCGATGCCCATGCGATGCATTCCGGTATCGACTTTCATGTGGACAGGCACAGGTGCGTCGGCCAAGGAATCAATGGTGCGTGCCCCACCGAGTGACGCCACGACAAAGCGAATCGTGGAGGGAAGCTCGGCCCAGCATTGCCGTAACTCCGATTTCGGCCGTTCCGACAGCACCAACACCGGCGCCATCCGACTCTCCGCGACTTCTGCCAACTCGACGGCCTCATTGGCAGTTGCGACGGCCAACCACGCGGCTCCGGCGTCCAGCGCAGCGTTCGCCACGGCGACCGCTCCGTGGCCGTAACCGTCGGCCTTGACCACTGCACAAAGCCGAGAGTCGCCGATCAAGTCACGGAACACCCCCACGTTGTGGGCGATTGCCGACGTTGAAATTGAGGCAGTGGCGGCGCTCATGGTCGTAGAGCCTGCCAGCTCATGGCCGTGCGCAGATGATTCGGAATATCTCCGGCCACCAGGCCAGGACCGGCAAGTCGTGCGGCATCAGCGTGAACGAACGCTGCGGCTGCGGCCGCGTGCGGGGCGCGTAATCCGCGTGCCAACAATGCCGCTGTCACACCGGCGAGCACATCCCCTGTGCCTGCGGTGGCCAGTTCAGGCCCGCCGTTGGCCGTTATCCATACCTCACCGTCTGGATCGGCAACAACCGTTGAGGGACCCTTGCGCAGAACAGTCAAGGAGTAGGCCGAGGCGAACTCGCGGACGGCGGAAATCCGATCTGGAGAGTCTGACCCACCCAGGCGGCGCCACTCGCCATCGTGGGGAGTGATCACAGTTGGAGCAGACCTGTCTCGCAGGACCTCCAACAAATCGAGGGCGAGTGCATCACCGTCGACGACGATCGGAATCGGGAGGTCCGCCATCGATTCGATCAGGGACACCAACTCGCGAAGTTGACCCGAGCCCAACCCGGGACCCACCAGCAAGGCGTGAAATCTCTCCAGCCCCAACCCTGCCTCCCGTGCCCAACTGGCGGCAGGCAAACCCAGCCCTACAGCCTCGATGGGGCCTCCGGGATCGTCGCCGAGGCCGGGTGTTCCCAGTTGTACATAGCCGGCGCCAGCCCGTTGGGCTCCACGGGCGCTGAGATGAGCCGCCCCGGTCATCCCGGGACTCCCGGCGATCACCCGTACTGCGGTGGTCCACTTGTGATCCACAGCCGAACGGGGTGGTATCCAGGCAGCCACATCGCTCGCCTCCACCAGATGAGAATGTCGTGGCCCAACCCCCAGACCAATGTCGGCAACTTCCACGCGTCCGGCCAAAGATCGACCGGGCTCAATCAGAAGGCCCGGTTTGAGGGCGGCAAATGTGACGGTCCAGGAAGCCGCCGCCGGAACGCCGCGAATCTCGCCCGTCAGCCCATCAACGCCCGACGGGATATCGACGGCAAGCACCGGTACGCCAGGTGCAATGTCGGGGAACTCATAGGGCCGCTTCAATCCTGTGCCGAATGCGGCATCAACCACCAGATCGACCTGTGCCGGTGACTCGCTCGGAGCCAGCGCATCAATCACTGCGCATCGCACGCCGCGCCTTCGAAGGTGGCCGGCAGCAACGCGGCCATCCGCACCGTTGTTGCCGGGACCGGCGACAACTGCCACCCGCCGGCCATAGGTGCCACCCATGATCTTGATGGCGGCCCGGCAGACGGCACGGCCGGCACGGTCCACCAACAATTCTTCGGATTCCGGCGCCGCGGCATCGACCGCAGCCATCTCAGCGGGAGTGACGAGCGGCTTCATGATCCCAAGGCAACCACGACGGCCTGAGCCAGCGAGTCGGTATGCGACAGCGAGCACAGAAGCCGCACCGCACCCCGTTGCGACGCAAAATCGAGCGCGGCACGGTGCAACACGATCTCCGGGCGGCCGTCAGGATGCTTCACCACCTCGATGTCGGCCATGCGCATCGCTCCCAAACCGACTCCAAACGATTTGAGCGTGGCTTCCTTGGCCGCGAACCGCACGGCCAAGCGCGCCGCCGGATCGGGGGCGGCGTGGGCATAGGCCAGCTCAGCCGGGAGGAAGAGACGTCTGGCGATGCCCGGCGTTCGCTTCAACACACCACGAAATCGGTCGACGTCGACGAGATCGGTTCCGATTCCCAGCACGTCCGGACCCTACCGTCCCACGTCGGATCAGGCCGTTCGCCAGCGATCGGCAAGTGCGTTGATCGGGAGCGTGAGCAGATCAGCGACATCCTGATCTTCTAGAAGATCCTCGCGGAATGTCTCTTCGGTCTCGTTCACAGCGTCGCGTAGAGCCGAGTAACGGTTGCGGTAACCCTGCAGAACTCCTCGTGCGCCGGCCGGACTCAGGGCCTGCGCGAACCGGACCTGCAACAAGGTGAGCCCGGTGGTGACGTTGTCTTTGAGTTCGGGGACGATCACGACAGAACGGCCATCGGCCCGACCTTTGGCCACGAAGACACGCCTTTCCAGTGCCACCTGATGTTTGGTGCCGCGTAACTCCGGCGACGAATCAGTGCGCGATGGAATCCCGAGTGAGATTCCCCCGCGATCGACGACAACGGCGGTCGGCGCACCCGGTGCCGACTGATCCATTCCCTCGACTCGGTACCGCGTGTGCCCGAGTACCTCCTCGACCGCAGGATCAAGGTCGGCAAGCGTGCGAAGCGAGGCATAGCTGAGCCGATCGCGGGGTGCCCCGGCTTCGAGCACCGCTCTCGACAACGGCACCTCCAAGAGGGTTTCGTCCGAACGTGAGATGCCGACGGTGACCGTCTTGGCTTGATGTTTGATGGCATCGATCGGCCTGGTCAACTCCTCGATGGCACGGGTGAGCGCTGCAGCAAGGTCATCAAGCACGACCGCTGGAGTTCCAACCTTGCCGTACTCGATCTGGTAGGCCTCGAGCGGAACCGAACCGAGGGCGAAGCGGAACAGCGACGAGAGACGAACCGCGGTGGATGCCTCGAGGTGACCGTTGAAGTTTCCGGCGCGCAACCCGTCGAAAAATGCAGATGCCACACCCTCGAGCGCGGGAGTCACTCCGGCAAGGACCTGTTTGCCGTTCGTGTAGGAAAGTGAAGCTGCGAGGTCGATGGCACTGCGAGCCTCTCGCAACACTCGCGCTTGGGAGTCGATCGCCATCGCCACTTCATAACCGAACAGATGACCAGCCATTGCCGACATGACAAACCCGAGGCGGGGATCGACCACCGGCACCGGGATTACGGCCAGCGCACCGTCGAAGCGGCTCTGACCTTCATCGGCGATCACGATTGGAGCGGCCTTGTGCGCTCGAAAAATCGCCACTTCCTTGGCAACATCATCGGCGGTCGATCCAGTGAGGCCGGCAGCGCACACCAATATGAGCGGCTCCGAGGAGAGGTCAATGTGTTTCTTGTCTTCGGTGACGTCGCAAGCGATCGACTTGTAGCAGAGCTCCGAGAGCTTGATGCGCACTTCGTTCGCCGCAATCTTGTTGACGCCATTTCCCACGAGCGCCCAATAACGCCGGGAGGGCGCGAATTGGCGGGCAGCCTCGCCAATGAGATCGCGTCGGGCGATCACCTGTTCCAGAGCGGACGGAATCTCGCGGAGTCCTTCAAGCAATGAGCGACGATCCTCCGCACCCACCATGGGAGAGATCTCATCTGCTATCGCAACCGATAGAAGAAGCCCGGCGGCAATTTGTGAGTAGAACGCCTTTGTCGATGCCACGCTCATCTCGACATCGCGTCCGTCGGATGTGTAGAGCACCCCATCGGAGCGGTCGGTGAGGTCGCTGTTTCGACGGTTCACAATGGCGATCACCGCCGCTCCCCGAGCCCTCACCAGATCCACGGTGCGGTTGGTGTCGGTGGTGGTGCCCGACTGGCTGATGGCGACAACGATCACATCGGACATGTCGGGGCGAAGTGCGAACCCGGACAACTCCGTTGCCGGCAGAGCGGTCAGTTTCACGTCGTTGTCGGGAAGCATCGTGCTCAGCGCCTCGGTCAAGCTCTGCCCGGCAACTGCTGCGGTTCCCTGCCCGATCACGGCAACTTCATCAATTTCACCTGATCGCAGGCGACGGCGAACCGATTCCGGCAGGATCTCCACACCGAGCGACACAACCGGACCGTCGGGGCCGTCGATCAACTTGCCTCGCAAAGTCTTGCGGAACGAGTTGGGTGCCTCGCCGATTTCCTTCATCAGGTAGTGGGCATGATCGCCCCTATCGATGTCTCGAGTCGTTATCTCGGCGGTGACGACATCGTGATCGCCGACTGGCAAATCGGTCCCGTCATAGGACCTCCGAAGAATCCCGTCGAGGGCACCGGCCATATCAGCGTCAAGTTCGAGAATCTGACCACGACTGGCGTTGGTGTTGTCCGGGTTCCCGGGAGTTTCACCGTCCATGCGAACAAACCTGAGAGTCTCCTCGACCAGGCCGTAGGGCTCGCTGGCAACGATGTAGGAGTCCTCGGCCAGACCCACGTAGATCGCCTGGCCGCTGCCGCGCAAAGCCAACTGCAACTTGCCGGGCGCATCCGCGGTGCAGGCACCAATGGCGACCGATCCCTCGAACGTGGCGACCGTTCGACGAAATGCCTCCGCGGACTCGTGGCCCTCGCCCAGGCGGAGGCTCATGAGGCTGGGAATGACCTTCGCGTCGGTGGTGATTGCCGGAGCAATCGAGAGTCGCTCATCGGCCACGAGGTCAGCGAAGTTGTCGACGTCACCGTTGAGACACGCCACGGCATAAGGACCGCTTCGGTCGGTCAATTCACTGTTGAGCGGATGAGCGTTGGGTTCCGACACGATGCCAACCGACGCCCAACGAGTGTGGCCCAGCACGAGTGTGCTGGCGGCATCATTGGCAAGAGCCGCGTGGAGGAGATCGTCACCCTCTATCGCCCGGCGTAACACGTTTGTGTTATCTCCCAGATCGCCGATCTCTGCCGCAGTCTTGTAGACGAGGCTCAACGCCTCGCCGACGACCCGTACGGATCCCGATTGGAAGTTTGCGTCTCCGGATCGCCTCTGGATCTCAGCGGCCACTCCTGGATTGGACAAATCCAGAGCGTGGCCGTGGATCATCAAATGAATCCCGGCCGAATCCCGGCCGCGGACTTCCAGGCGATCGATCGCCGAAAGCGTCTGATGTATCGAAAGGAATCCTTCGAGTTGGGCGTTCTCCCTGCCACCATCGATGAGCGTCGATACGGACTCGGCACATCGCAGGCGGTCTCTTTGAATCGCCCACAGCCCATCCTTGAGCCTGATCAACTCACGGTTCCGCTCCTCGAGTTCGGCAGTGGACAGCCGTGATCCTCCATCGAGGTGAGCCTCGATAGCCCCAACCGCCGTCCACAAACGATCGACGTGTTGTCCGATCTCTGTCGCCGTGGATCGGTCGGACAGCAGCAACTTGAGCCCGGGCACTCCACGCAGGAGCGAATCCGCCACCACCAGTCGATCGGCGGTGTCCTTCAATTTCGAGGGTTCATCTCCGGCATCGACCAGATCACCGATCCCGGTGAGGAGTTCGAGGACATCTGATCGTGTCGGGGTCGGTCGAGTGGACGGACGCCGGACGACTGCGATGATCCCACACATGGGTTTCTCCGGACATCAGTTGATGAGACAAACCCCGGCTGAGCGGAGCGAAAAGGAGTTTACAACCGCCGCAGCCATCGATGGACCAGTCGCCAATCGCCACCAGTTGGATGGTCAGGCCAGAAGTGAACGAACCTGATCGGCCAACTCGGCAGCCAAACCCTCTGCTTCGGAATGGGTTTCTGCCTCGATCATCACCCTCACCAACGGCTCGGTGCCTGATGCCCGCAACAGCACGCGTCCCCTGTTGCCCAACCGCTCTGCTGCCAGAGAGGCAATCGGTTCCAGCAGATGATCGATGTCGGTCCGTCGCGTGCCGGTATCGACGTTGACCAGCACCTGGGGAAGCTTCGTCATGGCCTGTGAGGCCATCGTGGCCAAGTCCGTGCCGCTTCGCTTCGCCGTGTCCAGGAGTTGGACTGCGGTTAGGAGCCCATCTCCCGTGGTTGAGACATCTCGGAAGATCACATGACCCGACTGCTCTCCGCCCAACGACAGCCCGAGTCGATCGAGCGACTCCAGCACTTGGCGGTCGCCGACCCCCGTCTCGACAACCTTGATTCCTGCGCTGGTCATCGCGCGACGGAATCCGAGATTCGACATGACGGTGACGACCACCGAATCATCACCAAGGACTCCGCGACGATGCCGATCGAGTGCGAGTATGGCGATGATCTGATCACCATCAATCAACTCGCCATCTGGCGACACGGCGATGAGACGGTCGGCGTCGCCATCGAATGCAATTCCGCAAGCAGATCCGGTAGCGACCACTTCACGCTGCAACTCGGATGGGTTGGTGGAACCGCAATCGTCGTTGATGTTGCGCCCATCGGGCGCGTCGTGGATCGCGATCACCTCGACACCCAGAGCCGTCAAGGCTTTCCGAGCCACGGTTGTGGCCGCACCGTTTGCGGTGTCGATCACCACACTCATGCCATCAAGTCGCCGACCGCCGAGACTGGCAGTGACGTGTTCAACGTGCCGAGCCACGCCCTGATCGTGAAGATCCTCGAACTCAACCACGCCGATGTCTTGGCCTCCCGAGGATCCCCGATCAACGAGCAGGTCGAAGCGACGCTGAACTTCCGTCTGGGTATCGTCGCTCAACTTCAGTCCGCCTGAAACGAAGAACTTGACACCGTTGTCGTACCAAGGGTTGTGGGACGCCGACACGACTGCGCCCGCCACGTTCTCCTGTTGGCACCACAAAGCCACGGCCGGCGTAGGCACCACACCCAGATCGACGCTGTGTCCCCCGGCAGCATTCACCCCCGAGTGGATCGCGGCCGAAAGGGCCGGACCAGACTCGCGCGTGTCGCGGCCCACGACGAAGCCACCTGCACCGAGAACCTCTGCGCCGGCACGCGCCAGAAGCTCTACCAACGGCGGACGCAATTCGGTACGCGCGTCGCCGCGCATCCCGTCAGTTCCAAATCTGAGACTCATGGGTGGCCCATCGACAGGACTCGCCCCACCAACACTCGGCAATCAGCGCTTGCTGTACTGCGGGGCCTTGCGGGACTTCTTGAGGCCGTACTTCTTGGATTCCTTCTTGCGGGGATCGCGTGTGAGGAATCCGGCCTTCTTGAGAACATCGCGGCGCTCGGGATCGATCTCGATCAAAGCGCGGGCAATTCCCAGTCGGAGTGCTCCGGCCTGGCCGGTGGTGCCGCCACCATGAATTGTTGCCTCGATGTCGTAAGACTCTGTGGTCTCGGTGACGGTGAGGGGATCGAGAGCGTGCATTTGCTGGGTGAGCGCCGGAAAGTAATCGGCGATCGGACGGTTGTTGACGTTGACCACTCCAGTGCCGGGGCGAACCCTCACTCGAGCGACGGAACGCTTGCGGCGCCCGGTGGTCTGAATGGCGGTGTTGGTCATCTGTATCGTCCTCGTCAGGAGCGGGCACGCGAACGGGCGTGCTCGATCTCAAGCGGCTGTGGCTCCTGTGCGGAGTGGGGATGCGTCGGGCCCGCGTAGACCTTCAGCTTGTTGATCTGTGCGCTGCCCAGCCGAGTCTTCGGGAGCATGCCACGGATCGTGTCGTAGACGGCCTGCTCTGGCTTACGGCTCAACTTGTTGGCGTAGGTCTCGCTGCGAATACCGCCGGGATAACCAGTGTGGTGATAGACCATCTTGCGATCGGCCTTGCCGGCGGTGAGAACAACCTTGTCGGCGTTGATGATGATCACATGATCGCCGGTGTCGATGTGAGCGGCGTAGGTCGGCTTGTGCTTGCCGCGCAAAATGTTGGCGACCTCGGTGGCCATACGGCCAAGCACGAGACCCTCGGCATCGACGACGTGCCAAGCACGCTCGATCTCACTGATTTTTGGACTGTAGGTAGACACGCTTCGCTCCCGCGTAATGCAGAACTGATTGGACGCAGACGGGCGCCAAGACCGGTTGACAAGGCTAGAGGCGCATACCACGAACAACAAGCGCGCGCGGGGCATTGTTCGCGATTCCTCCGACGTGACGTGTGGGCGTATTCTCATCGCGAGACTCGGTCCGTGACCTTCGTCGCATGCTCGTGAAAATACGCTCACGAAAACGGGACTACGAGTAATGAGCTTTGGTGAACACCAAACCTTGCGGCGGGGCCGGCGACGTCACTTGAGCTCGGTCAAGTGACCGCAACGCCTCCCCCATGTCGATGGCTCGACGATGGCCCTTACCGACATCGACCATCATGGCGACCAGGCTTCGCACCATCTGATGGGCAAAAGACTTCGCTCGGATGTCGAAACGGATCAAGTTCCCCCTCGACGACCACTCCGCTCGCTCGACTCTTCGCAGCATCGACTCGTCGGGCCTTGACTTGTTGCGTTTGCTGAACGCAGAAAAGTCGTGCAGACCCAAGACCTGATCACAAGCTGCGTTCATCGCCCGAAGATCCAAAGGCTCGCGAACGTGCCAGACCATCGGTGCCAACAACGGGTCGGACACTTCGCTGCTCAAAACGGTGTAACGATAGGAACGCCCGGTGCAAGACAGACGAGCCGAAAAGGTGGGCTCGGTCGCCCTCACGTCTCGCGCCACTATCGATGGTCGCAATATTCGGTTCACGGCTCGTTGCACTGCAACCGGATCAAAAAAATCCGCATTGGCATCGAAGCTGACCACTTGGCCGCGGGCGTGAACGCCCTTGTCGGTGCGGCCGGCGCAGGTGATGGATACGTCGTGTCGGAGGACCTCGGTGAGAGTCTTTTCCAACTCGCCGGCGACGGTGACTACATCGGGATTCTTGGCAAACCCGTGGAAGGCCGCGCCGTCGTAGGCGACGGCCATCCGCACCCTCACCAAACCAGGCGGGGGCGGCGGGGGGACGCGCGTCTGGATCAGACTAGTTCGATGCGGGCCATCGGGGCGTTGTCGCCCTGACGTGGCCCGAGCTTGATGATGCGGGTGTAGCCACCCTGGCGGTCTTCGTAACGAGGGCCGATCTCATCGAAGAGCTTCGAGGCCATCTCGCGATCGCCCAGGAACTTCACCACCTGACGGTGGTTGTGGAGTCCGCCCTTGCGAGCCTTGGTGATCATCTTTTCCGCGACCGGACGAAGAGCCTTCGCCTTGGCTTCGGTGGTGGTGATTCCTTCCGCAGCTATCAGCGACGCAACGAGATTGGCCATCATCAGCTTCTGATGCTGAGAGCTTCCGCCAAAGTTGCGTGGTTTGCGTGGTGTTGCAGGCATGTCAGTCTCTGTTTCGGAGCGAGAGGCCTCGCTCATCGAGCTTTGCAATTACCTCATCGAGGCTCTTCTGGCCGAAGTTGGTGATGGCCAACAGATCGTCTTCCGACTTCTGAAGCAACTCGCCCACGCTGTTCACCTGGGCCCGCTTGAGACAATTGCGTGGGCGTTCGGACAATTCCAGGTCTTCGATGGGAAGATCCATATCAGGACCGCCCGCCGCCACCTGGATGGCTTCACCGAGCTCCAACCCCTGGGGTTCATCGCTCATCTCTTCCACCAACTGCACGAGAGTGCGAAGGGTGGAGCCGGCCGACGCGAGGGCCTCGCGAGGGCTGATGGTGCCATCGGTCTCGATCTCGATGACCAGCAAGTCGAAGTCGCCGGAGCGTTCCACCCCTGCTGACTCGACGTCGACCGATACTCGACGAATTGGCGAGTAGATCGAGTCGATGGGAATTACCCCAATGGTGGTGGAGCTGGCGTTCTTGCCTGCTGGTGTGTAGCCACGACCCTTCTGCACAGTGAGGTCGATGGCCAGGCGGCCCTTCTCGTTGAGGGTGGCCAGAAGCAAATCGGTGTTCTGGATCTCCACGTCGGGGTGGGTCTGGATGTCTCCCGCAGTGACATCGCCGGGACCACGGGCATCGAGACGCAACGTGACCGGCTCATCGGAATGAACGGTGAGGACGATGTCCTTGATGTTCAAGATGATGTCGGTGACATCCTCGGCGACGCCGGTGATGGTGGCGAATTCGTGCAGGGCATCGTCAAAGCGAACCTGGGTCACAGCGGCGCCCGGGATCGACGACAACAACGTGCGCCTGATGGAATTGCCGAGCGAATATCCGAACCCGCGCTCGAGTGGTGAAATCTGGAACCGCTGAGTATTGCCCTCGGCCTCGCCGAGTGACTCCACTGCCGGCCGTTGAATGGTTAGCAACGTGATGCCTCCGCTACTTGGAGTAGAGCTCGACTATGAGCTGCTCTCGGACAGGAATGTCGATCTGCTCACGAATCGGGAGCTCACGAACGATGATCTGAAACTCTTCACCCTTTTCCAGCCATGCCGGAGGGGTACGGTCGAGCACGTCGAGGTTCCACTGAACAGGTGCCGATTCGCGGACCTTGGAACGAAGCTCGACGACGTCTCCCTTGCGGAGGCGGTAGCTCGGAATGTCGACACGTTTGCCGTTCACGTTGATGTGACCGTGATTGACGAACTGACGAGCCTGGGGGCGAGTTGCGCCCCAACCACAGCGGTACACGACGTTGTCGAGCCGTAGCTCGAGGTAACGCAGCATGTTGTCGCCGGTGACGCCCTGGCGCCGGTTGGCCTCGGCGAACAAGTTACGGAACTGACGCTCCGTGAGACCATAGGAGAAACGCGCCTTCTGTTTCTCCTGAAGCTGCATGAGGTATTCGGAAACGGATCCACGACGACGTGAACGACCATGTTCGCCCGGAGGATACGGGCGCTTGTCGAGGGCGATCGTCTCGCCCTTGGTTCCCCAGATGTTTGTGCCGAGGCGGCGCGAAACTCGTGCCCTCGGTCCGGTGTAGCGAGACATGTCAGACCCTCCGCCGCTTGTTGAGACGGCAGCCGTTGTGGGGAACTGGAGTGCAGTCCTTGATCCCTGTGATTTCTATACCTGCGTTCTGGATCGACCGGATGGCGGTCTCTCGGCCGGAACCGGGGCCCTTCACCTGGACGTCGACCTTGCGAACGCCATGTTCCATTGCCTGTCGTGCAGCATTCTCAGCTGCCATTTGAGCGGCGAACGGCGTGGACTTGCGGGACCCTTTGAAGCCGACATTGCCGGCGGAGGCCCAAGCAATCACGTTTCCCTGCTGATCAGAGATCGTGATGATCGTGTTGTTGAAAGAACTCTTGATGTGCGCAATGCCGTGGGTGACGTTCTTGCGCTCACGCTTGCGGGTGCGACGCGCTCCCGTAGACGGTGTGGCCATTACCTTCCAACCTTCTTCTTACCGGCAACCGTCTTCTTCGGTCCCTTGCGAGTGCGAGCATTGGTGTGGGTGCGCTGGCCCCTCACCGGCAGGCCGCGACGATGCCGCAGACCTTGGTAGCAACCAATTTCCATCTTGCGCTTGATGTCCTGGGAGACCTCACGGCGAAGATCACCCTCAACGTGAAGATTCGCATCGATGAATGAGCGAAGTCGTGCGACTTCGTCGTCGGTGAGGTCGCGAACCCGAGTCGTCGGGTCGATCTCGGTCTCGCGGCACATACGGCTTGCCGTCGTGTTGCCGATTCCGAAAATGTAGGTGAGCGAAGTGCCCACCTGCTTGTCACGGGGAATGTCTACCCCACTTATGCGTGCCATTTCAGCCCTGCCTCTGCTTGTGACGCGGATTGTCACAGATGACCATCACCCGGCCGCGGCGACGTATCACCTTGCACTTGTCACAGATCTTCTTAACGCTTGGACGAACCTTCATTTTTCTCCCGGCCGATTATCGGCCGTCTGATCGCCAGCCATTCGGCCGGGCTACTTGTAGCGATATGTAATACGGCCTCGTTCGAGGTCGTATGGGGTCAACTCCACCTGGACGCGATCTCCCGGCAGGATCCGGATGTAGTGCATCCGCATCTTCCCGCTTATGTGGGCCAGGACCTGGTGACCGTTTTCGAGCTCGACCCGGAACATTGCGTTGGGTAGAGATTCGGTGACGGTCCCTTCCAGGACGATTGCATCTTCCTTCGGCTTCGACAGGGTGGAACCTCCTACAGGCGCTCGGACAAGTCCGTGCGCGGGATGGCCTGTGGA
Source organism: uncultured Acidimicrobiales bacterium (assembly GCA_964533595.1). Taxonomy (GTDB): domain Bacteria; phylum Actinomycetota; class Acidimicrobiia; order Acidimicrobiales; family Aldehydirespiratoraceae; genus SZUA-87. The sequence goes on along the minus strand of CAZHMP010000004.1, from coordinate 34,840 downwards.
TCCAGACCGATCGACTACGCTATCGGGCCCGCACTGGGCGTCCAACCCGCCGACCACTCATCAGTTGGCCAATTCGTTGATGGCGAATTTTATCCGATCGAATATTTCGCTCTCAGTTCCAAGGCCGTCGATGGTCTTCAACAGACCCCTTTGGTCGAACCACCGCAATAGAGGAGCCGTTTGCTCTTCGTAGAGCTGCAGACGGCGGCGAATGGCTGCTTCGGTGTCGTCGGAACGCCCACGCTCCATCATTCGCTTGGTCACCTCTTCGACCGGCACATCCAAGTTGATGGCCATCGAAATCTTGCTGTTGAGCTCGGAAAGCATCGATTCGAGAGCATCGGCTTGGTCAGCAGTGCGTGGGAATCCATCGAGAAGAACTCCGTTGGCAACGATGTCGGGTTTCGCAAGTCTTTCGGCGACGATCCCGTTCATGATGTCGTCTGACACCAGCCCGCCCGCCTCCATCACAGCCGAAGCCTGCTGGCCCAAATCGCTGCCCTCGGCAACCGCGGCGCGAAGCATGTCGCCGGTGGACACGTGCACACAACCGAAGGTCTCTGCGATACGCACAGACTGAGTTCCCTTGCCCGAGCCCTGTCGGCCCAAGATCACAAGTCGGATAGCCGGCATATGTACGTTTCCTCTCGCGTGCACATCGCTCGTGACAATTTCCCAGCGAGGTTACCCTCACTGCCCAATTGGGCGACTCCTAACTCAGGAAGCCGTCGTAATTGCGCATCATCAATTGGCTGTCGATCTGCTTCATCGTTTCGAGGGCCACACCGGCTGCGATCAGCAGAGATATGCCTCCGAAGGCAAACCCGCCTGCGCCACCACCGTGGCCACCCGTGCTGCCGGACCCGTCGAGGGTGATGTTGATGAAAATAGAAGGCAACAACGCCACGCCGGCCACAAAGAGTGCGCCGGGAAGAGTGATCCGCGTGAGGATGCGGGCCAAGTACCGCTCGGTCTGCGGCCCGGGTCGAATACCGGGGATGAAACCGCCTTGCTTTCGTATCGTGTCGGCCTGCTTGGCGGGATCGAAGCTGATCGCCGTATAGAAATACGCGAATCCAACGATCAACAGACCGAAGAACACCAGATACAGAACGGCGGTCGGATCGGCGACGTTGTTGTTGACGAACCTCTGAACGCTTCCCCAGAATCCGCTGTCGGGCAAAGCAGCCGCGGCCAGATTCGGCAGATAAAGGACCGAACTGGCGAAGATGATCGGAATCACGCCCGACTGGTTGACCTTGAGGGGGATGTAGGTGCTCTGGCCGCCGTACATGCGGCGCCCCACCACCCGCTTGGCGAATTGCACGGGGATACGGCGCTGACCCTGCTCGACGAACACAATTGCCGCCAGCAACATCACCATCACCGCGATCAGGATGATCAGCGCCGGCGTGCCGTTGTTCGCCTGCACCAACGAACCCTGGGCGGGCAGGCTCGAAACCACACTTGCAAAGATCAACAATGACATGCCGTTGCCTATGCCGCGTTGTGTTATGAGCTCTCCCATCCACATGAGAAGCGCGGTTCCGGTAGTGAGAGTGAGCACCACCACGAACACGGTCCAGGCGTTGAACTTCGGAAGAAGATCGACGTTGCCCACCAGCTGGCCCTGGTGGAACAAGAAGGCGAAGCTCGTGGACTGCACGACGGCGATGGACACGGTCATGTACCTGGTCCACTGGGTGATCTTGCGTTGACCGACCGCACCCTGCTCTTGCCACTGCTCGATCTTGGGGATCACCACACCGAGAATCTGCATGATGATCGACGAGGTGATGTAGGGCATGATCCCCAGCGCAAACACCGCGAACTGTGTGAGGGCGCCGCCGCTGAACAACTGGACGAATCCCAGGATGCCGCCACCCTGGTTGGCCTGATCTCGCAAGCCCTGCACGGCCTCGGTGTCGACCCCGGGAGCCGGGATGAACGATCCGAGCCGGTAGAGCCCGATCATGAAGATCGTGAACAGGATCTTGTTTCGCAGGTCTGGGACCCGGAACATATTGAGGACTCTCGACAGCACGCCGTACTCTCCGGTTTGGGTTGGCCTCGGGTTTGTCAACGATGGGCGTCAGGGCGCCCGTGAAATATCAACGATTGGTGTGTTGATTGAAGCTGCCATGAGCAGGACGACGGTCGCCCCACGGTTTGGCAACGACCTCGACACTACCGCCGGCCGCGACGATGGCGGATTCGGCCGACTTCGAGAATGCATGAGCCTTGACGGTGACGGCGCGACTGATCTCGCCGCGACCCAGAATCTTCACAAGCGCACCCTTGCTGACAAGGCCACCTTCGAGAAGGGATTCAGGGCTGACCTCGTCGGACCCGAGTGACTCGAGCACATCGAGATTGATGGCCTGGTATTCAACCCGGAACGGGTTGGTGAAGCCACGCCACTTCGGCACACGCTGGGTGAGTGGCATCTGGCCACCCTCAAACCCGACAGGAACGGTGTTGCGGGCGCGCTGGCCTTTGGTACCACGGCCCGCGGTCTTGCCGCCCTTGCCGCCGATACCCCGGGCCTTGCGCTTGCCCCGTTTGTTGGACCCCTCAGATGGGGTCAGGTCGTGAAGTTTGATCATTTGTCGATCTCCTCGACTTCAACCAGGTGAGGAACGCGGGCAATCATGCCGCGGATTTCTCCCCGATCAGGAAGGACATTGGAGTGCCCGATTCGGCGAAGGCCGAGAGCACGAAGGGTTCCACGTTGCTTCGGCTTGGTGCCGATGCTGGAACGGATTTGGGTTACGCGAATCTGACCGACCTTGGAAGCCATCATGAATCCTCTTCGGAGCTCGCCGAGTCGGACCCGCGCTCGCTCTCCTGGTAGGCCTTCCACATCGAGGCGGGAAGGAACTCGTCGGGATCGAGGCCACGAAGGCGCGCAATCTCGTCAGGACGACGAAGACCGGAGAGCCCAGCGATGGTGGCGCGAGCCACGTTGATGTAATTGGGGGACCCCAGCGACTTGCACAACACGTCGCGGATACCGGCCTCCTCGAGGATGGCGCGAGCGGCGCCACCAGCGATCACGCCGGTTCCGGGAGCCGCGGGCTTGAGCATCACTCGACCCGCCCCGGCAATACCGATCGTCTCGTGCACGACTGTGGACCCTGACATCGGAACCGAGAACAGATTTCTACGTGCCTCTTCGGTGCCCTTTTGAATTGCGAGCGGCACCTCTTTGGCCTTGCCATATCCCAGGCCGACACGACCAGCGCCGTCACCGATGACAACCAGGGCAGTGAAGGAGAACCTGCGTCCACCCTTGACCACTTTGGCCACACGGTTGATGTTGATGACGCGAGACTCACGGAGCCCGTCAGCTGAAACTTGCTGTTCGTATGCCATCAGAACTCGAGTCCTTCCTCGCGGGCTGCGTCGGCCAAAGCGGCCACACGCCCGTGATACCGAAACCCACCGCGGTCGAACACGACCGAGTCGATTCCGGCTGCTTTCGCCCTCTCGGCGATGAGCTTGCCAACATTGCCTGCGGCATCGATGTTGCCACCACCCGCCGAGACCAACTCGGCTTCTTTGGTCGACGCCGACACGATGGTGACGCCTCCCAAATCATCAATCACCTGAGCGGAGATGTGACGATTCGACCGGAACACCGCCAAACGCGGACGTTCAGGTGTTCCGAACAGGGTCTTGCGGATGCGGTGGTGCCGGCGAATCCGGTCATTGCGTCGCTTCTTAGCTGTATCAGCCATTACTTCGCAGCCTTTCCAGCCTTGCGAGCCACGTGTTCGCCTGCGTAGCGGATTCCCTTGCCCTTGTAAGGCTCCGGCTTGCGCCACTTGCGAATATCAGCCGCTACCTGCCCGACAAGTTGCTTGTCGATTCCGGTAACGATTATCTGGGTCTGTACGGGGACTTCGAACTCAATGCCATCGGGCGCCTTGATCGCCACCGGGTGGCTGTAGCCAAGGGCCAGTTCGAGAGCGTCCTTTCCCTTGGCGGTGGCGCGATAGCCAACACCCTGGATCTGAAGCTCCTTGCGGAACCCCGTCGACACTCCGATGATCATGTTGTCGATCAAGGTGCGACACAGCCCGTGAAGAGAACGGCTCTCTCGCGAGTCGTCGGGACGTTCAACGAGGATCTCGGACTCAACTTGGCTGGCGAGGATTCCGCCGGGCAAGGTGCGTTCGAGGGTGCCCTTCGATCCCTTGACCGTGACGCGAGCGCCGTCGATCGAGATGTCGACGCCGCTCGGAATGGTGATGGGCTGACTGCCTACTCTGCTCATCAGACCCTCCTCACCAGACGAAGCAGAGGATTTCGCCGCCCATGCGGTTCTTCCTCGCTTCACGGTCGGACATAAGGCCCTTGCTGGTGGACACGATCGCCACCCCGAGGCCTCCCTGGACACGCGGGATCTCGTCCCGCTTGCGGTAGATGCGCAAGCCGGGCTTGGAGATTCGCTTCAACCCTGAGATCACACGCGCCCTCTCAGGCGAGTACTTCATCTCGATCGTGAGCGTCTTGCCCGGTCGAGAGCCGTTGTCGGCCTCGGCGAACGAAGCAATGTAGCCCTCACGTTCGAGCAGACCGGCCAGGGCCAACTTCTGCTTGGAAGATGGCATGGCGACCTCATCGTGCATCGCCACGTTGGCGTTGCGAATGCGGGTGAGCATGTCGGAAATTGGATCAGTCATTGTCATTTTCGTTGCACCTCACCAACTGGCCTTCTTCACGCCGGGCAATTCGCCGGCGTGAGCCATTTTCCGCAAGCAAACTCGGCACAGGCCGAACTTGCGATACACCGAGTGGGGTCGACCACATCGGCGGCAGCGGGTATATGCGCGAACCTTGAACTTCGGCTTGCGCTGTTGCTTTTCGATCAAAGCCTTCTTGGCCATGGGTTATTGCCCCCCGCGTCGGAATGGGAAACCGAACGCCAGCAGCAGTGCTCTGCCCTGGTCGTCGGTTTTCGCTGTGGTGACGATCGTTATGTCCATACCCCGAATCGTGTCGACCTTGTCGTAGTCGACTTCCGGGAAAATCAGTTGCTCGTTGACACCGAAGGTGTAGTTGCCGTTGCCGTCGAATGACTTCGGTGACAAACCCCGGAAGTCTCGAATTCGCGGAATGGCGAGCGACACAAGCCGGTCGAAGAATTCATACATGCGATCACCCCGAAGAGTGACCTTGCAACCAATCGCCTGGCCTTCTCGCAGCTTGAAGCTGGCGAGCGACTTCTTGGCCCTGGTGATAACGGGCTTTTGGCCGGCGATGGTCTGCATGTCGGCCACGGCACCGTCGAGAAGCTTGGCCTGACCGACGGCTTCGCCGACGCCCATGTTGAGCACAATCTTCTCGAGCCGTGGAGTCATCATCACGTTCGACAACCCGAGCTCTTCTTGGAGCGCCGACTTGATCTCGTCGTTGTAACGAGTGCGGAAACGTGGTGCGTAGGTGGTGGTGCTCATCAGAGATCAGCTCCCGTGCGCTTGCATATACGAACCTTCTGGCCGGCATCGTCGAGGCGATAGCCGACTCGAGTGGGCCGACCGTCCTGGGGGCTGATGATGGCCACGTTGGATACGTCGAGAGGCATCGCCTTGTCGATGATGCCGCCCTGCTGATCTTGACGCGTCGGGGCCTGATGTTTGTGAGCGACGTTGATGCCCTCGACAATTACCTTGCCCTTCTCCGGAATCGCCTTCTCGACGACACCTTCGAGGCCTTTGTCCTTGCCGCTGATCACGACCACGCGATCGCCTTTGTGGATCTTCATCACAGCACCTCCGGTGCCAGCGACACGATGCGCATGAACTGCTTGTCCCGCAATTCACGCCCAACCGGGCCGAAAATTCGCGTGCCACGCGGTTGGCGCTGATCGTTGATCAACACGGCAGCGTTCTCGTCGAAACGGATGTAACTACCGTCGGGGCGACGCTTTTCTTTCTTGACACGGACGACGACGCACTTCACGACCTCGCCCTTCTTGACCTGAGCGCCCGGGATGGCGTCCTTCACCGTGGCGACGAACACATCGCCGATCGACGCGTAGCGACGCTTCGATCCACCAAGGACCTTGATGCACAAGACCTCTTTGGCGCCGGAGTTGTCGGCAACCCGAAGCCTTGACTCCTGCTGAATCACTTGGCACGCTCCAGAATCTCCACGAGACGCCAGCGCTTGTTCTTCGACAGCGGCCGTGTCTCTTGCACTCGGACGCGGTCGCCGATGTTGAGCTCGTTGTTTTCGTCGTGAACCAACAAACGGGCACTCCGCTGAACCGTCTTGGCATAGCGGCGGTGACGGACACGGTCGATCGACTCGACCGTGGCGGTCTTGTCCATCTTGTTGGAGACGACAAGCCCCTCACGGACCTTGCGTGCGTTGGCGCGAACTGCTTCGTCAGCCATCAGTTTTCCTCTCCGCCGTCGAGGATCTGCGCCTCGGCTTCGGCAATTTCTCTGGCCCTGAGCTCGGTCATGAACCTGGCAATATCCTTCTTCACCAGCTTCAAACGCGACGAGTTGTCGAGCTGACCGGTGGCGATCTGAAACCGCAGATTGAAGAGTTCCTGCTTGGCTTCGGAAAGCTTGTCGACCAAATCGGCGTCGTCAATTTCGGTTATCGAGGTGATCTTCGCCATCAGAACGACTCCTCACGGCTCACGAAACGTGCCTTGATCGGCAGCTTCTGAATGGCGCGGTCGATTGCTCCACGAGCAATTTCCTCATCGCCATAGGAGAGCTCGAACATGATCCGGCCCGGGCGCACAACAGCCACCCAGTGCTCCGGATTGCCCTTGCCGGAACCCATACGAGTTTCGGCCGGCTTGTTGGTGACGGGCTTGTCGGGGAACACGTTTATCCAGACCTTGCCACCACGCTTGATGTGGCGGGTCATGGCAATACGAGCTGCCTCGATCTGACGGGCAGTTATCCAGCCCGGCTCGAGGGCCTGAATGCCATAGTCGCCATAGGTGACTTCGGTGCGACCCTTGGACACACCACGGGTGCGCCCGCGGTGCTGCTTGCGATACTTGACCTTACGAGGCATCAACATGGTGGAACCTCAGTCCTGTCCCGGGCGGAAATGGGGCGTTTCGCTCTGCTCGCGGGTGGACGCCTCGATGGCATCTTCCTCGTCGAGGAGCTTTTCGAATGCAGGATCGGCTTCCTTGATCAACGGAGCCGGAGCATCGGCGTCGGTTTCGGCGGCATCCGCCGCAGCGGCTCGGCTACGAGCTGCGGCCGACGAAACGACCTTGCGTGGCTTGGCCTGACCCGATGTCTCGCCAACAGCCATCGCCGCCTCGAGGGCAGCCTTGTCGTCGGCGGTGCTCTTGTAGGGGAGAATGTCGCCCTTGTAGAGCCACACCTTCACCCCGATTCGTCCGTAGGTGGTCTTGGCCTCACGGAATCCGTAATCGATCTCAGCGCGAAGGGTGTGCAGCGGAACGCGGCCCTCGCGGTACCACTCGGTGCGTGCCATCTCCGACCCGCCGAGACGACCCGAGCACTGAACCCGAATACCGAGTGCGCCGGCCTTCTGAGCGTTCTGCACGGCGCGCTTCATCGCGCGCCGGAATGCAACACGGCCGGCCAACTGATCGGCGATGCCCTGTGCGATCAGAGCGGCATCGAGCTCTGGCTGCTTTATCTCCTGGATATTGAGCTGCACCTTGGCGTTGCCGGTCATGTCGCCGAGATAGCCGCGAAGACGATCTGCTTCGGCGCCGCGACGGCCGATCACGATGCCCGGACGGGCAGTGTGAACGTCGACCCGGAGACGGTCTCGGGTGCGCTCCACCTCAACACGGCTGATGGCCGCATGGGGAAGCTCATTGAAGAGATACTCGCGGATCCGATGATCCTCGATCACGTTGTCGGCGTATTCCTGGCGGTCAGCGAACCAGCGGCTCTTCCACTCGGTCGTTATACCCAGGCGGAAGCCGTAGGGGTTTACCTTCTGTCCCATCAGCTTTCCTCGTCAGTGTCGTCGCTGCTGTCAGCGGTGTCGGAAACGGCCTTGGTACCGGCCTCGGTGAAGCCGGCCACTTCTGCCGCCTCTGCGGTGGCGAAGTAGACCTCGGCGACTGTCTTTTCGTACCAACGCCCGTCTGGCATGTGGTACTTCATCGAGTCGGCGTTGCCCTTGATTTCGAAACCGTCAGGGGCAGAACCGTCGTCGAGCGGGACCGCACTCATCGCACCGTACGGGCCGTCCGGGTTGAGCTCGAGATCGTCGTCTCCACCAACCGCATCGGATTGGCTCGCAGCCTCGTCGTCTTGATCCTCGTGGTCGTGGTCGTGTTCGGCCTCGGCTGCCTTGGCCTCGGCACGAGCCTTCGAACGCTCCACCCGATTGCGACGTGCGCCGGCTGCCTGAGCGGTGCTGGAGCGACCAGCTGCGGTCTCGCGTTCGCGCAACACTTCGAGCTTGGCTTCGTCCAGGCGACCCACGATCACCGTGATGTGACAGGTGCGCTTGCGGATGCGACTGGCGCGTCCACGAGCACGTGGCCGGAAACGCTTGAGCGTCGGGCCTTCATCGGCGTAACACGCCGAAACGAAAAGCTCTTCGGCAATCTGACTGTCGTTGTGTTCTGCGTTGGCGACGGCCGAGTCGAGAACCTTCTTGATCTCGTGGGCGATACCACGCTCAGAGAAGTCGAGGATCTCGGAAGCCTCGGCGTAGCTCTTGCCACGAATGAGATCGAGAATTTCACGTGCCTTGTAGGCCGACGTGTGGATGTGGCTGGCCTTGGCGCGAGTGCCCGGGCGTTCGTTGGTCTTGGCGGCGGTCATCAGCGACGAGCTCCCCGCTCCTGTCCGGCATGGAACCGGAAGGTGCGTGTGGGGGCAAACTCACCGAGCTTGTGCCCAACCATCGACTCGGTTACGTAAACCGGGACATGCTTGCGCCCATCGTGAACGGCAAGGGTGTGCCCCACCATGTCGGGGATGATGGTGGATCGGCGAGACCAGGTCTTGATGACCTTCTTCTCACCAGCCTCGTTGAGTGCATCGACCTTCTTGAGAAGATGGTCGTCGACGAACGGGCCCTTCTTGAGACTGCGTGGCATTCTCGTTACCTCCGCGACCCGCGCGTCCGGCGACGGCGCACGATCAGCTTGTCGGAATCTTGTTTCTGTTTGCGGGTGCGGCCCTCGGGCTTACCCCATGGGGAGACTGGATGACGTCCACCCGAAGTCTTGCCTTCGCCACCACCATGTGGATGGTCGACCGGGTTCATCACAACGCCACGCGACTGGGGGCGAACGCCCTTCCAGCGGTTGCGGCCTGCCTTGCCGATCTTCACGAGTTCGTGCTCGGAGTTGCCGACTTCGCCGACAGTGGCTCGGCAATCGATCGGAACACGTCGCATTTCCGAACTGGGCAAACGAAGGGTGGCGAAATCGCCTTCCTTCGCGACCAGTTGGATGCTGACACCGGCACTACGAGCCATCTTGGCTCCCGCGCCCGCCTTCAATTCCACGTTGTGGATGGTGGTACCGACCGGGATGTAACGAAGCGGCAGCGCATTGCCCGGGCGGATCTCCGCATTGCGGCCTGAATTGAGAACGTCGCCGACCTTGAGATCGCGAGGCGCAAGGATGTAGCGCTTCTCTCCGTCGTGGTAGTGGAGCAGAGCAATTCGACATGTGCGATTGGGGTCGTACTCAATAGCTGCGACCGATGCCGGCACTCCGTCCTTGGAGCGATCGAAGTCGATGACGCGGTAACGCTGCTTGTGTCCGCCACCACGATGCCTCGAGGTCATGCGGCCCAGATTGTTGCGACCGCCGGTGCCCGACTTCGGGGCCAGCAGACTGCGCTCCGGGTTCGACTTGGTGATCTCTGAAAAGTCGGACGAGGTCTGGAACCTGCGACCCGGACTGGTTGGCTTGCGCTTACGAATTGCCATGGGTCAGGCCTCGAAGAGTTCGATCGAGTCACCCTCGGCAAGAGTGACTAGGGCTCGCTTCTGGTCAGGGCGCTTTCCGTAACTGCCGGTGCGGCGGTTGCGGATTCGCTTTCCCTTGCGGTTGAGCGTGTTGACGTTGAGAACGGTGACATCGAAGATCGACTCGACGGCGTCACGAATCTCCGGCTTGGATGCCTTGGAGGCGACGACAAACGTGTAGGTGTTGGCCTCGAGCAGTCCATAGGACTTCTCCGACACGACTGGCCGAATGATCACATCGCGGGCGTCCTTCATCAGGAAACACCTCCAGGCAAGGTCTCTTTGGTGAACACGACGAAATCGCTGTTGATGACGTCGTACGTGTTGAGCTCATCCGGAGCCAGGCAATGAACCATTGGAAGGTTTCGGAAGCTCAGCCAGGCGTTCGCGTCGGTGTCGGCAAGAACCATGAGGACCTTGCCCTCCACACCGATGGCCTCCAGAGCCTTGACGGCATCGCTGGTCTTGGGGCCCTCGAACGACCATGAATCGACGACCACTACTTTGTCGTCGGCGGCACGATCGGAAAGCGCTGACCGAAGCGCCAGACGTATCATCTTCTTGGGGGTCTTCTGGCTGTAATCGCGAGGGTGCGGGCCGTGGGCCACGCCACCGCCACGCCACTGGGGCGAGCGGATTGAACCCTGACGAGCTCGACCGGTTCCCTTCTGGCGCCAAGGCTTGGCACCGCCACCGCGCACCTGAGCACGAGTCTTGGTGCTGTGGGTGCCGGCACGACGCGCTGCCAACTGGGCGGTGACAACTTGATGCAGCACCGGCATGTTGGGTTCGACGCCGAAATACTCTTCAGACAGTTCGACACTGCCGGCATCGGCGCCGGCCTGATTCTTGACAGAAACGTTGCCCATGTCAGTTTCCCTTCACGGCGTTGCGAATCACCACGGTGCCGCCTTGAGGACCGGGCACCGAGCCTCTGACCAGCAGAACTTGGGCCTCGGGATCAGACTTGACGACCACCAGGTTGAGTGTGGTGACCTTCGAAGCTCCCATTCGACCCGGGAGTTTCTTGCCCCGAAACACGCGAGACGGTGTGGCGCACTGCCCGACCGATCCCGGCTTGCGATGGTTGCGGTGGGCGCCGTGCGATGCAGGTGCACCTCCGAAACCGTGGCGCTTCATCGCACCGGCGAATCCCTTGCCACGCGAGACGGCGGTGACGTCCACCAGCTCGCCCTGCGTCAGAAGGTCGGCAGATATCTCCTGACCGACCGAGAATTCGCTCACATCGTCGAGGCGTAGCTCAACGAGCTTGTGGCCCGGTTCGACGCCCGCTTTGGAGAAATGTCCGGCCTCCGGCCGGGAGAACTTTGATTCGTCCCGCACGCCAATCGTGACTTGGATGGCGCTGTAGCCGTCGTGTTCAGGTGTCTTCACCTGCACGACTCGACACGGCGACACGCGTAGGACCGTTACCGGGACGATGCGGTTCTCTTCATCCCATACCTGCGTCATGCCGACTTTCTCGCCGACTATCGCCTTGGTGGCCATGGTTGCTTCCTGTGGTCGTGATGCGTGGGCATCTGCTCACGCGAACGCTCCGCACAGGCAAGCTGGCGGAGCGTCGTTCGGTTTTGCCGTGTGGTTCCCGGAGGCCTTCGCGGACTTCAGTTTCGCCAACCGGACGGACCGGTCAGGCGAGGTGTCATGGTAGCGGGCCGATCCATTGGCACCAACCAGGGTCCGCTTCTCTGTTTCACATCACAACTAGCGTCGCGGCCCAATGGCAATGATGGACCAGGCGCCCTCCGGCACCAAGATTCCGCCCTGGGTAGTCAAGGCAATAGCGTTGTTTTGGCTCGGTTGGGTGGCCGTCTACATCGGCACCGGGATGGTACGAGCCCTTCGCTCGTTCATCTTGGTGGTTCTGATCTCACTGTTCATTTCCTTTGCCATCGAACCAGCGGTCAACCGACTGGAGAGATGGGGAATTCGCCGAGGCTTGGGCACGGGCTTGGTGTTCCTGTCGGTCATTGCTTTCATAGCTGGATTTTCAGTTGCGGTTGGCGCCGCGCTCTCCACGCAGATCACCGACTTTGTCGATCAGGTGCCTGGCTATCTCGACGACATCGACGCGTGGATATTCAGAAACTTCAACACCCACGTCGATTTCGACCAGATCCGAAACGAGTTCGTCACCGGTGGTGGGATTCAGGGATACGCCGGCACGTTCGCCAACAACATCGTCGGGCTGGGCACGTTCGTCCTCGGAATTCTGTTTCAGGCGTTCACCGTGATGTTGTTCGTTTTCTACATGGTGGCGGAGGGACCCAAATTTCGCAGAACGATCTGCTCATTTCTCGAACCAGAACGACAGGAAACAGTGTTGGCGATCTGGGACCTGGCCATCGAAAAGACCGGCGGCTACATCTACAGCCGCTCGATACTTGCGATCCTTTCAGCACTGTCCCACTGGATTGTGTTTTCCATCATCGGTGTGCCATTTCCACTGCCGTTGGCCCTATGGGTCGGAGTCGTGTCGCAGTTCATTCCCGTCATCGGCACCTACTTCGCCGGCGCCCTTCCAGTACTCATCGCAGTAATAGACAAGCCCAGCGAGGGATTGTGGGCACTCGTGATGATCATCATCTACCAGCAGATCGAAAACTACTTCTTCGCGCCAAAGATCACCGCCCGCACAATGGAAATTCACGTTGCCGTCGCGTTTGCCGCCGTGTTGATCGGCAGCGCTCTTCTCGGCGTGGTCGGAGCACTGCTGGCTCTTCCATTCACAGCTACCGCGCAGGGATTCGTGTCCGGATATCGCAGTCACCACGAGATCGAGGAGGAGACTCTGGCCGAGAGCGCCAGACGTCGAGGTCGACAGCGCAACAAACATCTACCCGACGATCACCGCACTCCGTGAATACAGGAAAGCCCTGCCGACGAATGTCTGGCCGGGTCAAGCCGACATGGTTGCCGTGTCGACCAGTCGACTTCTGCGATTACGGTCGACTCGAATACTTGTGAAATAGACCGCCGCTTCGGTACGGCTACTCATGTTCAACTTTCGAAGCAGATTCGACACATAGTTCTTCACGGTCTTTTCTGCCAAGTTCATCCGAGCTGCGATTTGTCGGTTCGTCAGACCCTCGGACAGATGGTCAAGCAGACGGCGTTCTTGTGGACTGAGATTGTCGAGGGCCGATCCGTCTCGCTTGGGCGACGCGCCACCGCGGACGCGATCCAAGATTCGCTTGGTGAGAGCCGGGTCGATGAGCGTTCCGCCTTTGGCGATCACACGAATTGACCTAACCAACTCTCCACCTTCGGCGCGCTTCATCAAGAATCCCGAGGCTTCGGCTTGGATGGCCCCGAGCAACACGTCGTCGTCGGAGTAGGACGTGAGGATCAGGCACGCAACTCCGTCTGTGTTGTCCATCACCGCTCGACACACATCGAGACCATCGCCATCGGGAAGCATCAGGTCCAACAAAGCCACGTCTGGGCGCGTCGCAATTATCTGTCGAAGACCGTCGACGGCTGTACCGGCCTCACCGACCACCTCGATGTCGTCTTCGCGGCCGAGCACGGCCTTGAGCCCTTCACGTACCAACTCGTGGTCGTCCAGGAGAAAAACTCGAATCGTCATCGGATCCTCCGATCAATCGACCTCATTGCGAGATCACCAATTCATCGACTCCATTGAGCCAACGACTTGAAGGCCAACGGACCAGGGTCACCAAGACAGGGCCGATTGTCCCACCGTTCGAACTCACCATGGTCAATATCGGGATGGGCCGAAAGCCCCATCTGAGCCACCCACGACCTGACCAGCACCGACGGCAGCAAACCCGCTGTCTACATGGACCTGCCCTTTACCATCACCGCCACATGCTGAATCGGCCTGGGGCCACATGACGCGCAAGAGCCCCGGGCGATGCCCGGGGCTCTTTTCATGTACGAACACGCAATCGGTGTGAGCACATTCGGCGACGCAGCGCCGATCAATGATCGTTGATCGAAACGATCTCAGCTCTGCTGGATCTTGATTTCGATATCGACGCCGGCCGGCAGATCAAGACGCTGCAGCGAGTCGACCGTCTTGGGAGTGGGGTCGAGAATGTCGAGCAAGCGCTTGTGAATGCGCATCTCGAAATGTTCCCTCGAGTCCTTGTCCTTGAACGGGCCCTTCACGACCGTGAAACGATGCTTCTCGGTCGGCAACGGGATCGGTCCCGACATCGTGGCGTTCGTCCGCTTGACCGTCTCGACAATCTTCTTCGTCGATTGATCGATGATCTCGTGGTCGTAGGCCTTCAGCCGGATCCGGATCTTCTGCCCTGTAGCCATTGTCAGCCTTACTTCGTGATCTTGGTTACAGAACCAGCGCCCACGGTGCGTCCACCCTCACGGATGGCGAAACGAAGACCCTCATCCATGGCGATCGGGTGGATGAGCTCCACGTTCATGGTGGTGTTGTCGCCAGGCATGCACATCTCGGTGCCCTCAGGCAACGTGATGGTGCCAGTGACATCCGTGGTGCGGAAGTAGAACTGAGGACGGTAGTTGGAGAAGAACGGCTTGTGACGGCCGCCTTCGTCCTTGCTCAGCACGTAAACCTGAGCCTCGAAGTCGGTGTGGGGCGTGATGCTGCCGGGCTTGGCCAGCACCTGGCCACGCTGGACCTCGTCCTTGTCGATGCCACGGAGAAGTGCGCCGATGTTGTCACCGGCACGACCCTCGTCAAGCAGCTTGCGGAACATCTCGACACCGGTGCAAGTGGTCTTGCCTGTGTCCTTGATGCCCACGATCTCCAGCTCGTCTCCAGTGTGGACGATTCCCTGCTCAACACGGCCGGTTACGACAGTGCCACGACCGGTGATCGAGAACACATCCTCGATTGGCATGAGGAAAGGCTTGTCGACGTCGCGCTCGGGAGTCGGGATGTAGGCATCCACCTGCTCCATGAGCTCCAAGATGGCAGCCGCCGCATCGGCGTCTCCCTCGAGAGCCTTCAGAGCGGACACGCGAACGATTGGCGTGTCGTCGCCCGGGAAGTCGTACTCGTCGAGCAGCTCACGAACTTCCATGTCGACCAATTCGAGGAGTTCCTCGTCGTCGACCATGTCGGTCTTGTTGAGCGCAACAACGATCTTCGGCACGCCAACCTGACGGGCGAGCAGCACGTGCTCACGGGTCTGGGGCATGGGACCATCAGCCGCGGACACCACAAGAATGGCACCGTCGACCTGAGCGGCCCCGGTGATCATGTTCTTGATGTAGTCGGCGTGGCCAGGCATGTCGACGTGCGCGTAGTGACGATTGGGTGTCTCGTACTCCACATGGGACACGTTGATGGTGATGCCGCGTTCGCGCTCCTCAGGAGCGTTGTCGATGTTGGCGAATTCGGTGAAGGCTGATCCCTCCACCTTTTCGGCCAGCACCTTGGTGATTGCGGCGGTGAGTGTGGTTTTGCCGTGGTCGATATGGCCCATGGTGCCCACATTTACGTGGGGCTTCGACCTATCGAAATGCTCCTTGCCCATTGCTCTTCCTCGTTAGCTTCTTGTGTGAGACCGAATGACGATCATTCGCCGCGTACGCGGGCGACGATTTCCGTTTGAACATTTGCCGGTGTGGGCTGGTACGAATCGAATTGCATCGTGTACGTGGCCCGTCCCTGCGTGCGTGAACGCAGATCGGTACTGTATCCGAACATCTCGGATAGTGGCACCAATGCATCCACGACTTGGTTGTTACCTCGCTGCTCGGTGCCTTGCACCTGACCGCGGCGAGAGTTCATGTCGCCGACGACATCTCCGAGATAATCGTCGGGAGTGACAACTTCCACGGCCATAACCGGCTCGAGAAGAACTGGCTTGGCCTTCGGGGCGACATCGCGGAACCATGCATTACCCGCGATTTTGAACGCCATCTCGGATGAGTCGACATCGTGAGTCTTTCCATCGACGAGAGTGACTTTCATGTCGACGGTGGGGAATCCGGCGAGCACGCCGTTACTCATGGCTTCCCTTACACCTTCGCCGACCGGCTTGATGTATTCCTTTGGAATCGATCCGCCCGTGATCTTGCTCTCGAACTCGTAGCCCTTACCGGGATTGGGTTCGAGCGTGGCGGTGATCACAGCGAACTGACCGGTGCCACCCGTCTGCTTCTTGTGGGTGTAGGTGAATTCGTCAATCGTCTTGGTGATGGTTTCGCGGTAAGCGACCTGAGGCTTGCCCACCGTGGCTTCGACTTTGAACTCGCGTCGCATACGGTCGACGAGAACGTCGAGGTGAAGTTCGCCCATACCGGCGATGATCGTCTGGGCGGTTTCTTCGTCGGTGCGAACCTGGAAGGTTGGATCCTCCTCGGCAAGGCGCATCAACGCAACGCCCATCTTCTCCTGATCGGACTTGGTCTTGGGCTCAACGGCCACGTGGATCACGGGGTCGGGGAAGTCGAGGTTCTCCAAGGTGATCGGCTTCGACGGATCACAAAGCGTGTCGCCCGTGCGGGTGTTCTTGATACCGATGCCTGCGGCAATGTCGCCGGTGAACACGGAATCCTTGTCGACGCGGTCGTTGGCGTGCATCTCGAGGATGCGGCCCATGCGCTCCTTGTTGAAGGTTCGGGTATTGAGAACCTGGCTGCCCTTGTCGAGATGACCCGAGTAGACACGGAAGAAGGTGAGACGGCCGACGTGGGGGTCGGTGGCGATCTTGAACGCCAAAGCAGCGAAAGGCTCGGCGTCGTCGGCCTTGCGTTCCAGTTCGGCGTGGGACTTGGGGTCCTCACCCTTCACCGGAGGCACATCAAGCGGCGACGGCAGGAAGTCAACAACCGCATCGAGCAGCGGCTGCACGCCCTTGTTCTTGAAGGCGGTGCCATTGAGGATCGGAACCAAATCTCCGGAGAGTGTTCCCGTACGAATCGCGGCCTTGAGCTGCTCTTCGGAGATTTCCTCATCCTCGAGAACCTTCATCATGAGATCCTCGTCGTAGTCGGCGGCGACCTCGAGCAACTCGGCACGGTAGAGCTCGGCGTCATCCGCCAGCTCGGCCGGAATCTCAACTTCGTCCCAGCTGGCACCCAAGTCTTCGCTGTGCCAAACCAGAGCCTTCATCTTGACCAAGTCGATGACACCCTGATAATCGGCCTCGGCACCGATGGGAAGCTGCAGGACAGCCACTCGCTCGGTGAGCCGTTCCTTGATGGTGTCGAGCACGAAGTAGAAATCAGCTCCGGTGCGATCCATCTTGTTGACGAAACACATTCGCGGGACCGAATAGCGGTCGGCCTGACGCCACACCGTCTCGGTCTGCGGTTCAACACCGGCGACACCGTCGAACACGGCTACCGCGCCGTCAAGTACACGAAGGGAACGCTCTACCTCGACGGTGAAGTCGACGTGGCCGGGCGTGTCGATGATGTTGATCCGATGATCGTTCCAGATGCAGTGGGTTGCGGCTGAGGTGATGGTGATTCCACGCTCTTGCTCCTGCTCCATCCAGTCCATCGTGGCCGCGCCATCGTGGACCTCGCCGATCTTGTATGACCGGCCGGTGTAATACAGAATCCGCTCGGTGGTTGTGGTCTTGCCCGCGTCGATGTGGGCCATGATCCCGATGTTGCGGGTTCGCTTGAGGGGGTAGCGCTTTTCGGCCATGTTGCTTTCCTTGGATTGCGCCGCTGCGGCGCCTTGCTTGAGATGTTTGGGAGGCGGACACACCACGACCGGGCACAGTGCCCGGTCGCAGATTTCTGTAAATGTGATATGGCGAAAGCGCGGGTTGGCGGGCCTTTACCAGCGGTAGTGGGCGAAGGCCTTGTTGGCATCCGCCATCTTCTGAAGATCTTCACGCCGCTTCACGGAACCACCAATGCCGTTGCTGGCATCGAGGATTTCATTGGCGAGGCGTTCGGCCATCGTGCGCTCGCGGCGGTCACGGGAATATCCCACCAGCCACCGCACGGCGAGGGTGGTGGCGCGACGCGGGCGCACCTCGACGGGGACCTGATAGGTGGCGCCACCTACTCGACGGCTGCGAACCTCGAGCTGGGGACGGACGTTGTCGACGGCCCTCTTGAGAGCGCTCACCGGCTCGGTGCCGGTCTTGGTCTCGACAATTGAAAGAGCGTCGTAGACGATGCGCTCGGCAAGACTCCGCTTGCCGCGCTGGAGAATCTTGTTGATGAACTGGGTGACCAAAACCGAATTGTGAATCGGATCGGGACGAAGTTCGCGGCGTTGAGCCGGACCTTTACGAGGCACGTCAGCCTTCCTTCTTGGCGCCGTAACGGCTACGGGCCTGCTTGCGGTCGCGCACAGCGGAGGTATCAAGCGTGCCGCGAACGATCTTGTAACGGACACCGGGAAGATCCTTCACACGGCCACCGCGCACCAACACGATGGAGTGCTCTTGGAGGTTGTGTCCCTCCCCCGGGATGTAGGCAGTGATTTCCACGCCGCTGGTGAGGCGAACGCGGGCCACCTTGCGCAAAGCCGAGTTCGGCTTCTTGGGGGTGGCTGTGTAGACACGGGTGCACACGCCGCGGCGCTGAGGGGCGCCCTTCAGAGCGGGGGTGGCCTCCTTGCGTCGCTTCGACTGACGGCCCTTGCGGACCAACTGCTGGATTGTGGGCACTGAAAATTCCTTAGGTTTGATCTCGATATGGGCACGGTGGCGCGTAGACAGTCGCGCGAAATGGCCGGCGGAGAAGCATACGACCGGCTTGGCCGAACCTCAACCCTCCCTGACGAGGATCGCAGGTGCAGCCAAGCACACCGTCAGATTGTTCCGACATTTCCCGTGGTCGGTGTCGCCTCTTCGCCAGCCGCCGACTCGGCTCGACCCGCGAGCCAGTCGGCAAGGTCCTGGTCCTCATCGGCTTCGGAGTAGTACTCGACCGGCTCGTATCCCGGCGCGTTGGTATCGAAGCTGCGATAGCGGCCGATTCCTGTTCCTGCCGGTATGAGCTTGCCGAGAATGATGTTCTCCTTGAGGCCGAGCAGCGAATCGCTCTTCGATTCGATGGCAGCCTCGGTGAGCACGCGGGTGGTCTCCTGGAATGATGCGGCAGACAACCAAGAGTCGGTGGCGAGCGATGCCTTCGTGATACCCATCAATTGTGGGCGTCCCTCGGCTGGGCGACCACCATCTTCGACCACTCGACGGTTCGTGTCGGCGAACGTCTTCTGATCGACTTGGAAACCAGGTAGGAAATCGGTGTCGCCGGGACCGCTGATCACGATCCGCTTGGTCATCTGGCGGACGATCAACTCGATGTGCTTGTCGTGGATCGACACACCTTGGTCTCGGTAGACCTTCTGAACCTCGTCGACGAGATACTGCTGCGTTTCGCGAACGCCCTTGATCTCGAGAAGCTCCTTGGGATCGCGTGCCCCCTCGACGAGGGCATCACCAGCTTGGATCTCGGCACCGTCAAGCACCTCGAGCCGTGCACCGGAAGGAATCGTGTAGGCGTCTTCTTCACCGTCGTCCGACACGATCACGACCTCACGGCCGCGACCATCGTCGTCGCCGATTCTGATGACACCGGAGGTGCGGGCCAACATGGCCTTTCCCTTCGGTGTACGGGCCTCGAACAATTCCACGACTCGGGGCAAACCGCCGGCGATGTCCTGGGCTCCAGCGACACCTCCAGTGTGGAAAGTACGCATCGTGAGCTGAGTACCCGGCTCACCGATCGACTGCGCAGCGATGACACCCACCGCTTCACCGACCTCGATGTTGCCTCCGGTCGCCAAGGACATGCCATAGGACTTGGCCGAAATACCGGCCTGGCTGTCGTCGGTCAACGGCGACAGGACCCTCACTCTTGTGATCGTCGAGTCGTCTCGCAGCGCATCCATCTCGGGCTCGCGGACCATCAGCCCGGCCTCGTAGACGGTGCCGTCCGACAGCTCCACGGAATCGGCCAGCACACGACCGAGAAGCCTCGACTCGAGGTGGGTCCGCTTGTTGGCAGTGTCTGGCATCACATCATCGATCCAGATACCGCGAACCGCTCCTGGGCGATCGAACGGATCCTCATCGTTGATGATGAGTTCCTGGGCTACATCGACAAGGCGACGAGTGAGATATCCCGAGTCGGCGGTCCGCAACGCCGTGTCGACCAGTCCCTTACGGGCGCCAGGCGTGGCGATGTAGTACTCGAGCATCTTCAGACCCTCACGGAAGTTGCTCTTGATCGGACGAGGAATCATGTCGCCACGAGGGTTGGCCACCAGACCGCGCATACCCGCGATCTGACGCACCTGCATCATGTTTCCGCGTGCACCCGAGGAAACCATCATGTTGACAGGGTTGAAGTCGTCGGCTTCGAGGCCCTCCTTCATGCGGGCCGTGACCTCTTCGGTTGCCTCCGACCAGACCTCAACTTCCATCTGACGACGTTCGCCGTCGGTGATGATGCCGCGTCGGAACTGCTTTTCGATCTTTTCTGCCTTCTTCTCGTGACGCTCCAGGATCTCGGCCTTTTCGACCGGCGTCCGAACGTCATCGATGGAGATGGTGACCCCGGATCGCATAGCGAACTCGAAGCACATGTTCTTGACGGCGTCGAGACTCGTTGCCACAACACCCTTGTCGAAACCACGGGCCAAATCGTCAACGATCTGAGACATTTCCTTCTTGCCAACCTTCATGTTGACAAACGGATAGTCGTCGGGGAGTGCGTCGTTGAAGAACACCCGTCCGACCGTGGTCTCTTCGTATTGTGCGGCCTCTCCATTGGCCGGCGAAATCAGCAGGAACTTGCTGCCGCGCCACTGAATCGGCGTGTGCAGACCGACCAAGCCCGCCTCGTAAGCCCGATTGAGCTCATCGAAGTCGCGGAAAACTCGGCCCGCCTGATGGTCGTCTTCGACCTTCTCGGTGAGGTAGTAGGCACCAATGATCATGTCCTGGGTCGGGGTGACCAAGGGCCGCCCATTCGACGGATTGAGCACATTGTTTGCCGACAACATCAAGACGCGCGCCTCGGCCTGAGCCTCGGACGACACAGGCAGGTGAACTGCCATCTGGTCGCCGTCGAAGTCGGCGTTGAACGCCGTGCAGACCAACGGGTGCAACTTGATTGCCTTGCCGTCGACGAGAACCGGCTCGAAGGCCTGGATGCCGAGACGATGAAGGGTGGGAGCACGGTTGAGCATCACGGGGTGCTCCTTGATGACGTCCTCGAGCACCTCCCACACACGCTCGTTGCGACGCTCGACCATTCGCTTCGCCGACTTGATGTTCTGCGCGAACTCGACATCGACGAGTTTCTTCATCACAAAGGGCTTGAACAACTCGAGAGCCATGATCTTGGGAAGCCCGCACTGGTGGAACTTGAGAGACGGTCCGACCACGATGACCGAGCGGCCCGAGTAGTCGACACGTTTGCCCAACAAGTTCTGACGGAAACGTCCTTGCTTGCCCTTGAGCATGTCGGACAGCGACTTGAGGGGCCTATTACCGGGCCCGGTGACGGGACGACCGCGACGGCCGTTGTCGAACAATGCATCAACGGCTTCCTGAAGCATTCGCTTCTCGTTGTTGACAATGATCTCCGGCGCCCCGAGATCGAGGAGACGCTTGAGTCGGTTGTTGCGGTTGATCACGCGACGGTACAAGTCGTTGAGATCCGAGGTCGCGAAGCGGCCACCGTCGAGTTGGACCATGGGTCGCAGATCGGGGGGAATCACCGGCACGACGTCGAGAATCATGGCGCGGGGGTCGTTGATACGACGACCGTGCTCGTCACGGCGATTGAACGCAGCGACGATCTTCAATCGCTTGATGGCTTTCTGACGCCGCTGAGCCGACAAGCCCTTTTCGCCCTCAGGCGGGTCGATTTGTGCGCGTAGCACGACCTCTTCTTGATCGAAGTCGAGGATCTCGACAAGTTGAGCGATGGCCGCAGCTCCCATGCCACCCTCGAAGTAGTCGCCCCAGCGATCTTCGAGTTCACGCCACAACATCTCGTCTTCGATGATCTGACGCGGGAAGAGACTCTTGAATTCGGCCCAGGCCCGATCGAGAATCTCCTTCTCGTATTCGAACTGCTCTCGAATGTCGGCGAGATCCTTCTCGGCCGTCTTCCGGCATGCCTTGAGCTCAGCTTCTTTGGCACCCCCGGACTCCAGCCCGGCAAGTTCCTTCTCCAGCTCCTCGTGACGACGGGCCAGATCCATTTCCATGTCGTGGTCGATGGCGTCACGCTCGGCGGCCACCTCAACCTCGAGATTGGGGAGATCGTTGTCGCGACGTTCCTCGTCGACGCTGACCACCAGATCAGCCGCGAAATAGATGACCTTCTCCAGCATCTTGGCCTTGAGTTCCTGCTTGGGCGTGCTTCCCATCAGGAGGTACGCCAGCCAGGACCGGGTGCCGCGTAGGTACCAAATGTGCACGGCGGGCGCAGCTAGCTCAATATGGCCCATGCGTTCACGACGGACCTTTGAACGTGTGACTTCCACACCGCATCGCTCGCAGATGATTCCCTTGAAACGAACTCTCTTGTACTTGCCACAAGAGCATTCCCAGTCCTTGGTGGGGCCGAAAATCTTCTCGCAGAAGAGGCCATCCTTCTCGGGCTTGAGAGTGCGATAGTTGATGGTCTCCGGCTTCTTGACCTCACCGTTGGACCACATGCGGATGCTGTCAGCGGTGGCAAGTCCAATTTTCAGTGTGCTGAAATCATTGACGTCGAGCATTTTGTTCCCGGTCCGTTCCTAGTTCTTCGTCGTCGCTGGTATCAGGCGCGGGCCGCACGTGCGGCGGCGCGGGCTGCGTCTTCTTCGTCACTTCCACGCTCGGGGCGCTGCAGGTCGATTCCCAGCTCAGCCACCGTGCGGAATGTCTCCTCATCGAGCTCACGCATCTCGATCTCTTGACCGTCGCGTGAGAGAACCTCGACGTTGATGCAAAGAGCCTGCATCTCCTTGATGAGAACCTTGAAGCTCTCCGGGATGCCCGGCTCCGGGATGTTCTCGCCCTTGACAATCGACTCGTACACCTTGACCCGGCCGAGCACATCGTCTGACTTGATGGTGAGCAACTCCTGCAAGCAGTAGGCAGCGCCGTAAGCCTCGAGCGCCCACACCTCCATCTCGCCGAATCGCTGACCACCGAACTGAGCCTTACCACCGAGCGGCTGCTGGGTGATCATGGAGTAGGGCCCGGTGGAACGAGCATGGATCTTGTCGTCGACAAGATGGTGGAGCTTGAGAATGTAGACATACCCGGTCATGACCGGGTTGTCGTAGGGCTCGCCGGTAGCACCGTCGAAGAGGACCTGCTTGCCGTTGGCCTGGATGAGACGGGTCTCACCGTCGGCGCTCTCGGGATGGATGTTCTTGAGAATGTCGACGATCACCGGCTTCTCGCCGGCGAGGTTCTGTTCATCCCACTTGGCACCATCGAACACTGGCGTGGCAACGAACGTCGAGGGAGCAGTTGTGGGCCGCGTCTTGCGTTCGGTGCCACTGACCGGTGGGGTGCCGACGGTGTCGCCGTCGAGTTCCCAGCCCCACCTCGCGCAGTAGCCGAGATGAGCCTCGAGCACCTGCCCGATGTTCATCCGCGACGGAACGCCCAACGGGTTCAAAATGATGTCGACCTGCTGGCCGTCGGCGGTGTAGGGCATGTCCTCGATCGGAACGATCCGAGAGATGACGCCCTTGTTGCCATGGCGGCCGGCGAGCTTGTCGCCCACGCTGATCTTGCGCTTCTGAGCGACGTACACCCGAACGAGTTGGTTCACTCCGGGGGTCAGCTCGTGAGCGTCGTCGCGGTCGAACACCTTGACATCGATCACCTTGCCGGTCTCGCCGTGAGGAACCTTCATTGATGTGTCGCGAACTTCACGCGCCTTCTCGCCGAAGATGGCCCGGAGCAACCGTTCTTCGGGGGTCAGCTCCGTCTCGCCCTTTGGCGTGACCTTCCCGACCAACACATCGCCCGGCCCGACTTCGGCACCGACTCGAATGATGCCTCGCTCATCGAGGTCGGCGAGGATTTCCTCGCTCAGGTTCGGAATGTCGCGGGTGATTTCTTCGGGCCCCAACTTCGTGTCGCGGGCATCGACTTCGTGCTCCTTGATGTGGATCGACGTGAGCACGTCGTCCTTCACCAAGCGCTCAGAAAGGATGATTGCGTCCTCAAAGTTGTAGCCATGCCAAGGCATGAACGCCACCATGAGGTTCTTCCCGAGAGCCAACTCGCCGCCATCGGTGGACGGGCCATCGGCGAGGACGTCGCCCTTCTTGACCTTGTCACCTTGACGCACACGAGGCTTCTGGGTGATGCAAGTGTCCTGGTTGGATCGTTCGAACTTGTGGAACTTGATGGCCTTGGTGCCGAGTTTCTTGTAGTCGATCACCATGTGATCGGCGTCGAGTTCCACAACGGTGCCGTCGTCTTCGGCGGCCAGCATGTCGGCCGCGTCGAAAGCACAACGCTCCTCAATGCCGGTGCCCACGTAGCCGGCTTCGGCCCTGAGCAGCGGAACGGCTTGACGCTGCATGTTGGCGCCCATGAGCGCACGGTTTGCGTCGTCGTGCTCGAGGAACGGGATGAGTGCGGTGGCGACAGAAATGATCTGCTTGGGCGAAATGTCCATCATCTGGACTTCGGTGGGCGGCACCGAAGAGATCTCGGTGGTGGCACCGAAGAACACTTCTTGCTCCAACTGCAGTCGGAGGTCACGCAGAGACGCTGCCTGAGGCGAGCGGCGCACCAACACACGGTCGTCGAGGAAGCGGCCCTTGTCGTCGATTCGGGCGTTGGCCTGGGCGACAACGAACTCTTCTTCCTCATCAGCTGTGAGGTAGACGATCTCGTCGGTCGCGACACCATCGACGACCTTGCGGTAGGGCGACTCGATGAAGCCGAAAATATTGACCCTGGCATAACTGGCCAGACCACCGATGAGGCCGATGTTGGGACCTTCAGGAGTCTCGATCGGGCACATGCGTCCGTAGTGGGAGAAGTGGACGTCGCGAACTTCGAAACCGGCTCTCTCGCGGCTTAGACCACCCGGGCCGAGTGCCGAGAGGCGACGACGATGGGTGAGGCCCGAAAGCGGATTGACCTGGTCCATGAACTGCGACAACTGCGAGGTTCCGAAGAACTCCTTGATGGCTGCCACCACCGGACGAATGTTGATCAGGGTCTGCGGCGTTATTGCCTCGACGTCCTGGGTGGTCATGCGCTCGCGCACGACTCGCTCCATACGACTGAGACCGATACGAACCTGATTCTGGATCAACTCACCAACGCTCCGAATGCGGCGATTGGCGAAATGATCCTGGTCATCGAGGCGGTAGCCGGGTTCGGCCTTGGCCAAGTTGAGCAGGTAGGTGGTGGCGGCGAGCATCTCGCACTGAGCCAACACGGGCGAGTCGAGGTCTGGGCGGTCGAGATCCAAGCCAAACTGATTCTCGAGGAAGTCGAGTTCGGGACCGAGCTTGCGATTGAGCTTGTGACGGCCCACTCGGCTCAGGTCATAGCGACGCGGTTCGAAAAATGCGTTTCGGAAATACGACCGTGCCGATTCCACCGTTGGCGGTTCACCGGGGCGCGCCCGCTTGTAGATCTCAAGCAGTGCCTCTTCTTGGGTGGGGGCAAGCTCTTTGTCCTTTTCCCACTGGCCCTCGAGGAAATCGAAATACTGGACGTAGCGCTCGAGGAATCCGGGATGGCTGACCTCGTCGTAGCCAAGGGCGCGAAGCAGCACAAACAAGCTGATGCGACGCTTGCGGGCCACACGCGCACCGGCTGTGACGTCTTTGCCGGGCTTCTGCTCGACGTCGAATTCGATCCACTCGCCACGGTAGGGATGGACGGTGCCGGTGACCAACTGGTGCTTGGACAAGTTGCGCAAACGGAATCGTTCGCCAGGCTGAAAAATGACACCAGGAGAACGGACGAGCTGTGAAACGACCACACGCTCGGTTCCGTTGATGATGAATGTGCCCTTGTCGGTCATCATGGGGAAGTCGCCCATGAAAACCGTCTGCTCCTTGATCTCGCCGGTGTTGGCGTTCATGAAGCGGGCGCGAACGAAGATCGGCGCGGCGTAGGTGATGTCCTTCTCGCGGCACTCCTCGACGGTGAACTTCGGGACCGGCTCGAGATCGGGATCGTTGGGATCGAACTCCAATTCGAGCTGCAGAGTCTCCGTGAAGTCCTTGATGGGGGACATGTCACGGAAGGTCTGGGCAAGACCCTCTGCGAGAAGTCGTTTGAACGACTCTCGTTGGATTTCAATCAAATCCGGGAGGGGTAGAACCTCAGGAAGATTGCCGAAAGAATAGCGATCGCGATTAGCGGCGCGTGTGGTCACTTGGACTCCCGTTGGGCGCACGAAAGATGAAGACCGCAATCTAAGAACGCGCGCGTAAACGATCTGGGGAGATTGGAAACAGGCGCGACCACGACCACGGTAGATCGTAGGCTACTGCGCCAGACATGGCGGGGCAACCTGAACCTGCACCGTCGGTAACCGACGGTGCACTCGTCAGAGCCGTTGAATCGGCGCTGACAATCGCGAAGGGTACGGATTCAGGAGCGAGAGGTCAAGGACTTGATGGGTTAAGAAATATGTTCGTCATACAACATCCGACCTCTGGCAGCATCCGAAACCGTCTTCTCCACACCGGCGAATCGCAGGTAGCCGTCTATGTCCACCCACCGATCGTGCAGGCCATTCAGCACGGTGCGCATCACTCCCCTGGGGGCTGTCCAGAGCGTCTCGAAGTCGGTGGGATCGAGACCGAATGCAACGAGTCCGGCCGAGAATTGCTCGCCGCGGTGGGGAGCGAACCTGTTGGTCAACTCGTAATCGTCGAGAAGTTCACCCGTTCCCACGCCACTCATCGCCAGGAGGACCATTGCCACCACGCCGGTGCGGTCTTTCCCCGCTGTGCAGTGAAACAACACCGTCTCGCCATCGGCGACTGCCGTGATCACACGCGAGATATGGCTGCTGAACTCGTCGAGCATCACCAGATAGCCATTGGACATCTCCGCTTGGCCAAAGCTCTTGAGATCTCCGGCTTCGATCCGTTCCATGATCGTTCGAGCTCGAACCCCGTCACTCGACATGGGAAGACGCAGCAACTCGATTTCCGCAGGCAAATTGTCCGGCGCCTCGTCGGCTTCGGCGTCGACCCTCAGATCGAAGACCTTCGTGACGCCGAGTTCGAGAATCCGGTCTCGGTCGGCATCAGTCATCGCGTCGAGGCGGTCGCTGCGAAAGGCTCGCCCCCAACGAGTAGTGCCACCCGCCGACGAGTGATACCCGCCCAAATCGCGAAAGTTCTGCGGTCCGTCCATTTCGATCCTGCGCTCTGCACCCACGACAAAACCCCTACGCGGATCAAACAGGTGAACGTACGGTCTCGCCGCACCGCCCGAGGGCACGATTGCCAACCCCGACGACTCCGGGGCAAAGACGTCGACGCCGGCGTCATCCGGATCAGACGACACGAAAACCGACACAGATTCATCGCCGCCCCGCCAAGTGACAACCAAGTCATCCCCCGCTGACACGACATTGAGGTTCGAAATCGGCTCCGGCACGTCGGCACACTAACCAGAGACGCGAGGAGGCGACGACACCAAGGTGTCGTCGCCTCCGCAGAATTTCGAACTCGGGATTATCCGAAGAAACAACTCCGGGCAATCCGAATAGTTCAAAGGAGAGGTGTTACTTCACCTCAACTGTGGCACCAGCAGCCTCGAGGGCCTCCTTGGCCTTCTCGGCGTCTTCCTTGGAAGCGCCTTCGAGAACGGCCTTGGGTGCGTTGTCAACAAGCTCCTTGGCTTCTTTGAGGCCAAGGGACGTGAGGCCACGGACCTCTTTGATGACTTGGATCTTCTTCTCGCCGGCACCCATGAGAACGACGTCAAATGCCGTCTGCTCTTCGACTGCAGCAGCCTCGGCAGCCGGGGCAGCAGCCACGGCGGCAGGGGCGGCGGCGGTGACGCCGAACTTCTCTTCGAACTCTGAGAGCAGTTCGCTCAGCTCGAGAACGGTCATCGATGAAATTGATTCGAGGATTTCTTCTTTAGTTGCCATGATCAGGCCTCCTGTGGGTCGGCGTCAGCCGACTCCTGGTCGTCAGCGTCGGTCGACGCATCTTTTTGATTTGTCTCGGCATCGTCTGACGCCTGGGTTTCGGTGGCCTCGGCTTCGTCTGAAACCTCGGCGGGTGTTTCGGTGGCCTCGGCTTCGTCTGAAACCTCGGCGGGTGTCTCGGCGGGTGCATCGGCTGCACCGCCCTGATCGATGAGCGCCTTCAGCCCATATGCGAAATCTCGAGGCAGGGCCTGCAGCAGGCCGGCCATCTTCGCGATCGGGGCTTGGAACGCACCAGCGAGCTGGGCGAGAAGAACGTCTCTGGACGGAAGTTTGGCCAAAGCCTTCAAGTCTTCGCTGCTCAGCAGCTTGTCGTCGAGGACGCCTCCCTTCAAAACGAGAGCATCATTGCCTTTGGCGAAATCTCTGAGCGCCTTCGCCGCAGCAGCGACATCACCAGGTGTTCCGTCAGCCTTCTCGCCTACAAAGGCAATAGCTGTCGGCCCGGTGAGCAACTCGTCAATTTCAAGTCCGATCTCACGAGCGGCCAATCGCACAAGGGTGTTCTTGTAGATCTTGTACTCACTGCCTGCTTCGCGAAGTGCTCGACGCAACTCGGCCATGGCCGGCACATCGAGGCCGCGATACTCGGTCAACATGAGTCCGCCGCTGCTTGACAGCTTGTCGCGAACCTCTTCGACGATCGCAACTTTGTCGGGTCTCGGGTCTCCCATTTCACCTCCTTGTTTCTGTTGGGTGCGACAAGCGCACTGTTGATGTGCGCAGAACGCACTCGGGCGCCCACCAAACAGGCGGACGCCCTCGAGAAACCTGACCGTGAATTACCGGCTCGGTGATACGGGACTCCTCCTACTCCGGCGGGACAAGTCCCATTGGTGCTCGTAATGAGCGCACCGGAGGTCTTCGGTGAGCGAGATCTTCAGTTGTAGAACGATGAGGCTAACGGCCTCACCGTTGTGTTACTCGGGTATTCGTATTGCAAATTCTTGGATCAGTCTGAGGCCCCGACGATCAGGGCAGGGTCGACTCGAACGCCGGGTCCCATGGTTGATGAAACCACCACCTTGCGGACATATCTGCCCTTGGCCGAGGCCGGCCTCACTCGTTCGAGCTCGCCGAACACTGCCCGAAGATTGCTGAGCAGGGCCTCTTCGGTGAAGGAAGCCTTGCCGATCGGCACGTGCACGTTGGCGAAACGGTCGGTGCGGTACTCGACCCGGCCACCCTTGAACTCGCCGATTGCCTTGGCAACATCGGGGGTGACGGTGCCGGTCTTCGGGTTTGGCATCAAACCGCGCGGACCGAGAACTCGGCCGAGCTTGCCGACCACCGGCATCATGTCCGGGGTGGCGATGGCCAGATCGAAGGCCGTCATGCCCCCCTCGATTTCGGCAGCAAGGTCGTCGGCGCCGACGAATTCGGCTCCGGCTTCACGCGCGGCCGTCGCTGCTTCGCCTTGGGCGAAGACAGCAATTCGAATGTCTTTTCCGGTGCCGGCCGGAAGAGCGACGGTGCCGCGGACCATCTGGTCAGCCTTTCGGGGATCGACCCCGAGCCTCACCACCAAGTCGATTGTCTCGTCGAACTTGGCTGACGCGAGCGACTTGGCCAACGCCACCGACTCCTCATCGGAATGCTGGTGGTCGCGGTCGTAGCGTTTCGCCGCGTCGGTGTAATTCTTGCCTTTCGCCATGATGGCTCCCTCTGGTGAGTGTGCCGCCGGCGAGGTCGTCCGGTCGGTCACGTTGATGGATCTGTCTGATCGGCCCGTCGGTGGACGTGCCGTGAATGAAAAGTTGAATCAGCCTTCGACGGTGATTCCCATGGAACGAGCGGTGCCCGCAACCTGAGCTTTGGCGCCTTCGAGATCGATGGCGTTGAGATCGGGCATCTTGATCTCCGCAATTTCGGCGACTTGGGCATCGGTGATCGACGCCGCGACCTCACGGCCGGGGTTGCTGGCCGCCTTGTCGATGCCGGCTGCCTGGGAGATCAAGAACGGCGTCGGCGGCGTCTTGAGGATGAAACTGAATGTTCGATCCTCGAAGATGCTTATCTCAACCGGGATGATCTGACCACGCTTGTCTTCTGTGCGTGAGTTGTATGCCTTGCAGAAATCCATGATCGCCACGCCGTGCGGGCCGAGCGCAGTGCCGACCGGCGGCGCGGGAGAAGCCTGACCGGCTGGGATCTGGATTTTGACTACAGCAGTGACCTGCTTTTTTGCCATGACTAGCGTTCCTGAGAGAAGGGGGGACGAAACAGTGTGGCGGCGGCCGTGGCCGGCCACAACCTCAGAGTCGCGCGACCTGCGCGAACTCGAGCTCGACCGGGGTTTCCCGACCGAAGATATTGAGTAGGACCTTGACCTTGAGTTGGTCCTCGTTGATTTCGATGATCTCGCCGAGGAAATCGGCAAAAGGCCCCTCGACCACTCTGATGGTTTCACCCAGTCCGTATTCGAACATGGGCTTCGACTTCTTGGCCGCGGCGCGCTGACGTTCCGCCTCCAGGCCCAAGAACGTCTCGACATCGCGTCGGCGGAGAGGTGAAGGCTTTCCACCCTGGTTGACGAAACCGGTGACTCCAGGAGTGTTTCGAAGGACGTACCACGCGTCGTCGTCGAGACGACAACGAACCAGCAAATAGCCGGGGAACAACTTCTTCTCGCTGACGACCTTCTTCAAGTTCTTGAGTTCGGTGACCTCACGCGTGGGAATTTGAACCTCGTAGATCCGATGATCCATGTTCATCGACTCGGTGCGAGCCTCTATGTTTCGCTTCACCTTCTTCTCGTAGCCCGACTGGGTGTGGACCACATACCACTTACCCGGCCTGTCGAAGGGGCTCAGGTAGGGCTCCTCTTCCTCGGCTTCATCGTCGGCGGTCAGGAGGGCATCCTCGTCGACGACTTCGGTGGCAACGGCAACCGAACCGATCGGTCCCGTCCACTCGTTGGACAAACCAGCGGCAGCCATCTCGGTTGCCACAGGTTCGCCGGCCGATGACGAATCAGCCTCGGCCACCGGCTCAGCCTCGGCTGTTTCGATGGGCTCTTGTGCATCCGTGGGCTCTGGTGTGTCTGTGGGCTCTGGAGCTTCGGCGTTCATGTCTTCTTCTTCTGGCATGAGATCAGTTGGCGAACAAGTCGAGGACCAACGACGAAAAGAGCCAGTCGAGGCCGTAAATCATCGCGGTGAGAACAACGATGGTGACCAGAACCACAATTGAATAATTGAGCGTCTCGGCACGAGACGGCCAAGCCACCTTGCGAAGCTCACCACGCACCTCCCCGATGAACTGAACGGGACTGGTTCGTTGCTGCGGCGGGGCAGACGATGTCGGCTGGCGACGCTTGCGAACGGGCGCGCCATCGGCGTCGACCTCGCCCTGCTTTTGCAGCATTCTCTTTTGCTGTCGGTTCATCGACATTTGAGATCCCTTGAACTATCGGCTAGGCCACCACTCGGCGGCACCATCTCGCAGGGGCGGCAGGACTCGAACCTGCAACCGCCGGTTTTGGAGACCGGTGCTCTACCAATTGAGCCACGCCCCTGAGAACGGCACCCAAGGCTAGCAGCAGACATTTCAATATCGACCGGCAGGCTGACCGGCAATTCGATTCGATCAACCGGCGAGTCGAGTGGCTCGAACTTGTCGTGACGCCACGACGATTGCGCCCGCAACGGCGGCCAGCCCGCCCAGCGTTGCAGCTGTCGCCTTGGCCAATCGTCGATTCGTGTGGTGATCGATTCGGTCGAGCCCGGCCAGAATCTGACCGTGGACAGCCGGGTCTATTCCCACCGGGACACAGGCGAGTTCACGCAACCCGCGACTCAGGCGGCGGTATCCGGAAAGTTCGGCTTGGCATCGCAAACATTCGTTGACGTGGCGCCGTGCCGCCACCGGCAACAACTCGATGTCACCGTATTCGGCGAGCACATCGGAGACCGAGCCGCAGGCTCGAAGCTCATGAGACATTGGTTTGCTCACTCTCTCCCGGCAAGGGAAACACTTGTTCGCGAAGCTGACGTCGTGCCCTGTGAAGCCTGACTTTCGCTGCGCTCACCGAAATGCCCAGCTCCGAGGCGATGGCATCGTGGGGCATGTCGTAGACATCGCGGAGAACAACCACCGATCTCAACTTGATCGGCAACTTTCGTATCGCGTCATCGAGTCGCTCGGAAAGATCCGAAACCTCGGCCAAGGACGCCGGATCATCCACTACCAGAGGATCAGACATGATCGACTCGTCGGGTAGATCGAGATGACGGTGGCGAGAGCCCTTGCCCATGTGGGTGGCCGAACAATTGGCGACAATGCGATACAGCCATGTGGAGAAGCGCGATTCGCTGCGAAATTTCCCTATGGCCCGATAAGCCCTCAGGTAGGCGTCTTGTACCACGTCGCGCGCATCCTCCTCGTTGCCGGTCAGACGAAAAGCCAACCCATAGGCATCGCGGTAAGTGCGTCTGACCAGTTCATCGAACGGTTCCCGATCTCCGGCAACGGCCAATCCAACCAATTGATCGGACTCGAGATCCACGAGATTGGACCGAGCAAATCCGGAATGGTTACCGGACGCATCAGTCACGATCCGAAGATTGCGACGTCGAGTTGACTTGGATGACATCTCGCCGCCTCCTGTTCGATCGAAGGAGTAGCGACGGACAGATTCGAACTGTCGACCTCTCGATTATGAGTCGAGCGCTCTCACCAACTGAGCTACGTCGCCGCCCGGGTCGGCGGGCCGGCCCGTGGAGCTCCCTGTCAGAATTGAACTGACGACCTTCTCCTTACCATGGAGACGCTCTACCGACTGAGCTAAGGGAGCCTGCTCCACACCACCATCTCGGCCGTGATGAGCGTCGGCAATGATGCCACGGGCGCTGCCGCTATCCAACCCGTGTTCGCCTTTCCATCGATCAAAGCCAGCTGCTCCGTCTTCCCTCGAGAGTTTTTGGGACGTCGGTCACACCGGAGAACCGTTCGGCTCATGAGAGATGGGTCGGTCGACTCAAGTTTGCCGATTTGCGCGCCGATCATTTCGATATGCGATTCGAGAGACTTGTGATTGAGGCTGAAGACACGACCTTCTCCCTCCAGTTCCATCCCCGCCTCACCGTGATCAGCGGGGTTGGCCCACTCGAGCGAGAGGGGCTGACCACCGAATTGATCGGTTCCCTCAGTGCAAGCCGCCCGGGTGTGCACGCTGAGATCATGGCGGACACCGGGAATCGTTTCGCGATATTTCGTCCCCATGGTGCCCGACACCGGGTGATCGACATCGACACGGCAACGGATGTGAGCGACCGCTTCGCGGACGATGACGGAACCATCGACCTTCTCGCCGTTGCCGGTCTCGACCATCGCACCGCAAAGAGAAAATTGCGCCTGACATCGTCGGACCTCACTACCAGCACCAACCATCAGCAGATCGTGAGAAGGCTCGCTGCTCACAACCCGGCCGAACTCTGGGATGCCGTGAATCAAGTCACCATGGCCCAAGCCGCCATCGACGAAGTCGCCGCTGAAGCCGGCACCGCTCCAGAAGACATCGCTGTTGTAGAACAAATCGAGGAACGGCACCGCCAATTCGAGGCGGTCCAGATGTCGGCCGAACGGTCCCGCCGCGCCTCATTCTTCACCGGCGCTTTCGCGGCGCTGGCCGCGTTTCCGTCGGCTCTGCTCCTCACGAGATGGATTGCCATGGCCCTGGTGATCTTGGCCGCATCGGTCACCGCCGTCTCATTCATACAGAACCAGCGAATGGTGAGAGCTCGCAAGGCCGAAGATGAGGCTCTGGCCGAAGCCGGCGCCACGACATATCTCGGCTTTCACCTGCAAAGAGTCAACGGTCTGCTCGACAGCGACGGTGCCCGCCATCGGTTGGCTGAAGCTTCAAAGAATCTCGAAGCGGCCCAAGCCGCGTGGGCCGAAATTGCCGGGGATGTGTCGGCAAATTGGGCGGTGGAGTTCAAGAGCGATATTCAACGAGCGGTGGAACGGCGAAGGGTGATTGAGGCCACCAGCACCGCCTCGGCCGGTGAACCATCGACCGACGCCGACTCAACCAGCCTGGCCGACGCACTTCTCGACAGGCTGAATGCCGTGCATGCCATCGGACCATCAGGCGAGAGCTTGCCGTTGATGCTTGACGATGCGTTGAACGGCCTGGACTCGGATTCGAAGGCACCCCTCCTCGAGTTGCTGGTCCGGTCCTCGGAATCACAGCAGATCGTATTCATGACCGAGGACGCCGACGTGACGGAGTGGGCCAGGTTGGAAGCGATGACCGGCGCTGTGTCGATTCTTGAGCCGACACGCGAAGAGGAGCGCTCGGTGATCGAGGACCCAACTCTCGCTGCCGGCTGAGACAAAATCCGGTCCTGGGCGGCACGGTTCGCGGGTCTGCGGTCGCTGTGTGTGCAATCGCTGTGTGTGCGATGAACGCCGCCTAGTGGAACAATCCGAGAGTGGAACAACAACCAGAGACTCTCACCCGTTCGATATCAGGCCCGATTGGTCGCCTCACGCTCTCACGGCCCGAATCACTCAATCCGCTGTCGGCGCAGTGTCTCCAAGAATTGGTGGACTCGGCGGCCTGGTTCGACGCGCGGCCTGAAGCAAAGGTTGTGATCGTCTCGGGTGAAGGCAGGGCGTTCTGTGCCGGCGCCGACCTGTCGGCGTTCGTCACTGTGGGACCGGGCACCCCCCGCCAAGCAGCGGATCTCGGCCGTCTCATGGTTGAAGCAGTCGAAGCCATGAACGCCGTGACCATCGCCGCGGTTCACGGTCACTGCGT
>CAZHMP010000003.1:23680-71602 GCA_964533595.1 uncultured Acidimicrobiales bacterium | reverse complement strand
GCAAGCCCGCGTCCGTCCGGGAGATCAACCTCCCCCACCTCCACCCGACCTGGTTCGATCAATCTGGCACTAAGCATTTCCCACTCCCAACGGCGACACGTTCAGTCGAATCGCAAGGTCATTCAGTTGATCCAACAGCGGTAGTGGTACGGGAACACCCCTCGACTTGTTTTCGGCCTCAACCTGAGCGGCCCGATCACCCGGGAGCCGGACCTTTGTGCCGTCGGTGCGGGACCCACGAAGTTCGTCAAGATGGGCATCGACCGACCCGAAAAACTCGGTTGTCGACATGAATAGATCCGGCCTGAGCACCAGTATCGATTGGCCGGTGTTGGTGGGAGTTTCGAGTTGGACACGATGGTCGATCACCGAACTGCCAAAGGCCGCTCCGTTCATCACCCCGGCGAGCAGCCCGATCGCGATGTTGAGACCCGAACCCTTGTATCCGCCAATCGGCACGAGGTACCCCTCGTGGGCCCGAGCAGGGTCAGTGATTGGCTCCCCATCATCGCCAACAACCCACCCGATCGGCATTTGCTCGCCGGCCTGGGCCGCCACTTTTATCGTCCCATGAGAGGCAACGGTCGTTGCAATGTCGAGGATGAATGGTGCGCCGTGCCCGGTGGGAACACCTATCGAGATGGGATTCGTCCCGAGCAGGCGATCGCTCCCACCCCACGGTGGCATCCCATTTGCGTTGGCCACCGCCAGATAGATCGCGATCATTCCCTCACGGGCAGCCATCATCGGATAGATGCCCGCCGCACCGGCGTGGTTGGAATGCACCGTGCCGACCCATGCCATTCCCCCAGCCTTGGCTTTGTCGATCGCCAACTCCGTGGCTTGGGTCATCACCACCTGACCGAGCCCATTGTCGCCATCAATTTGCGCAGACGAGGGTGTCTCGTGAACCGGCCGAATATTCGGACTTAGATTGACGCCGCCGGCTTCGATTCGCGAGACATAGGGGCCAATTCGAATGATCCCATGGCCAGTGCGACCTCGAACGTCGGCTTCCACGATCCTGCGGGCGGTGATCTCGGCATGATCAGGAGTTACTCCAACCGCGACGAATATGTTTTTGCCGAATTCCTCGAGTTGGTGGATGGGAAATCGATTGGTGTTCACGATGCCGTCGCGGATCCGTGATTGATTACCGTTTCACCGGTGTCGGTGAACGTTCTGGTTACCTCGGTATCGCCATATACCCAAAGAATTCTCATCACCTGCTCACTGTCGTTTTCGAATCGATGAGGCTGGCCTGCCGGAACTTTCGTTGTGTCGCGGGGCTCCAGGCGATGTCGCTCGCCGTTCATTTCCACGAATCCGTGCCCTTCGATGACTGTGACTTGTTCGATGGTGTTGTGACTGTGCATCGATAGGCCGGTGCCGGGTGGAAACGAAGTGATTCCCATGATGAATGATTGCCCCGGTAGTGGCGGAGACGAGAGTCGAACGGTCTCGATGCCGTCGCCTCGATCGATCGGGATTTGATCGGCGTACCGAATCAGTTCTCCGTGGGCAGATGCGGGATGGGGACCTGACAACGACAAGATTCTCAGCTCCCCAGGAGATCGAGAAGATCCGAGGGAATCTTCCTTCTGGCTCGGGCGATTACCAGACCTGCTGCTTTGGCAAACTCGCTTCGTTCGTCCCCCGTGAGTGTGACAATTTGTCGTCCCTCCGCCCTCAAACCGTCAAGGAGTTCCATCTCGTATCTCTTCGCATCCTCTCTCTGCTGAAGAATCGCGATCCGAGAACCGTTCATCAAGATTTTCGACTCCACTGCACTGAGCCCATCCATCCGGTCGCGGTTGGCAAACAATCCTCTAGCGCCGTAGAGGTGGGCGCTGAGCGTCACGTGTTGATGCTCAACGCCGTATGCCACGGTGTTGGCGAGCGGGTTCTCTTGGGCATCGACCTCCCCACTGCCGATCAATTCAATGCCCTTGCTGAGTTCAACCAGTACCGGGCGCATTCCCCAAGACTGGACGAGCTCGCTGTGGATGATGTTGGGCTGGAGTCGGATCTTAAGATCAACACAATCGTGAGGAGTTTGAATTGGCCTGACTCCGTTTGTGAGGTGCCGAAAGCCGTTGTCCCAGTATCCCAGCACTTTGAAGTTACGGGCGGCTTCAATGGCCCGTGAAAGCCGCTCTCCAAATGGGCCGTCGAGCGCGGTGTGAGCGTCTTCGAGCGAGTCGAACAGGAACGGAATCTCGAGAGCGTCGAGTAGTGGCACCGACGATCCGAGATAGCTGGTCGAGTAATAGCAAACGTCGAGTTCACCGGACGAGACCATGTCGAGTAGGTCGCTCGTGGTTCGGTCCTCGTCCATGATGTTGTAGAGGACATCGACTTCGATCCTGCCTTCGGACTCCGCCCTCACAGAATCGGCAAACCGATCGAGTGCCTTGCTGTGAGATGACTCGGCTGGCGAGTAGCCGCCAAATCTAAGCTTGAGTTCTGACATCCGGACTCCTTGAAGGTGTTCATATACTATGCAAGATCACCGCGATTACGTAGCCGTGGGGGACCAACGATGAAGATCACTCAAGTCGACACCTTTCCGATTGCCGTACCGCTGACGAAACCAATCGTGATGTCACACATCACGATTGAGCAGTCCAACAACGTTTTGGTCAGGGTCACCACCGACGATGGCATCGTCGGATGGGGAGAAGGCGTGGAGGCCACCGATCTCACCGGCGAAACGCAGGAGAGCATCCGCGCTGCCATTGACTTCATCGGCCAGCGGGTCGTGGGGGAAGACCCAATGCGACGGGGTGCACTGTGGGCACAGATGTCGAAGATGATGTATGCCAACGAAACTGCAGTCGGTGCGATCGACATCGCGCTACACGACATTGCCGGCAAGGTTCTGGGAGTTCCGGTAGCCGAATTGCTCGGCGGCATTGTCCGTAGATCAGTGCCCGCTCTCACCATGGTCGGCAGCGGACAACCCGACAACGACATCGCTACCGCCGTGGCCAAATACGATGGCGGATACCGATGGTTCAAGATAAAGCTTGGTATCGGAGACTCAGCTCACGAGCTCAAGACGGTCAAGGGTATTCGCCGCGAATTACCACCCGACGCTGTCGTTTGCGGCGATGCCAACCAAGCATGGACAGAACCTCAGGCCACCGCATTTCTTCGATCGCTGAGCGACACAGCGGTCCGATTCATCGAGCAGCCGATCGCTCAGGGAGATCATGAGGCAATGGCTCGCGTGGCGCGATCCTCCCCAATCCCAATTTGCGCCGACCAGAGCGTGCACTCGTTTCACGACATCGCCGCGTTCTGGAAGACCGGCGTGGCCGGGGTGAGCCTCAAGTTCGTGAAACTCGGCGGAATCACCGGAGTCATGAGAGCGGCATCACTATGTGACGCCCTCGGGCTATCAATCAATCTCGCAGGGAAAATCGCCGAGTCGAGCGTTGCGGCTGCGGCGAACGTTCACTGCGCGGCAGCAATCCAGGCCATCGATTTCGGTTGCAGCCCGGGGAACCAGGGAATCAATTCAGACGTGTCGTCAAAGCCCCTCCGCATCGTCGACGGCAGCTACCCACTGCCTGATGGGCCCGGGTTGGGCATTGACGTCGACTTGGTTGGGGCCTGACCATCTAGGAAATGAAGCGCCCGCCATTGACCGTGACGGTTTGCCCTGTCATGTATGAGGCTCCCTCGGAGGCCAGAAACATCACCCAAGCAACGATGTCCTCGGGATCACCGCAGCGACCGATGGGAATGCTCTCAGCCGTTTTCTCTCTGACTCCTGGCCCCCGAATGGTCTCGACCCGCTCGGTTATCACCGCGCTCGGCGCGATGGCGTTGACCGTGATTCCCTCGGCGGCCAATTCGTAGGCCAACACCCTGGTAAGCGCAAGCACGCCGGACTTTGCCGCGGCGTACGGTGGCGACGTGGTGTGAATCGCCGTCTGGCCGGCCAGCGAACTCATGGAAATGATTCGGCCCGCAGATGAATTCCTCAGCAATGGGATGGCCTCGCGAGCGCAGAGGAACGGTCCCTTCAGGTTTAGGTCGATTACGCGGTTCCACTCATCCTCAGATGTCGACTCCGTGGTGTTCTGATCCCAGAATCCGCCGGCATTGTTGACGAGCGTGTCAAGCCTTCCGTGGTCATCCGCGATGACCGAAAACGCTTCGGCCACCGCCATTGACGACGTCACATCGCACTGCAGGAAACGGCTACCCGTGCGCTTGGCCACCGATTCGCCGCGTTCGACGTCAACGTCAAGTCCGTAGACGTTTGCACCCGCTCGGGCAAATTCCCCAACCGCTGTTGCGCCGATTCCCGTCGCTGATCCAGTCACGGCAACAACTCGGTTCTCGAACGACCATTGGACATCAGACATGGGGCATATGCTCCGCTCTTTCGGAATCGCCATACGAGCGTTCAGTCAAACCTGCATAATATATGATTTCCTTCATCACTATCTGAAAGATTGGCTGCGGCATGAAGTTTGTCTCGTTCGAATCAGCCGGTGTCCGCGGAGTCGGCGCCCAATTGAATGACGGATCGGTGGTGGATCTGAGCCACGACGAATCGCTGCCACGGACCATGTGCGAATTCGTCGCGCTCGGCGCCGAGGGAATAGCCGCAGCGCGGAAGCTGACTCAGGACCCCGCCGCCCGGCGCGTGGATACCCCACGTCTGCTCGCCCCGATACGGCCCCGCAACAACATCATGGCCGTGGGCCGCAACTATCGCGCCCACGCCAAGGAATTCTCTGATAGCGGATTCGACGCGTCAGAGCGCATGATGATTCCCGACCACCCCATCATCTTCACCAAGGCACTCTCGTCCATCAGTGCCACTGGCGCCCCCATCGTCTTGTCCGGTGACCCGTCGGGCACCACCGACTACGAAGGCGAACTCGGGGTGGTGATAGGACCGGGCGGTCAGGGCATATCGGCCGCCGATGCATGGGACCACGTATACGGGTACACGGTCATAAATGATGTAACGGCACGGGAGGTTCAAAAGCAGCATGTGCAGTTCTTCATCGGCAAGAGCGTCGCGACCTACTGCCCGATGGGACCAGCGATAGTGACCAAGGATGAGATTCCTGACATCCGATCTGCGTGGCTCCGCACCGCCGTCAACGGAGAAGCCCGCCAAGCCGCCCAGATAGCCGACTTGATTTTCGATATCCCGACCTTGATCGCCTCGATTTCAAGGTCCGTTCTCCTTGAACCCGGAGACGTAATCGCCACGGGTACTCCTTCGGGCGTCGGCATCGGGTTCGATCCGCCCGTGTGGCTGCAGCCTGGTGACGTGGTGGAGGTATCCATTGACGGCATCGGGACCATCACCAATCCGGTGATCGCGTGATCGTTGAAGTGATCGCCGTAGGCACTGAGCTCCTACTCGGGCAGATAATCAACTCGAACGGCGCCGAGATTGGAGCACGTCTCGCAGAAGACGGCTTTGACAGTCACTACCAAGTCACGGTCGGAGACAACATGACGCGCCTCGTCAACGTGATCGAAACCGCACGAGACCGGGCCGACGCCGTGGTCCTCTGCGGTGGAATCGGACCAACTCAGGATGACTTGACTCGGGATGCCATCTGCCAAGTTCTCGGCGTCGAGACGGCAAGAGACGAACTGCACGCTGCTTCGATCATGGAGCGGCTCGCAAAAGCCAGTGTCACCGCCCAAAGTGCTCTCCGCATGGCTGACTACCCAGCAGGTTCCGATCCCCTGCCCAATCGAAAGGGCGTAGCTCTCGGCATTGCGGCGGAAAGCAACGGAACCCCGATCTTCGCTGTCCCCGGCGTGCCGTCTGAGATGCGGGTCATGATCGATGAACAAGTACGTCCCCGACTGCGACGCATATCCGGTGATCCGTCGGTATTGGCCAGCCGCGTTCTCAGATGCTGGGGGCAGGGAGAGGCGAGAATCGCTGAGATGCTCGACGACCTTTATGCCCGCGACAACCCGTCAATTGCATTCCTCATATCCGGTGCCGAAGTCACAGTGAGAATCTCGGCGAAGGCCGCGACTCTCGACGACGCGAATGAGATGATCGATGCGGTCGAAACAGAGGTACGCCAGCGGCTGGGCGAACTCGTATTTGCGACGGGTGCTCAGACAGTCGAACAGATCGTGTCGGAAATGTTGGCGGCCAAAGGTTGGTCAGTAGCCTCGGTGGAGGGCCCCACATCCGGCCTCCTCGCTGCCAAACTGTCCAACATCGACGAGTTCGTCGGCGGAGTTGTGGTAGCTGCCGCCGACAATCTCTCGCCCCGGAATCCCACCGATGCACTGCTTCAACTGTCGGGGGCAGCAGATGCAGATGTGATCATCACCGTGGACGAAGTCCCCCAGGATTCAAACAGCAAATCAAACGCCCACCAGGTGAAGGTGTCGATCCGAACTCCGGTCGACACCGGCGAAAGAACCCTGACAATCCTGGGCGATCGTGAACGCCTTCTCGTCTTTGCGGTTCCGGGTGCGCTACACGTGCTCAGGCAGATATTGGGCGACTGAATTTGCTGTCAGCCCCAATCATCAGGGGGTCGGAAATGACTGGGGCCACTGATCGATGACGGTCTCGAAGTAGCCCTTCACCTTGTCCGGTTTGAGGTGCAGCGAAGATTTGATCCGATCGACCTCCTTGGGAACCTCCACCGGAAGCTTCAGCGAGTCGGTGAACCTGTTGAACAAAGCGAAAAAGCCGCTCATGAGAGTGAGTTCCACTATCTCGGCATCATCAAAGTTTTCGGCTACCTCCTCGAATACGTCGTCGCGCTCCCTGGCGGTATTTAGCGTGACGTGCTCTGCCCACAGCACGGCAGCTTTCTCTCTCCGTGTCAATAAAGGAGACTCCATGTACGAATCGGAACCAATTACCTCGATCTGTTGCCAGGTAATTCCGGCCGCTTGACCAAGCGACGTGTTGTGAGCCGTTCAATACTCGCAACCATTGAGATGGCTGGTCTTGATGACCACCATCTCCTTGATTTTAGTCGTGAGAACACTTCCCGCGCCCTGGCGCTGAAGAACCGCGTTGAACGGCACGAGCATTTTCGCCACGTGGGGCGAATTGGCCATGGCTCTGTACGAATGTGGCACGCGGCCCAGCATTGCGGTCACGGCGTCGTAGAGAATTTCCACCTCCCCTGACGCATCATCGGGATCGATCATCGATACACGTGACATTGAATTCTCCAGTCCCGTCGCCCGGCGTGAGAGTGTCAGAAAATCCGGGACGACGATCGCTCTAGCTGACGGCAGACATCCTCAAGCCCATCTCAGCTTGCTGACGCGACAACGGAAGCTCCACAACCTGATTGAGGTCAGCAGACAGATCGGCTGCGATACAGACTTCCATGGTCATGCGGGCCAGTCGAGGCTTCACCATGACCTCGCGGTCGTAATGAACGGCATCGAGGAAGTGGATGGTTTCCTGCTTCATCGCTCCCGCGTAGACATGGTCCACGTACTCCCCCGGCATCGTCGACAACGGGAATTGGATTCCATCCTTCACCGTGTTGGTGACGATGTCGCGATGTGAGTCATCGAGAAACACCG
Source organism: uncultured Acidimicrobiales bacterium (assembly GCA_964533595.1). Lineage (GTDB taxonomy): Bacteria > Actinomycetota > Acidimicrobiia > Acidimicrobiales > Aldehydirespiratoraceae > SZUA-87. The sequence goes on along the minus strand of CAZHMP010000003.1, from coordinate 64,039 downwards.
ACCCGTCGGTGCCTATCACCTCCACCCAAGTGGTTGATGCATTCGGGTAGTGGTTCGGAAGCGACATGCCGGCGCTGATCGTGGCGACCACTCCGTCGTCCATTGTGATGATGGTGGTCTGCAGGTCGGGAAGCCCCATCGACTCACGACGCAATCCATAGGCGTTCTGCGAAAACACCCGAACCGGGCGGCGCGGTTCCAGACACCACATCGCGAAGTCGATGTCGTGAGTGGCCTCCATCATCACCGGTGAGAGTTTGATCCGATTACCGATCTTGGCACCGAGATTCCGCCCGATGTGGCGACTCACAAGAATTGCGGTGGGGTCTCCAAGGTCGCCGGCGACCAGGGAGCGCTTGGCCATGGCATGTTTGGGATTGAATCTCTGCGAGTAGCCAATTGTGAACTTGAGGTTGGCCGCCTCTGCCAATTCCACCAGTTCATCGGATTCGTCGAGAGTCAATGACATTGGCTTCTCGAGCAGCACGTGCTTGCCTGACTCGAGGGCCGCCTTCGCCATCGGATAGTGGGTCGTCTCCGGGGTCGCAGAGACCATCACCGCGTCGATATCGCTACGCGCGACAAGCAACTCCCAGTCGTCAACCGCCGAAGCTGGATTGACGAGTGATTCCATCTCGGCCAGCCGAGCCGGATTGGTCTCCGCAATATGAAGATCGGCGACGAGTGGATACTCCGCAGCGGCAACGGCTCGAATTCCTCCGCACCATCCGGTACCGATCACGGCAACGTTCAAATCTGACATGTCATTCTCCCTTGAGCTGTTCCGGCTCGACAGGCAACTTCACCGGTTTGCCGGTCCGGGCGGATAGATCCATAGCCATCGTGAGTAGAAGATTGTTGTGACCCTCGGCCGCAGTTGCGTGAGGCGTGTCGAAGCCCTTGGCCAACCGGTTGTACCAAGTGAGAGTCTCTTGGCGCATCGCGCCCCAAAGCAGCCCGTCGGAAAGATCGCCCGGCGGATAACTCCCGACAAAATCAACATGGCGTTCGGCCGGTGCCTCGAATCCGCGGCTTCGATAGCCGGCCGGCTGCGGGATCTCCGATGCCACGATCACGTCGCGGTGGGTGTCCTCGATGTCGATCACGCCCTTGGTGCCGACAATTCCGATTTCGAGACCGTAGACCGCGCCCGGCCAGACCACGGGCAATGCCCAACTTATGCACATCGAGAACAGAGTGCCGTCGTCCATGGTGAACACGCCGAATGTCGAATCCTTGGTGCCTGATTCACCGAGCAGTTTGTCGTTGGATCTGGCATAAACCTCGACGGGCGTCTTTCCCTCCATCAGCCACATCGACATGTCGAGACTGTGTGTTCCGGACACCACCATGGGGGTGAGATTGGATGGGTCGATGGCCTTGCTCAAGGTCGCGTAGGGCACCATGCGGTTCATGAATGCTCGAGTGACGACGCCGGTCACCTCCCCTATCTGCCCATCGCGCAGACGCTGTTTCACCGTGAGAAAGCGTCGCCTGAACCGATTGGTGTAGCCGACGACAGCATCGACACCGTGCGACTCGATGGCGGCAAGCACAGACGCCGATTCCACCGGATCTGTCGCCAGCGGCTTCTCGATGAACATGGGAAAGCCGTGGGCGGCTGCCTGCATGATCGGATCAACGTGCTGGCTCTCGTCGGTGGAGACGATGACCGCGGTCACTTCAGGGCGTTGGAGTAACTCACCAATGTCTGTGCCGACGAAATCGGCGTCGGTGTCCTTGGCCAACTGCAACGCGGTCGGCTCATGGCGATCGACCAAACCCAGCCATGTGACGCCCGGGTGCTCCCGAGCGAGCACGGCGCGAATGCGCCCGATCGTTCCGCAGCCGATGATTGCGAGTCCTATTCCACTCATGGCAAGAGTCCTAACAGTTGAGCGGCGTTGCCGCCGCATATGAGATCGATCTGGTTCTGATTGAGATTGGGAACTTGGGAGATTGTTTCCAATGGGTCGTCGTCCCCCATGTCGTAGGGGTAGTCAGTGCCCATCATGATGTGGTCGGCTCCGTACTTGCGGATCAAGAAGTCGAGCTGGTCCGGTTCAAAAACCACGGTGTCGAAATAGAAGCGTCTGAGATAGCTGCTGGGAAGCTGTGGCACCCCGTCGCGCACATCGTCGCGCGCCTTCCATGCGTGGTCCATGCGCCCCGCATACGCCGGTAAGTAACCACCACCGTGAACCACCACGATTTTGAGGTCTGGGTGATGCTCCATCACTCCATTGAAAATGAGGTGTGCAATCGCCAAGGTTGCCTCGAACGCGTGACCCATCGTGTTGACGAAATAGTGGTCCTGAAGGCGTTCCCTGTGAGTGTGACCGTCGGTGTGCACTACCACCAGTAGACCCAACCGTTCGACCTCGGCCCAGAACGGATCGAGTCTTGGAGATGAGATCTCTTCGCCATCGACGTGGCTGCCGATCTCGATGCCGCGAAATCCCAATTCGCTCGCGCAGTATTGCATTTCGGCAATGGCGGCCCCTGTGTCCTGCAGCGGCACCGTGCCCAGCGGCCGGAAGCGGTCGGTGAATTTCGATGTCGCCTCGGCAAGCTCATCGTTGATGACCCGAGACATTCGCGCACCGAGTTCTGCGCTCGTCCAGTAGTAGTACTGATACACGGCGATCGCGACCGCCTGGATGTCGATTCCCATTCGGTCCATGTCCCGCAACCGCTCTTCGAACGAGTCCATTTTCGGACCGATTCTCTGAAGTTGCAGATCGTTGACGCGCCGAGTGGACTCATTTCCGTATTTGAGTCGGCCACGTCCGGCCTCACGCTCAGCTGCAATCATCAACTCACCCGCCGGCCCGCATTCGCGGTGGCAGTGGATGTCGATGACCGGCCCCTTTCGAGATTGCGTGGACATGTTTTTGCGGGGCCCCCTGGCTCAAATCTGTCGAACCCGACATATGGTCGGCACCAATACCAATTGATGATGCATAGTATATGATCGAGCGCAAAGCGACACTCCAGGACCTCCGTGACCCACCAAATTCGTGAATGCCTACCCCCGGACCGATCTCCTCATCAGCCGGCACAAGCCTCACCGGCAGGCACCATCGACACTCACGTCCACGTGTTTGAATCCCGCTACCAGCTGTCACCGAATCGGGGCTACACACCTCCGGACTCAACTCTTCAGGACTTGCGGGATCTCCATTCGGCGCTGGGGGTCAATCGGGTCGTGTTCACCCAACCTTCCGTCTACGGCACAGACAACTCGGCGATTCTCGATGCCATGGCAGAGTTGAATTCGAAAACCCCGAACAGAGCCCGCGCCGTTATCGCAACCGGCCTGGACGTGTCGGACTCCGATCTCGAGTCACTTGACAAAGCCGGGGTTCGGGGTATCCGCCTCAACACCGACAACGTCGGGGGAATGCCCATAGACATGGACGAAATTCCCAGGCTCTGTGATCGGATCTCCCCCCTCGGATGGCATATTGAGTTCCTGTTTCCGGGTGCCGACATCGTAGATCTGATGCCCGTGTTCAGATCGGTGACCGTAAAGATGTCCATAGGGCATTTTGGCTATCAGCCCGCATCCGACGGCGTCGATACGCCCGGGTTCCACGCGCTGGTCGAACTCGTCAAGGCCGGCAACACCTGGGTGAAGATCTCCGGCGCCAACCGAGTTAGCGCCACCGACCTTCCCCCATACGATGATGTCGAACCGCTGGCCCACGCCCTCTTGGAGGCAGCACCCGATCGCATCATGTGGGGCACTGATTGGCCTCACCCCAACAGATATGAGGCGAATCCAAACGACGGCGACATGATGGATTCCTTCAACAGTTGGTTCAACGACGAGGACCTCCGCCGGCGGGTGCTCGTCGACACCCCCAGCCACTTCTACCGCTTCTGATGACACGAACAGTCGCGATGATTGGGCTCGGCTTGATGGGGGGCACTATGGCGTCCCGCCTCCTCGACGACGGTGAGAGCGTGGTCGGCTACGACCCGGTCGACGCCAGACGCGACGAGCATCGAGCTCGCGGGGGCAGCATCGCCGACTCGATCGCCGAAGCTCTGGAAGGAATCGACGTCGCGATTCTCTCCCTGCCCAACAGCTCTATCATGCTCGATGTATGCGGCGAGATTGCATCAGCCGATCCCAACGGCCTTCTCGTGATCGACACCACCACCGGTGATCCTGCCGACTCCGAAGAGGCCGCGAGGCTGCTGGGCCATGTCGGTGTCGAATACGTCGATGCCACAATCTCGGGAAACGCCGCCATGGCGGCAACAGGCGACACCATCTTCATGATTGGTGGCAATGACGCCAGCGTCGAGATTGGCACCGAAGTGGTGAAACCAATGTGCCGGCGGGTCTACGCCGTTGGCTCTGTCGGCAATGGGTCCAGGACGAAGTTGATTGTCAATCACGTACTGTCGATCAATCGTGCTGCGATAGCGGAGGCCCTCACCGTGTCCGAGTTGCTCGGACTCGACCTCCACAAGACGCTCGAGGTCCTCCGCGACAGCGCCGCGTTCTCCAAAGCGATGGACATCTGGGGCGAGCGGATGGTGAACGCCGACCACTACCCTCCCGCCTCACGAATTCGTCAGACTCACAAGGACATCAAATTGATCACGGCCCAGGCCGACAAGGTTGGGGCATCGAATGAACTCGCCAGAACCGTGCAGATTGCCCTCGCCGAGGCAGAGGAATCCGGCCTTGGTGATGCAGACAACTCATCGATGATTGAGGTCATGCGCCGACGTGCGGAAATCGGACGAATCGACAAGCAGGGCGAGGAGCAGCACTGACATGGAACGTATTCGACTCATCGCGTCTCGCGACGGTTTGGACGATCAGCAGCAAGAAGTGTTCGACTGGGTCGTCGAAAGTCGGGGCGACATCATTCGGCCGTATCAGGTATTGCTGCATACGCCAGGGCTGGCGCGACCAGCCGCCGAGCTTGGCCATCAAATCCGATTCGAGGGCACCCTCACCGACCACGATCGCGAGTTGGCCATTGTGACGGCCGCCCAGGTGCACGAGTGCGGTTTCGAATGGGAAAGTCACCTGCAGCTGGCGCGCTCCGCCGGAGTAGCCGAAGAGACCATTGAGAATCTCAGCACCGGCGAGGGGGAGTTGACCGGTACCGATGAGTTGATCGTTGGATTCGTCAGGGAAATCTGCGCCAACAGCAATGTGTCCGACGACAGGTTCCGCTCGGCAAGGGAACTGCTCGGCGAAAGTGGTGTCGTCGAGCTAGCAGCGCTGGTCGGCTACTACACGATGTTGGGATTTGTGATGCGCGTGTCCAACGCGTGCTGAAGAAGTCCCATGAGAGAGTCGACCTCGGCGTGTTCACTCACGTGATCGGGATCGCAAAGACCTGAGGAAGGTGACGGTCGTAATCGAAAATGTGAGGTGGCAGAGCAGAGTGCGGCCGAGTTCGTAGAACTTCATCTGGCGCAAAGAGCGAGAAATGCCCAAGGCGGGCATGTAGCCACCAAAGGCTCCAACCCAAAGCACCAACCCGAACACTCCGCCGTCCCGAATCGGACGCACTTGCCTTCGCCCGAATGCGTGGGCGAAGGCAAGCCCCCAGAAGGCTCCAAACCCGATATGGAGAAGCTCACCTAGCCGAACTCGAAGATTCGGTTCCATCTCGTGTTCGGGGTCCGCGAGCAGCACCGCACGTTCCACGACCGACTCGTAGTGAGTCTTGCCCACGTGGGTATTTGGCTCGACCATGCGTCTCAGAAAGAAGGACATGCCTCCCATGGCGATAGTTCCCGCCGCGCCGGCCACCACACCGTCTACCGATCGCCTCAACAGTTTCGTCATCTTGAACATCTCCGATTCGAGTTTCGCCCGCAGCAGACTTGCAATTCAGTCGGATCCTGACGGTTCGGGGCTTGGATGGGCACCGGCACCAACGTATGAATAGGGCGGCGAAAGCGGCACAGGCTGGGAATGGACCTCAATTGCATGAGCGATCCATCCAGCGGAACGACCGATTGCGAACACTGTTTCCGATCCTCCTTTTCGGAATTCGAACGCGTGTGCAAAAGCCGCAAGTGCAAGCTCGACCGGTACGGCGGGCAGCGATCGATCATCAACAATCTGCGAGATCTTGCTCAGCACATCGATTACATGACTGTTGGGCAGCACTGATGCCACCAGATCGACAATTTGCGTCGTGCGAGGGTCGGCCCGTGCGTATCGCGGGTGGGGAAGAAAAGGGACTCCCTTCGTGCGATTGAGATCGGCTAGCACTGTCTCGACATCCCCCACTCTTTCCACTTCGCTAAGCAACAGTTCCATGGATGACGACATTCCTCCGCGCCTTGCACCAGAGACCACCGACAGGCCTGCCTGCACCGCCCCATACAGGTCGGCCTCATACGCGGCCACGACGCGAGCCGCGTAAGCAGATGGAGAAACCCCATGATCGGCGACGATCGTGAGCAGACTGTCAAGAGCAGCCACACAATCGGGATCCGGCTCGACAGCGGTCAATCTGGCCCAGAGCCGGGCGGCAATGGAACCATCGATCGGCGGTGGGCCCACAATCGGAAGCGAGTCCACCAGGTTGGAGATCAAACGGCGTCCCGTGGCAACCAAGGCCACGGCTTGATTGCTCAGCCGGAACGGGTCGGATGCTGCCAGAGTGGCGGCGGCCACGCGCAATCTGTCCATCGTCAACGGCTCGCTATTTGAACCTGAATCCCAAACTGACGAGCGAGTCGACCGGGTGTCGACCGACCAGTGCGATGCGGGGGGAATCTCCCCTGTCCAAAGGAACTCCGCAACCTGCTCGAAGGTGAGGCTGTCTGCGAGTTCAGCCGGGTCAAGACCGCGATATCGATACGAAACACCGTCTATGTTGCTGATTGCGGTTTCCATTAGCCGGGCGTGGGGTTGTTCTCGACTCGACGCGGATCGCCGCCTGGCGAATATTTCTACGTCTGATCGCCTGAACCAACTGGAGTTCGCTCCCGGCCGCCTGGTGGAGTGCAAGATGCCGCGGCTGACATAGGTGTAGATGGTCGAAGGTTTCACGCCGAGCATCTCGGCGGCCTCGATCGTGGACACATGGGTGTCCTGGTTCACCACCGGAACCACATGTCCCCGCTCCTACTCACGTTGGCTACGAGCCCTCAACAACGACATCCGGACTTTCGAGCATGACAGTTCGGGCCGCGTCCTTGTCGGACACGCCCGGATAGCAGAACACCAAGTGGACTGGTTCAGTATCAGAAACGTTCTCGACCCCGTGTGCCTCGCCAGTGGGAATGTGGATGAAATCTCCGGCTACGGCTACTTCGGTGACCCGATCCGTGCCGGGATCACCAAAAATAAATCTCATGCTGCCGGAGATGATGTAGATGCACGCATCTGTGGTCTCGTGGCGATGCGATTGATTCTTCGCACCCGGCGGAATGACCGTCTTGCCCATCACTGCCGGGGGGTTCCCGATGGTTGCCGAGTCGATCCCGAAATTGATATTCAGAGGCGGTTCATACCCAAATCCCGAGTTGAAGTCAGTGGGCCTCACGATGGTAGCCATGCGCTTCTTTCTGTAAAGGGTTGACGCAATGTATGATCGATTATATAAAGTTGAACACGACCGCAGTCAAGTCGCGTTGTACAGACAATCGATATTGTCGACATGGACAAACATTTGTTTCTGAATGGCAAGGCTTCGACCGCACTACTGAAATCACGGGGGAGACAGGAAATGAAACACAAGCGAATATGGGCTCTACTGGTAGCCACGGTGCTGATAGCGGCATCCTGTGGCGACAGCGGTTCAAGCGACAACGCGGCGCCCGCCGCCACAACTGCACCCGCCACCACGGCCGCGCCGGCCGCCACAGAGGCTCCGGCCACCACAGCCGCGCCGGCCACCACAGCCGCGCCGGCCACCACCACCGAGGCACCATTTGTGGAGGCCTCCCTATTGGTGGTGAACAACATGGCCCACCTCCCGGTATTCGTGGCCCAGGAATTCGGCTTGTGGACCGACCGCAATCTCAACGTTGACGTTCAGACACTCGGATCGGGCGCCGACATCGCCGCCGGACTTTCGTCCGGTCAAGCCGAGTTCGGCGCGGTGAACGCCGGCACCGGCGTGGCCCCGCAGAGGGCTTCCGGTCTGCTCACCAAGCTCGTCGCTCCGTACAACAACGATGCCACCAATGCCAAGTATGTCGACTGGATCGGCATCATCGGTCGAGCCGATCGCGGCCTGACCACCGACCCGTCGTCAATAATCGGCAAGACCGTCGGTGTAACGGGTGGAGGCACCCCGCGTGCCTACCTACGCGAGTGGCTGAAGCTGAATGGCATGACCGAGGATCAGATAAACATCGTGGGTATGGGTGCGCCAGACATGCGCACTTCGATAGTCAACGGCGACGTCGATGTGGCAGTGCCGTGGAGCCCGTTCCGAACTGCAGCGCTGCTGGATCTGGGCGACAACGGCGTCGAGATCTCTCCCGGCGAGAGCCTGGTTCTCTCAGCGATCGGTCTTGGTGCTGTCGACGGTCAACTCGATGAGAAGACCGACGTCTTCAAACGAATGATCGAAGGTGTGGTTGAAGCATCGTTCCTGATCCGTCAAGATCCCAGCAACGTGGCCCCGGTTGCTCTCGGATTCATTGACGGAGTGAGCGAGGACGCAGTCGTAGAGGCCATCCAGCGCAACAGCTACGACCCACGAGTGTCGGTCTGTACCCGCTGGGGAGTTGAAGCGACTGCCCAGCAGCTGGTCGATTCTGGCAGTATCGACGCTGGCTCGTACACCGCCGATGATCTCATCGACACTCGCGTGCTCGACGAAGTGTTGGCTGAACATCCCGAGTGGGTCGCCGATCTACCGGCGCTTCCCACCTCGGTTGAAGGGTGCGACGGTTTCGCCGGATGACAATCTCCTCTGATGGGGGCGCCACTTCGGTGGCGCCCCCGATCATCTCAATCGAAGGTCTGAGCCACGCATATCTCGACATGCGAACGGGCCAAGCCGTCCATGCCCTCGACGACATCAATCTGAAGATCTCTGACGGGGAGTTCGTCACCGTCGTCGGGCCATCGGGCTGTGGCAAGACGACCCTTCTGAATATTTTGGCAGGTTTCATCAAGCCCAGTGTTGGCTGTGCATACGTCGACGGTCGACAGATCGAGAAGCCCGGAAGTGATCGAGGAGTCGTTTTCCAGGAACTCGCAATCATGCCTTGGCGATCCGTGTGCAAGAACATCGCCCACGGTCTGGAGATACAGAAGGTCAAGAAGGCCGAAATCGCCGATCGGGTGTCTTACTTGGTCGATCTCATGGGTCTCACAGGTTTCGAGAACCATTACCCCCATCAACTGTCCGGCGGGATGAGACAACGTGTTGCTGTAGCTCGGACTTGGGCATCGGATCCAGAAATCATCCTGATGGACGAGCCGTTCGCGGCTGTCGACGCGATGACGCGATTGACCCTGCAGGAAGAGCTCGGATCGATCACGGTCAAGACGGGCAAGACGGTGTTCTTCATCACCCACAGCGTGGAAGAAGCTGTGTTCCTCGGCGACAGAGTTATTGCCATGTCGGCTCGACCGGGTCGGATCCAAGAAGAGGTGACAGTGCCCGTGCCGAGAGCAGAACGAACTTGGGAACTCATGAGCCACGACGTCGCGCTCCAAGACACCGTCGAGCGTGTGCTCGGTCTCGTCAGAGGCGAGGAAACACACGAAGGGGCACATGAGGGATGAGTCCGGATCAACCCTCCGGTTCGGACATTCTCGTTGTTGATGCCGTGGCCGCCACTCGGGCGGCCGCGGCTCGACACAAATGGATCTCCATTCTGGGCAACGTCATATTTGCCATCTTCCCGTTCTTGGTTCTCTTGGCCGTGTGGTGGGGAGCGTGGGCGATCTTCGATCCGCCCGAAATCGTGTTGGTCTCGCCGCCAACAGTTTTCTGGGCCACCATCCACTCGATCCAGGACGGCACGCTACCCACCTACATCACGCGCAGCCTGTCGCGATTGGCCTTGGGCACCCTGATTGCCGGCGGCGTAGGAATTCCGCTCGGCTGGCTGATCGGTATCGACGAGGACGTGGCCCACAGCTTTGAGCCGTTCCTGCGCTTCTTCAATGCCGTCTCAGGAATTGCGTGGCTTCCTGCCATGATCATTTGGTTCGGATTCTCAGAACGGACCATCCAAGTCATCATCGTCTACACGATGATTTTCCCAATCATCTTCAATTCGATGACCAGTATCAGGACCATTCCCCGCCGCTATCGAGATGCCTGCAGGACACTCGGTGCAAGCCGAATGAGGATCATCCGCGATGTCTACATGCCCGGCTCATTTCCCGGGGTGATGACCGGAATGCGATTGGGCATCGGATTCGGATGGCGGGCACTCATAGCTGGAGAATTCGTCGTGGGCACAGCAGCGGGCGGCGGAATCGGCTTTTACATCTTCGACGCGAGGACGCAAGGGTCGATTCGCAAAGTGATGGCAGGCATGATCGCGCTCGGAGTGCTGGGCTTGGTGATCAACAGAATGATCCTCAGACCCATCGAAGAATATGTGAATGAGCGCTGGGGGGCAGTATGACCATGTCTCCCGATCTCATCTCCGCCATCGAGACGCGCTCCTCGTTCGCGGCAAATGCGAAACGATGGATACTGCCAGTGCTTCCATTCGCATTTCTCATTCTGATCTGGGCGTCCATCGTGGCCATCCAGGACCCCGCGGTGGGCGTCCTGCCCAGTCCACTCAGAGTGCTTCGTGCACCGTTCAGCAATGGCGATCAATACATCACCAATGTCGAGGCCAGCCTCAAACGACTCGCATGGGGATTCACGGTCGCTGCCATCACCGGAGTGATCGTCGGGATCTTTGCCGGATTGTCGAAACCCCTGGCCAAGTTTCTCGGCCCGCTCACCGCATTCATGAATTCCATTTCCGGCATCGCCTGGATTCCCCTGGCCGTCGCTTGGTTCGGCGTCGGCACCGGAATGGTGGTCTTCATCATCTGGAACGCGGCGTTCTTCTTGGTCTTCGCCAACACCATGCTCGGGGTGAGGCTCGTACCCAAGGTGCTGGGCAGTGGTCTGCGAACCCTTGGAGCGTCTCGCCTCCACATCATTGTTCACGCCACGATCCCCGGGTCGATGCCCTACATCATGTCGGGACTGCGATCCGGACTCGGCTTCGCCTGGCGGGCGGTAATTGCCGCCGAGTTGGTCGGAGCATCGTCGGGACTCGGGTTCTGGATATTCGAGCAGAAGGAATTCTCCCGGATGGACAACATCATGGCCGGCGCCCTGACCATCGGCGTGATTGGAATGGCCATGGACAGGTTCCTTCTCGCGCCGCTCGAATCTCGAACGATCGAACGCTGGGGATTGGTTGGGACTTCGTCATGAGTGAAGACGAACTTCAACTCGGCACTCAACATGGTGACCCTATATTCCAGCGCCCCTGGTTTCGACCGGCTCTCGGTGTGCTCATCATCGCCTTCGTCATATTGGCCGGACCGATTTACGGCCGTCTCACGGCCGGTGGAAAGATCGGCCCCGACGTAGACCGGGATGCTGAGATGGTCAACGTAATTGTCGACCTCGACGTCGATGTCACCACGTTCCACCGCGAGGAACTCTCGAGCTTGGGCGTATACGCCGGAATCGATCGCAACAACCCCGGTGACAGAAGTCGGGTACGGCTTCAACGAGTCGAACAAGGCGATCTCACAAAACTCTCAAGGCTCTATTGGGTTGATCACATCGAGGCATCCGGATGACACTTCCAGGCGACCCCGCAGAGGGGCTCTCAGAAACTGACTTCACGAAGATCGGCCCGACCGTCGGCAGCCGGTTTCCCGACATCAAGCTTCCCGACCAAACCGGGAATTTGGTAGACCTTCACGACCATCGAGCCGGCCGACAGGGCCTGGTGGTGTTCCACCGAAGCGCCCACTGGTGACCATGGTGTCGGATGCAGCTGGTCGAGCTGCAGCGAACGGTTAAGAGTTCGAGCGACGACGAGGTCGCCGTTTTCGCCGTGTCCTACGACTCGGTCGATGTCCTCTCGAATTTCTCAGCTGAACATGGCATCACATATCCGCTACTTGCCGATGTCGGCTCGGTGGTGATCACCGAGATTGGTCTGCTCAACGTCGAAATCGAGCAAGAACGAGCGTTCTGGGGGAAACCCATGGACGACAAGCACCGCGGGATCCCGTACCCGGGCACGTTCATCCTCGATTCAGACGGCGTGGTGGTCGACAAGATTTTCGAGAAGAGCCACAGAATCAGACCCGGCGGGAACATGCTCCTCGAACGACTTTCCATCGACGCCCCGGCCCCTGAACAGATTGTGACCGCAGATGGTCCCGGGCTGACAGCAGCAGTCTGGCCGGACTCTGATGAGTACTTCCCCAACCAGATCAATCACATCACCGTCCGAGTCTCGTTGGCTGAAGAACTCCACGTCTATGTACCTCCCAACCCTGAGGGATTCTCCAACCTCAGCATCAAAATCGACGCTCCGGACGGCGTGTTTGTCGACGACTACGACCTTCCAGCGGGCCATGAATTCAGCATCGAGGGCCTGCCCGACGAGTTCACCGTGATCGAAGGAGAGTTCGACGTCTCGATCCCGTTCTACATCCTCGAGGATTCCGGTGAGGTCTCCTTGAACGTGCAGGTCAGCTATCAGGCGTGCAGCCCCACAACATGTCTTGCTCCGGAAACCTTGAGCCTCGAGATCAACCTGTCGGAGATTCGGGCCTGACTTCACCAACAGTCTTGGCCGATTGAATCGCGTTCCAGACCCGTGCCGGACTCAGGGGCATATCCAACTCGTGAACACCAAGCGGTGCCAAGGCATCGAGCACAGCATTGACAATCGCCGGCGGTGCGCCGATGCAGCCCGATTCACCGGCACCCTTTGCCCCAAGAATGTTGGATGGAGCCGGACTGACTATGTGCGCGGTGTCGATCGGTGGAATGTCGAGAGCCGATGGGATCAGATAGTCGACAAGCGAACCGCTCCTCAATTGTCCGTCTGGTCCGTACTCCACAGATTCGTAGATCGCCTGACCCACACCCTGTGCTATCGAACCCACCGTCTGACCATCGACTATCGACGGGTTGAGCATGTTGCCGCAGTCGTCAACCGCTGCATATCGAAGTATGTCGACCTGGCCAGTGGATACGTCGACCTCCACCACGGCCGCGTGAACACCATATGGAAATGCTTGGGCTCCGGGGGAATACCATTCCTCAAAATCCAACGGGATTCCAAGACCCGGTGCGGCGGCGGCGATGTCAACGAGTTCAACCGCTGCCCTCGGATCTCCTGACGCATGAAACGCCCCACCGGACATTTCGACGTCGGCCGGCGACACGTCAAGGAGGAGCGCCGCCACTTCCAGCGCTGCCGACTTCAGCTTGCCGGTACACACCCATACCGCGGAAGCCCCGATCTGAGCCGAGCGACTCGCGGTTGAACCCGAGCCTCGGGCCACAACCGATGTATCCCCGGCGACGATCTCGACACGAGATGGGTCGAGATCCAATACCTGGGCCGCAACCTGGGACCAGACCGTTTCATGGCCCTGTCCAGACGACGTGGACCCGGTGAACACCCTCAGATTGCCTACCGAAGTGAGTTCCAATCGGGCGTACTCCCCAGCATCCGGGGTTCCGCCCGACCTTTCGATATAGGCGCCGAATCCAATCCCCAACGGATTCCCTGTCCGATTGCGCCTCTCGACTTGCTCGTCACGAATGGACTGCAGATCGATGAGTCTTGCCGCCTCATCGAGGGCCGCCACATAGTCACCGCTGTCGTAAATGGCCCCGGTGTGGGTGTGATACGGAAGATCCGTACGAGCGATCATGTTGATGCGCCTGACTTCGACAGGGTCCTTGCCGACCGCTCGAGCGAAGTCGTCGACCGCTCGCTCCATCGCGTACGCAGCCTCGGGTCGCCCGGCACCGCGATATGGAGCGACTATTGCCTTGTTGGTTACGACGGTGGCTGACGAAATCGATAGATCCTCTATGTCGTAGGGCCCTTGGGCCACAAGGCGAGTGAACGATGCGATCTGAGCGCCGGTGTGGATGTAGGCGCCGACGTCGGAAAGGATTTCGAAGTGGGCGCGACGGATCCGACCCGTTCGGTCGCCTGCCAGTCGCACCGTGTGGATCATGTCGCGACCATGCGAGCCGGTCAGTATCTGCTCGCTTCTCGTTTGGACGTAACGCACCTCTCGGCCGTAGCGATGTGCCACCGCGCACAGGACCACATACTCCGGATACAGCCGTCCCTTCAGTCCGAAACTCCCGCCGACATCGGGCACTTCCACCTCAACGTCGAAGTCAAGCAACTCCCGCAACTGGCTCTTCAGAACATGGGGAGACTGGTGACCGACCGTGAGGCGTACCCCGTAGTCCCGCGGCGACGCCAACACTGCCATGGGCTCCATCGGCGTTGGCGCCAGTCGTTGATTCACGACCCGCGAAGTGATATCGACCTCATGGCTCCAGCCGATATCCGCATCGCCAAGCTGGAAGTCCTCCACGACATTTGTCGACGCGGCCGGATGAATCGAACTGTTGGAGATTTTCGACAACTCCGGGTCGATAACGGGCGGTAGGCCCTCGATATCAACCCATGCCTCGGCGGCAGCATCCGCAGCAGCAGCGGGACTCTCGGCCAGCACGATCGCAACAGCCTCGCCGGTGTGAAGAACTTTGTCGCGAGCCAATATTGGCCTCGGCATTTCCCGACTTATTGATGGCCCAAGTTGGGGATTGATGTCTGGAAGATCGAGATCACCTGCCGTAAGAATGGCAAGCACACCCGGCATTTTCCGCGCCTCATCGATCTGAACCGAATGAATCACGCCGTGCGCCTCGTGACTACGAAGAAAAACCGCATGGACCGCCGATTCACGAGGAAGGTTTGCCACATAACGACCGGCACCAGTGACCAGTCTCTGATCCTCAATCCGTGGAGTAGGAAATGCCCTGAATGGGCCAGTCATCACTGGGCCTGATTTGCACGAATGAGACGCAATGTAGCCGCAGCCGCAAATCCATATGCACCGTGGGCAGTCATCGTCAAGACAAACTCACGTCGACCCCACGTCCAAGTGCCTGGGTGGGCACCCAGGGATGGAAGCAGCACGTTGAAACCAAAGGCCCACAAGACAAATCCGAGCAAACCTCCATCCTTCACCACTCGGATCTCGCGTGATCGCGTGCACGAGTCAAGAGCAACACCTGCCATAGCCCCATATCCAAAATGGATGACATCTCCAGCTCTTCTACGAGTGCGATCATCCAGAGTTTCCATGTTCGCCAAATCTGCCAACCTCTGCACAATCTTTTCAGGGTGCGTTCGCGATGTGGAGAGTTGGTCGGAGTCGAGCAATGCTCGACGAAGGGTCGTGATCAGGCCGACCATTGCGGTAGTACCAACCAAACCCGCGAATGCTCCATTCCTCATGGCATGCCTCAATTCATGGCGTAAAGTCGTGGCTGCTGTAGTGGGTGACTGTACAGCAAGCAACACCTGCGCGCTCGTGAAATCACGGTCCACCCAGCTGCAACAATGCACATCTGTCAACGAATGATACGGCCCAATCTCATGGCCAACACGACCACATCCAGACCGAGGCGAGCCCTGAACCCGTTCGAGGGACGACCACTGCTGACATCGGTGTCGTTTGTCATCGTGGGCGTCATGCCGCTCTACCTAACGGTTGCCCAAGTCGTATCACTTGATGAGTCGCTCGATTTCGATGCGGCACGGTTGGGTCTCGCCACGGGTCTCTATTTCGGCCTCGCTGCCGCCCTTGCTCGTCCTGTGGGCGCCACCGTGTCGCTCGTCGGAGCCAGGGTTGGCCTTCGAATTGGCGGATCGGTTGCTCTGGTCGCAAGTGCCGCAGCCCTCACAGCAACGGCCTGGTGGATGTTGATGGGTGCGGTAGCCGCAGCTGGGCTGGCCAACGCCTTCATGCAGGTTTCGAGCAACGTGATGCTCGCAGCCAAGGTGAGGCGAGATCGTCAGGGCCTGTCATTCGGAGCGAAACAGGCAGCGATACCGCTGGCGAGCGCCCTCTCGGGAGCGCTGCTCCCATCGCTTGGCGCCACCGTCGGCTGGCGTTCGCCGTACGCCCTGTCAGCTGTCATGGCCGTCATCTCGATCTGGCTCGCACCGCGGGTGGATGGGTCTCACGCCATTACAAACCGAGGCAGCGCTGAGACCGATACCTCGATGTCTCGATCCATGAGATTCTTGGCGGCGGGCGGCTCATTCGGCGGAGCTGCCGGGAACGGCCTCGCCTTGTTGGTGGTCCCGTCGGCAGTCGACATTGGCACCTCGGAAGCCGCGGCGGGGACGCTTCTTGCAATCGGTTCTGCTCTGGTGTTCGTGGTGCGCATTACCGCCGGCATGCTGGCCGACCGAACCCATAGCGCGGGTCAGCGCGAGATGGCAGTGCTACTTGGTTTGGGGTCCGCCGCCACGATGATCCTGGCTCTGGAACACTCATCTGTGCTGTTCCTGATCACCATTCCGGTGGCGTTGATGGGTTGTTGGGGTTGGCCGGGGCTCGCCTATTTCTCGGCCGTTCGCATACACCCGGAAGCAACGGCTCGTGCCTCTGGCATGCTGCTGTCGTCGAATCTCACCGGCACGTTGATCGGACCAGTCGTTGTCGGGGTCTTTGCCAACCGCGGGGAGTTTGTATCAGCTTGGATATTCTGCGCCGCTCTTGCTTTCTGCGGGTCCTTGTTCATGCTCGCAAGTCTCCGCTCGCAGCGCCGCTCCTGAGGAGTCGACCGGAATTCTGATGCGACTCAATTCAAGAGACGGTCTTCATACTCCACGCGGGACAGCACCCTGGCCTCGCCTTCTGTGACCAGCACCATGTCTTCGATACGTACCCCTCCCCCGCCCACGACATCGGGAACCCATACGAGCGGTTCGACCGCGAAGACCATGTTGGGCTTCAATTCGACCACGGTGTTCCCGGGCATGTTCTCACCGATGTAGGGGGGCTCGTTGGCCCCGACTCCGATCCCGTGACCGATGAACAGGTTGAACATGTGATCGGCGAGACCGTGATCACCGATCTTGTCGACGATCGCCTCGGAAACGTCCTTGTTGGTGAACCCCGGCCTCATCTTGGCGATGCCGGCCATCAATCCCTCGTAGACCGCTGTGTAGATCTCCTTTTGCCTACGACTTGGCTTGCCCAAAATTGTGGTGCGGCCTATGTCCCCGAAGTACCCGTTCCACATGGCGCCGATATCAATGAAGACGAGATCCATGTTTCGCATGAGCTTGTCGGTCGCCAGCCGATGCGGTGGTGACATGTGTTCGCCCGACGCCACAAACGGCGTGACGACGTGAGCCATTTCGCCTCCAAGATGAAATAGCGTCTGCATTGCGTCGCCCGCTACCTCGAGCTCGCGGCGCCCGTTTCGACTCTCGTCGAGCGCGCGTTGCGTGACCGCATCGCCGATGGCGCACGCCTCTTCAATCAATGAGATTTCGATGTCGGACTTGATCAGACGAGATCGCTGCATGAGGGTGTCACCATCGATGAGCTCGACGTCGGGCAGATGAGCCCGAAGGGCGTCAAGAAACGAGATGCTGGCGGCATCGACGCCAAGTCGGCCGCTGTCGAGTCGGCGGTCGGCCAAGATTGGCTTGAGAATGTCCTTGACGAATCCGTCCACCAACTCGGCCTGTTCCATGATCGGTATGGCGTGCGCTTCCGCGATCCATGGCATCCCATGCTGGGCCTTGTCGAGTTCGCCACCTGAACACAACAAAACAGGGGCTCCGTCGGGCAACAGCAACGCCCCGTTCAACGCCATCGTCTTTCCGGCGATCAGCTGCGCTCGCAACGATGTCAGGTATCGAACGTTTTCATCCTTCCAAACGAGAAGACCGTCAACCCCGGCTTCACGAAGTTCGCGCTGAGCTGACTCAACCCTCTCTTTTCGGAGACGGGGAAAGTCGTAGCGATCCTCCCAATCGACAGCGAATGGTCCCTTTGCGTATCCCGACATCAGGCACGTCCCTTGATCTGCTGCGTCGTTGTAGTTCGATCAGAATTCTGTTGCGCCATGGCGTGGCCCTCTCACTGGGCGATCGATGGGGGTCGCTTCTCGGCCTCCAAACCACACCATACATTGTGCATGATCCTCACCCAAGCCCCGCGCGGTTCACGGGCGGCGACTTCGCCAAGCCGCTCACCGGACAATTCCCGCTCCCAATGGACCCTGCTATGCATAATGTGTAATGTAGAATTTCAGGTTAGGGCCGGACCGCGTTGTCGGGTCGTCTGATCTGCCCAAAGGGGGATTCCGAGATTGACTATCGATAACGAACCGGGGCAACTCGGTGACGCGCCGCATGGTCTGGTCGATCTGGAACGTCGCGATCGGATTCGCACCCTTCTGGTAACCGCAGTGGTCGCGGCGGTGTTCATTGTTTGGGCACTCACCCAAATGAGCCTGCTGAGCTTTTTCACGCAAATCCTCAACGGCCTCAGCTTCGGCGCAATCCTGTTTTTCCTGGCCGCCGGATTCACCATGATTTTTGGTGTGCTGAGAATCGCAAATCTTGCTCACGGCGGCTTCTACCTCCTGGGTGGCTACGTCGGCATCACCATCACCCTCAGCACCGGCCAATTCTGGATCGGCATTGTCGCCGGCGGATTGGCAGTCATGATCCTGGGGCTCTTTGTGGAACGGGTAATGCTGCGAAGGATCCGAGGCAT
Source organism: uncultured Acidimicrobiales bacterium (assembly GCA_964533595.1). Taxonomy (GTDB): domain Bacteria; phylum Actinomycetota; class Acidimicrobiia; order Acidimicrobiales; family Aldehydirespiratoraceae; genus SZUA-87. Next base: position 45,252 of record CAZHMP010000003.1, on the reverse strand, counting down.
GGAGAAGCCCGAGGTTCTACTCACCATCGGCCTCACCTTCGTAATCGGCGATCTTTCGCTGTGGGGTTGGGGAGGCGATCCACGTGTTATCGCCAAACCGAGTTACCTCAAGGGGCCAATCCAGATCGGCGACTCTTTCTTCTATCCGAAATACCGAATATTCGTTCTGGGTCTGGCCGTCATCCTCGCTGCGATTCTCATCTTCATCGACCGCCGCACCAAGATCGGCGCCATCGTCAGGGCCGGGGTCGACGATCGCGAGACAGTTGCGGCGCTCGGCATCAACATCAAGGCCGTGTTCACCGCGGCGTTCATGTTCGGTGCGTTCATCGCCGGAATGTCAGGAGTGATAGGAGCCGGCTTCCTCGCGTTGCTGCCGGGCCAGGATTTCGAGATTCTGCTGTTCGCGCTGGTTGTGGTGATCATCGGCGGTCTGGGCAGCTTGGAGGGCGCGGTCTTGGGTGCAGCACTCGTGGGGCTCATCGATTCATTCGCCAAGGCCTTGCTGCCCGAATTGTCGTTTTTCACCCTCTTCGCGCCGATGGCCGTCATTCTCATGGTTCGACCGAACGGCCTGCTCGGTAAGGCGCCATGACCAAGATTCAGGCCATGTCGCTCACAACGAAGATCAAGATCGTCCTGCTATTGGTGGCCGTTGCCACGGCATTCTTCTTGCCCCACCTCGTCGACACCTTCATACTCAGGCTGCTCACGTTGGCGCTTGTCTCGTCACTATTCGCGATGAGTGTGGATCTGATGGCTGGGTATTCCGGGCTGGTCACCCTCGGCCACGCCGGCGTCATGGGTACAGCCATGTACGGAGTTGGCTATGTGGCATCGAAAACCGACGGTGGGATCGCCGAGCAGATCGTGGTCGGCTTCGTGGCCGGAATGGTCGCTGCAACAATTTTCGGCCTCATGGCGATGCGGAGCTCCGGTGTCTACTTCATCATGATCACAATTGCGCAGGGCATGATCGTGTGGGGACTTGCCTCTCTGCTCGTGGATGTAACCGGTGCCGAGAACGGACTGCTGGGAATTCGCCGACCCGTCACGGTGGATTCGGATTTCCGGTATTACTACGTGGTACTCGCGACGATGCTGCTGTGTTCGGCGGCTCTCTACGTGATCGTTCACTCGCCGTTCGGTTACGCGTTGAAAGGGCTGCGCGGATCAGAAACTCGTCTGCGGATGCTCGGGCACAACTCTGCGTTTCTCAAGTTCTACATGTTTCTCGTCTCGGGTTTCTTCGCAACTATTGCCGGCATCTTGCTGGTCTATCTCAACGAATTCGTCAGTCCATCGGACGTGATTCTGGGAGCATCTGCTCTGCCGGTTCTCATGTCGATACTCGGGGGAATCGGGACGCTCGTGGGACCGGTGATCGGCGCGTTTGTCATTGTGTTTCTTCGCAATTGGGTCAGCATTCATGTTGATCGATGGCCCACGATCATGGGCCTGATTTTCATTCTTGTAGTTCTGTTCGCCCCGGAAGGTCTGGTTGGGGCGTTGAAGTCGTGGTGGCATCGGCGAATCGACGCAGGGGGTTCTGCCGCAGCCCCCACGTTGCAGCACCACGAATCAACAGAGGCGGTACACGCGGGATCGCGAACACCGGATCCTGATTGAAAGGGTTACAGCTCCGTTATCTGCGGAGATGAATACAACACGAGGGGGAACTCGATAATGCGAAGAAGAACAATTGGAAAGTGGGGTCTGCTGGTAGCGGCGTTTGCGCTGATAGCAGCATCCTGCGGGGACAGCGGCTCTGGGAGTAGCGCCACCGCCACAACCGCGGCACCCGCGGCGACTGCGGCTCCCGCAACGACTGCGGCGGCTTCGGCAGCTGCCACAACTGCTGCGCCCGCGAGCACCGGGAACACCTTGAAGGTCGGAGTGCTCTTGCCGCTGACCGGCTTCGTTGCCGGTCCCGGCGAGGATGCCCAACAGGGCCTCCAGCTTTACTTCGATCAATTCGGTGACGGAAAGACGGTTACATCCGGCGGAACCAACATCGAATTTGTGCTCGAGGACACGGGTTCCGATCCTGCGGTGGCTTTGACCTCGGCCAAGAAACTGGTCGACGTGGACAAGGTCGACATCGTCATTCCGGGAATTCTCGCCAGCACCGGTGGTGCAGTGGGTGATGCCCTGGGTGATCGCACAGATGTTCTTCTGCTTTCACCGTTCTCGTGCAACGACGACTTCACCCAGCGAACCCCGTTGGTCGGCTATGCCCGCCCTGGCGGCTGGTCTTGCAGCCAGTCATCACATGCCTTCGGCAAATGGGCATATGACGAAGCGGGCTACCGAAACGTCGCAACTGCATGTGCGGATTACACCTTCGGGTATGAACACTGCGGCGGATTCTCCGACGCATTCACCGCCGCTGGTGGAACCATCTCTGATCAGATTTGGTTCCCGCCGCCGACACAGGACTTCGGAACGTATGCCACTCAGATCAACGACTTGAGCGTCGACGCGGTGATGGCATTGTCGGTGGGTGGCGCAGCCGTTCCGTTTGTGACCGCGTACTCCGACTTTGGACTCAAGAAGAAGGTCCCGATGCTGGCTGGTGCCGTTACCACCGACCAGTCCGTGCTCAGGGCCATGGACAAGGACACCGTGCTCGGAACCATCTCGCACGCCCACTGGGCCGAAGGAGCCGATGTCGCGGAGACGAAGCAATTCGTGGCCGACTTTGAGGCAGCCACTGGCAAGATCGGTTCCTATTATGCGGCAGCGAACTACGCCGCTATGGAGTGGATCGTCGCGACTCTCGAGGCGACCAACGGCGAGTTCACGCCGAATCTCTTCCTCGACACGATGGAGAGCGGAATGGAAGTTGCCACGCCATTCGGCCCTCAGACGTTGGGCAAGGACGGTGCACCGATCCTCACCATCTACATCACCGAGGTGGTTGAGCGCTCCGACGGCAAGCTCTGGAACGTGCCGATTTTCCAGTACGACAACGTCGATCAGTACTTCCCGTTCGACAAGGACACTTATCTGCAGCAGCCTTCCTACACCAAGGACTTCCAGGGCGAGGGAGTCGGCTGATCAGGTTCTGCGGCGACCTACAAAATCAAAGGATCCAGGTTGACTAGCAGCTCTGTTCTGAACGTCGGTGACGTCACCGTGAGGTTTGGTGGCGTCACCGCCGTGGACCGGATATCGCTCCGCGTAGAAGAGGGTCAGAGGTGGGCCGTAATTGGCCCAAACGGAGCCGGCAAGACCACCCTGTTTCGCACCATCTCGGGTGAGGTCCATCCCACCGAAGGTGTCGTTGAGCTGTTCGGCAAGGACATGAGCCGCGCTGCGCCTTACAGAAAGGCGCAGCGCGGCATTGGCCGCACGTACCAGGTGACCGAACTCTTCCAGGACTTGCTGGTTGAGGACAACCTTCTGATCTCGGCACAGGCAGTCACGCGAAGCCGGTTTTGTTTCTGGTCGCCCGTGAGGACGACTGGTTCGGTCGGCCAAGAAATCAACGCCGCGTTGGAAGCCGTCGGGCTCACTGGGCAGAGGTACACCCGCGTGTCAGAAATGTCGCACGGCGAGCAGCGCCAACTCGAGATTGCCATGGCACTGGCCTCCAACCCAAAGTTGCTTCTATTGGACGAACCGGCCGCTGGTCTATCTGCCGCAGAACGCAGAATCATGAAGGAACTGATCGAAGGATTGTCCAGGCAACTGTCGATCGTGCTGATCGAACACGACATGGATATTGCTCTGGATCTGGTAGATCGGGTCTTGGTGATGGACAACGGCAAGAAGATCGCCGAGGGATCGCCAGAGGAGATTCGTGGCGACACCCGAGTCCAAGACGTCTACCTGAGGTTTGACTGATGCTGATCATCGACAACATCCAGGCGTACTACGACACGGCTCACATACTCGATGGCACCAGTCTTGAGGTCGCCGACGGTGAGGTCCTCGGGTTGCTGGGCCGGAACGGGATGGGCAAGACCACCTTGGTTCGCGCTATCGCGGGAATCGATCCGCCACAGCGCGTCTCGGGCACAATCAGCTGGCAGGGCGAGGACATTTCGGGTTTGGAGTCCTACGAGGTGGCTCGTCGCGGCATCGGCTACGTGCCCCAAGGCCGACACATCTTCGGGAGTCTCAGCGTGGTCGAGAATCTTGACATTGTCGCCCGCCCTCCGAGTGTGGCATCAACGGAGGCTTGGGACATAGACCGCGTTTTCTCGTTCTTCCCCCGGCTCAAGGAGCGCCACAAGAGCTTGGCTCGAACATTGTCCGGTGGCGAACAACAGATGTTGGCGATCGGTCGGGCACTCATGACCAATCCCACACTTCTATTGATGGACGAGCCATCCGAAGGTCTTGCGCCGATAGTTCTGGGGGTCATCCGCGACACCCTCTTGGAGGTCAAGGGGCAAGGGTTGACCATCCTCTTGGTGGAGCAAAACCTCGGGCTTGCTCTGTCTCTTTCAGACCGACTTGTGCTCATGGCCGAGTACGGGAAGATTGTCTGGGAGGGCACTCCTGATGAACTCAGAAACGATGAGACTGCAATGAGCGCCAACCTTGGAGTCTGACGACTTCGAGCCGTCGAATTTGCCGTTGCACGGGTAGCCGTTTGTCTCAGATTGCGCCCGATAACCCCTTCGTGCTTATGGACGGTTCAACGGGATCTGAGGGATCGTCTGCGGTCACCAACTTGGCCAGGGCAGCGTCGATGTCCTCGGCGTGCTGCCAAGTGTTGCTGTAGACAACAATTCCGTCACGGTTCACCACATAGGCCATGTTGGGCAAGTTCCCCAGCAACTCGTGCTGCGTCTGATCAATCCCATCCACTCCGAGGGTGAGGCTGACATCCTTCAGGCGTTCGAGTTCGGCTGCCATCTCCAACTTGTGTTCGAAACTCTCGTGGTCGCGATACTGCGGGAATCCGCGTTCGCCGGCATGCGGCTCACGCACATACATGGCAACGAACTCCACATTGCGGTTCTCGTACTTGGCCTTCATTTCGTGCAATGGCGACAACTGCCGCCGAAACGGCGGTCAAGTGATGGCACCGGTTACCAGCACGAAGTGTTTCGTGCCCAATAGGTCGGCGGTGCGGAAATGGTCGCCACGGGTGGTGATCATTTCGATATTCGGAAATTCCGATCCGATGGGAACTGCCTGAGGGAATTCCTTGTAGAAGTTCTTGACGCGTTTGGAATTGATCATGCGGAAGGTCTTCCACATGTTCAGGTATTTCCAACTCCACAGCCCGGCGAGTGGTCCGGGTGGTCGCTTCATGAATCCTCTCGGCTTGGCCATGGTCCGTACCCTTCACATCAGTCAGCGATTATGGCTACTGTACACCTACCAGATACTTTGCAACATATATGATCTGCGTAAACACGAGCAGGGATACGTCAAATGACTGAAAAAGTACGACTCGCATCAGTGGGACTCGGGTGGTGGGGAGGCGTCTTGGCCGACGGTGTGGAAGCCGGCGATGAAGCCGAAATCGTGTCGTGTTTCACGCGCACCCAGGGGACGCGCGACGCCTTCGCCGAAGCACGGGGGTGCCGGCAAGCCGCGACATTCGACGACCTGCTGGCCGATGACAGTGTGGAGGGCCTTCTTCTGGCGACGCCCCACGTGAGTCATGCGGACTTGATCGAATCTGCGGCTGAGGCCGGCAAACATGTATTCGTGGAGAAACCATTCACACTCAATGTGGCTGACGGGAAGCGGGCGATCGCTGCCGCGGAGAAGGCCGGTGTTGCTCTTCAGGTCGGCCACAACAAGCGGCGACAAGCTGCCAACCGCCGACTGAAGTCGCTCATCGACAGCGGCGAACTCGGCACCGTTGTCATGATCGAGACGACACAGACGGCCCCGATGGCGCTCAACTTCGGCGACGAATACTGGCGGGCGAGTCGCGAGCAGAGCCCACTCGGCTCAATGACCAGCCTGGGCGTCCACATGATCGACACCATGAACTACCTCATGGGGCGAGTCTCGCGTGTGTTCACACTTTCAAAAACGATTCTCGAGAAGCCCCCAATCGATCACGCCACCACGATCGTCCTGGAATTCGAATCAGGCCAACTTGGCTATCTCGGAACGTCCCTGCTGGCTCCGCCATCGGTGAGCATCACGGTGAGGGGGACCGGCGGCTCGGCCTGGAACGACGAGGACGGCAACAAGTTCTACCGGCAGGCGTTGAACGAGAAGACACGCGAGACTGAGCCAGTCGAGGTCAACGACACAGTGGCGGACGAAATATCCGAATTTGCCAGAGCCGTGAGGGGAGATGCCACGCCAGAGACCGGCGGAGCCGAAGGTCTTGAAGTCATCGCTGTTCTGGCGGCAGCCGTAGAGTCGAGCGAGTCGGGACGAGCGGAATCAGTTGCCGATTTCCGCTGACCAGCCGCTCAGACGCTCGAGCAGGCTGAGCAGGAGATGATCGCCGCCGGGCGCCGTGAGAAGGCCAACGCCAAGACGGCGGCCATTGCCCGTCGTCGTGCTCCAGGTCGCCTGCGGTGCTCCGGCGAGCCCGGCGGGTGCGGTGAGGCGGAAGCATCCGCTTCGGAATTCGGACATTTCTTGGCGCCCCCAAGACCGCTGTGGGCCATGCCTCGGCACGACCGGGGTCACCACCACAGTGCCGGGCTCGATCACATCGATAAACCGTCTTCGGTATTCCTTGACGATTTCCAGATCAGCCAACCGGTTCGATTCAGAATCCAGGCTCAATAACTTGCACTGTTTCAGCCTCGTGCACACGTCGTCATCGAGAAACTGCGAGTTTTTCTCCACCCATTCGCCATGGAGATCCCAGATTTCACGGCCTTGGACGCGCGCGAAAACTGCTCCGGGATCCGAATCCGACAACGTGCGGAAGTCGATCGTCTCGATCGACAGCGACATGAGTGCTGCTATCGCCGCGCCAACCTGTGCACCTGTCTGGCCCGTCGCTACATCGGCGTCCCCAAACAGATCCTCGGCCATCAGAACGCGTCGTACTTCCGGCATCTCCGGGGGCGTGTCGATCACCGCCGCAAAAACTCGAGAAAGCACGTTGGCGTCGCGGGCAAGCACACCTGGCACGTCGAACGACGGAGCCAAGGGGATCACGCCATCGGGCGAAACCACACCGAGGGTGGGCCTCAATCCCAGTATCCCGCATACCGCCGCCGGCACACGTATCGATCCTGCGGTGTCGGTACCCAGAGCGAAGTCCGCCAGCCCGCCGGCTACCGCCGACGCCGAACCCGACGACGAACCTCCGCAATACAGACTCGGGTCCGTGGAATTCAGCGGTGGCCTCCCCTCCCCCACATCACCTATGAGCGAATACGCCAGCTGGTCCATCTTGGCCAGGCCCGTCATTTTGGCCCCGGCGTCGAGTAGGTCTCGAACAACGCGAGCTGTCGACTCGCTGGGTGAGTGGGTCGAGCGCCAGCGCGGATGGCCGAATGATGATGTGTGTCCTTGGATCGAGAAGAGATCCTTGGCCACGAATGAGAGCCCACCAAGGGTTCCGTCTTGGGCTCCCTCCATCGAGAATGTTGTCGGCACCAGACAATCAAATGGATCTTCGATCTGTGACTTGGCCACCTTCACTGGGTCACGCCACCGCGCCGCATCGTCATTGGGCCCACAGTACCGCCAGCCACACATCGGAGACGTGTAGCCGTGCCAGGCTGGGCGTGGGCAATCTTGGCGGGGGTCTCCTTCGGAATCTCACAATTGTCGAACCGCGGGATCAACCGAGAAATCGATGCGATTCGGGCAACCACTGCGATGGTCACGACTCTTCTCGGTTTCCTGATTGCCGCAATCATCGTGACCGGAGACATCACAGACCTACCCGACATGACGACCATGGCCGTCTTCTGGTTCGCAGCCGCCGGGCTCGTGCACTTTCTTGCCGGTTGGACAATTTTCGCCTTCAGTCAACAACGAATCGGACCCTCGAGAACGTCATCAATTCTCTCATCGAATCCGGTAATGGCTGCTGGGTTCGCCTACCTCCTGCTGTCAGAGAATCTGAGGTCAATCACTTGGATTGGAGTTCTGACCGTCACTGCCGGTGTGATCGTCGTTACCAGCGGACGGCTCACCAGCGGTCGCTGGACCAATCCGACACTCGCGTTGCTCGCTGTCGCGTGCTTCTCGATCAGCCCGGTATTCGTCCGGTGGGGACTGAACGAATCCGACCATCCTCTACTGGGGCTCGCGGTCGGCATGTCCATCACCGTCCCGGCCATGCACGTCTCGTCTCGTCTCGTCACCGGTAAATGGGTGACCGTGCCGAAGGGCATCCGACATTGGCTCCTATCCGGAGGGTTTTCCGCCGCGGTCGCCCTCACTGCGCAATGGACAGCATTTGCCCTTATCCCAATCGGCGTCGAGATCAGCCTGCAACAGATTTCGACTCCAGTGGTGATCTTTCTCGGGCCCTACCTGCTCTCCGCCCCGGCGGAGCGCGCCAACCGAAGACTGCTCGGCGGAGCTGCACTCGTGATCGCCGGCTCAACCATCGTGGCTCTGTTCGGGCGCAGCATTTGATCGACTGTGTTGCTGCTACGGCACGTGCGGGGTGAGGAGGTGAGCCGGGGTGTCGGGTCCCATGTAGAGCGTGGTCGTGCCACCGAATACGTGTGGGGGCCTGTTGCGTTCGTCCACGTGGATGAACGGCCCGCATCCCTCGAATCGATTGGCGAAACTCGCTATCTCGGCAACCGAATCATCGATATCACCCTCGTATACATAATCGTTTCCTCGAACGCTGAAGCCAATCGTGTAGCCGGCCGGCACCACGATCGAGGTCGGCCAAAGTTCCACGTGCAGTTCGTAAATCTCACCCGGGGTCAACATCTCTCGTTCGACGTGGCTGTGAACGGGCCTCCACTCTGTGGAGAGGCGGTCATCGAGAGCCCGATGCGATGCCCTCAACCACCCCTGAGCGATCGGGGCATTGGGTTCCACCGCACCTTGGAAAACGACTTCATCACCTTGGGGATCGAACACCCTGAACACGACAAACAGGTCGGCATCCTCAGTGGTACTCGATACCCAGAGTCGTGCAGAAACCGGGCCGGTGAACTCCATGTCGGAGGCGAGCGCGGTCGACCTGAACGTCAAACCGTCTCCGGTGGCTGAGAATTCCGACTTTCCGGTGTCGAGCGGCGCAACTTGACTCAAATCTCCGCCTGGGTGGATGTAGTAGGGCGTCCACTCGGTTCGCGGGATGGGCCACGCGTCCTCGAAACGCTCCTCGAATCTGTCGGTGTGACGAACCTGCAGATGCACCGGTTTGGTGTCGGCCCAACCATTGTCCTCTCCCTTGAGGAAGTGGTCGAAGAACGCCAGCTGCATCTCTCGGCCGTAGTCGGTGTAGAAGTGGGTCCAGTGCTCTTCGCCGTGCAACTCCAACCATTTCTGAGTTGAATTCGACTGGTAAAAGCCCTCGACGTTGCCCCGAAGATGCAGGCCTTGTCCTCCCCAATTGCCGGCGGTCAACAACGGCGTGGTGATGTTTTCGAACACCGGTGAACGATCGATGTGGTATTGGTCATTCATTTGATGCGATGCGATCTCATCGCCGAACGCGCATCGATTTGCCTCGAGCTCGTCAGCGCTGAGGGTTTCCTCACCAGAAACATTTCGACCTGTGACTCGACTCTTGAATCCGTTGTCACCAAGGCCATGTTGCACGGCCGTGACCTGGATCGGGTACCACTCGTCCCAGAACGTGGACAAGATGCCCCCGTGGTAGGTCATGTCTCGATACCACTCGGCCGCTCCCTCCCACACACACATGGCAGCAAGCGACGGAGGCTGCAACGATGCCACGTGCCATTGGTTGATGGCCAGATAGCTGATCCCGTTGAGGCCTATTTTTCCGCTCGACCACGGTTGGATAGCCGACCATTCGATGCAGTCGTAGAAGTCCTTGGTCTCCCTCGGTGAAAAGTGATCGATATACCCGGGCGACGTTCCCGTCCCGCGGGAGTCGACACGGACGCACACATAGCCCTCGGGTACCCATTTCTCTGGGTCAACCACCTCCCAGTTCTGATATTTGTTCGTCGATCCCTGTGCGACGTCGGGATAATTCTCGATCATTCGGTTCCACTGATCGAGATAGATCTCCTGGAAAGCAAGACCCTTGCCATACGGTCCGTATGACAGGATCACCGGGTATTGACCATCGTCGTCGGGACGGAAAACGTCGGCTCGCATGGAGATGCCGTCATCCATCGGAATCTCGACATCCCAGTCGATTCTCATGCCGTCGCGGACTTCACTTTTCCACATTGAAACCCCCCGTGGACTTTGAGCAGCGGTTCACCCGCGGCTGATTCCGGATTGGCTCTCGAGGTACCGCAGCAGCGCCGCGGCATCGAGTTCCCCCAGACCTGCGGCGTCGCTGGCCTCGTAAATCGGCAGAGCGGTATCGAGAAGCGGGGTCGGCGCCCCGTTCGATCGGGCGAAGGCCTGAATGATCTTGGCGTCCTTGAGGATCGTGTTCAATCGCGCCGAGGGCGGTTCATATGTGTCGGCTGCCATCATTGGTCCACGGATGTCGAAGATTCGCGACGTTCCCACTCCGTCCCCGATCACTTTCTGCACAGTGTCCGGGTCCATGCCGGCTGCAATTCCCAACGCGTGGGCTTCGGCGCTGGCGAGGTTGTGAATTGTGACCAGAAGGTTGGCGATGAACTTCATCATCGACCCGTTGGGGAATGAGCCGAGATAGTGAGTGGCCCGGCCGATGGCGTCAAATACTGCCCTTGTGCGGTTGAACGCGTCTTGCGAGCCAGACGCCATGACCACCAACGTGCCATCTGCGGCCTGTAGGCCGGTGCCACTCACCGGGACGTCCATCAATTCGATTCCGGCGCTCGCCAGTCGGTCGAACGCCTGCTGCTTGGCATCGATCGGGAAAGTTCCCATCTCTGCTGCGATGAGTCCTTCGTGGGCGCCTGCGATCACGTCCTCGGTGGCCGCTACCAAACTGGGAATGCTCGGGAGAGAGAAGATCACCAATTCCGATGATGCGGCCACCTCGGCACCGGACTGACGACCGTGGCCGCCGATCGCCGCAAACTTACCCATCTTTTCTGGATCGATATCGAAACCATTGACCTCGAAACCGGCTAGCAGCAATTGTTTCGACATCGCCGAGCCCATGATGCCCAATCCCACGATTCCGACGACATGAACCGATGCCTCAGAGTCGCTCATGAGGATGTACGCCTGGGGCTATACCGACGAATGTTTGAGATTTCCATGTTCTGACCAGCGTCCCTTCTGATTACATGCCATTTCACAAGTAATCATGCAGAATATATGATCAGTCCCAACCCGGTCGACTCGATGGAAGAAACATTGGAAACCAAGCGATGAGACGCATAAACCCAACCGGCATTGCCGGGCCGTTCGCGACCTACGCCCACGGCGTTGAGGTCGAAAATTCCGCTCGACTCCTGTTTGGAGCGGGGCAGACCGGAGTGGCGCTCGATGGCAGCATTCCCGACACCGTGGAGGAACAATCCGCCATTGCCTGGTCGAACATCAGAGCCATTCTCGCCGAAGCCGACATGGGCATCGCCGACATCGTCCAACTCAACATGTTGCTGATTGATCGAACTGATCGAGATGGCGCGATGGCCGTTCGTGACCGAGAGCTCGGGCCACATCGTCCGGCATCGACGCTCATGTACATATCCGGATTGGCCAATCCGAAATGGAAAATTGAAATCGACTTCATAGCCGCCAGGGAGCCGTGACTCGGCGGCCAAATCAGAAATCCGAACGCAATCACATCGAAAGGCACACCAATGTTGAACAGCAAGACAACCGAGCTTGCCAGGGGCAAGAATTTTGCGGTGGTATCCACCATCATGGCCAGCGGCCACCCGCAATCTCAGATGATGTGGATCGACACCGACGGCGAAAACGTCATCTTCAACACGGAGATCCATCGAGCCAAGTTCAAGAACATCCAGAGAAATCCTCTCGTCACCGTCTTGTTGATGGATGCCAACGACAACTTCAGTTGGTCCGAGGTCCGAGGTCACGTTGCCGAGATCGTCAGAGGACAGGAAGCACGCGATCACATCGACACCCTTGCCAACAAGTACATGGGGGTCTCTGAATACCCCAACCCGATCCAATCAGAGCGGGTGATGGTGAAGGTAGCCCCCGATCGAGTGTTCACGTTTCCACCCGACAGCCAGTAGGGCGCGACGTGACCGACCTTGTCTCAGCCATGAAATACGAGAAGCACCGTTTATCCGTGCACGGTAAACAGATGGCCTACGTCGACACCGGCGGCACGTCCGACCCGATTGTCTTTCTCCACGGCAATGTCACTCAGTCGTATATGTGGCGCAACATCATCCCTCATGTTGAGCCGATGGCCCGCTGCATAGCTGTCGACAACATCGGCCAGGGGGACTCAGACAAGCTCGAATGCTCTGGCGCTGGCAGCTACCGGCTTGCTGAGCACCAGCGATACATCGACGGTTTCCTCGACCAACTCGACTTGGGCGACAACGTGACCTTGATGATGCACGATTGGGGCGTCCAGCTCGGTCTGACATGGGGAAACAGGAATAGAGGTCGTGTCAAAGGCATCGCGCACATGCAGGGGCTCATGGGAAACCTCGGCTGGGACTTTTGGAGTCCGGAGGTCTCGGCGTTGATGAGACTGTTCAGAACCAAGGCCGGAGAAGATCTCGTTCTGCAGGAAAATCATTTCGTCGAAAAGGTGCTCCCGGCGATGGTGTTGGGTGAGCTTCCCGACGATGTGTGGGATGAATACCGCAGGCCCTACCGAAAGGCCGGCGAGGACCGCCGCCCCACTCTGACGTGGCCTCGCGAGATCCCGGTCGAGGGTCAACCCGCCGATGTCCTCGACGTGATCGACTCGAACAACAAGTGGTTGGCCAAGAGCCAGATTCCCAAGCTCTACATACACGTCGTGCCCGAAACGGTGATGAAGGGCCACATCCTCGACCATGTTCGCACCTTCCCTAATCAGACGGAAGTGCGGGTAAAGGGTCTCCATTACGTGCAAGAGGACAACCCCCACGAGATTGGAACCGCCTTGGCCCGTTGGTATCAAGAGCTAGACAGTCCAAAACCATGAAGGCAGCTGCGTTCAAGTATCACGATCCCACCACAGTGAAAGAGCTGGTGGACCTCATCGGCTCGCTCGAAGAGGCGAAGCTTCTCGCCGGCGGACAATCGTTGATGCCGATGCTCAACCTTCGGCTGGCCCAGCCTGACCACCTCATCGACCTCAACACCGTGGATGGGCTCGACACGATCGAGCAATCCGGAACGGGTCTGCGAGTAGGGGCGATGGTTCGACAAGCCTCGCTGATGAAAAACAGCGATATCGCATCTCGCATTCCGATCATGGCAGAGGCGTTGCAATGCGTCGGCCACTTTCAAACCCGAAACAGAGGCACCATCGGAGGAAGTCTCAGCCACCTCGACCCCACCGCCGAACTTCCGGCCGTGGCCCTCCTGTACGACAGTCGGCTCACCGTTGAGGGCCCCGGTGGCTCCCGAGTCGTGGACATGCGCGACTGGCCGGTCTCGTTCCTGCTACCCGATCTCGAAGAGGATGAAGTGCTGACATCGATCGAGTTCCCGTATTGGCAAGAACCCCACGGTCATGCGTTCGAGGAATTCTCACGTCGCTCCGGCGATTTTGCAATCGTCGCCGTCGGAGTTCTGCTCGCTGTGAACGACGGGTTGATAACACGGTCGGCGGTTTCGATTGCCGGAACCCAGCCAACTCCATCGCGTCTCGACGACGTTGAGGCCGCCCTTATCGGTCAACCCGCCTCGCCTGAAACCTTCCGAGACGCCGCCCACATGGTGGCGAAGCGAGAAGCCATGTCCGACACATTTGTCAATGAGCGCTACCGCCGAAGATTGTCCCGGATTCTCACCGAACGAGCGCTGGCCAAAGCGGCCAATCGAGCTGTGCAGGAGGCCGACCGATGACCGACGTACGGCAAATCTCAATGACCGTCAACGGTGCCTCTGTGTCGGCACAGGTTGAGAGTCGAGTGAACCTGGCCGACTTTCTCCGCCACGAAATAGGGCTCACAGGTACGCATCTCGGATGTGAACACGGGGTATGCGGCGCGTGCACGGTGATCGTCGACGGTGATGCCGTGCGCTCGTGTCTCATGCTCGCCGTGCAAGCCAACGCAAAGTCGGTCACCACGCTGGAGGGGATGGCTGATGAAGACCACCTACACCCGGTCCAGCAGGCATTTCAGGACAATCACGGTCTTCAGTGCGGTTTCTGCACTCCGGGAATGATCATGTCGCTGACCGCATTCCTCGATGACAACCCCAGCCCCGACGAGGACGAGGTCCGCGAGGCCCTCTCCGGCAACATCTGCCGATGTACCGGATACCAGGGCATCGTCGCAGCCGGCCTGCAAGCAGCCGAATCGCTCCGAGAGGATGCGTGAGATGAACGACTACGTCGGCACGTCAGTCCCACGGTCCGAGGATCGCCGACTCATCACGGGTCGCGGGCGCTTTATCGACGACATCGAGTTGCCGGGAATGCTTCACGCAGCATTCGTGCGCTCATTTCACGCTCACGCTCGCATCCACTCGATCGACGCCGAAACCGCCCGCGAGTTTCCGGGGGTCCACGCGGTTCTAACGCTGGCGGATCTGGGGGAGCCGTATTCACACAAGCCGATGCTTCAGCCCTACCCCTCACCGGCGTTGAAACAGGACATCACGGCATACCCACTGGCCGGCGATGAAGTCTGCTTCGTCGGCCAGGCCATTGCGGTGGTGATTGCCGACTCGCGCCGTGAAGCCGAAGATGCCGCGGCGATGGTGGAAGTCGACTACGAACCGCTCGGTGTGATTGTTGATTGCCGGCGGTCGCTCGACTCTGAGGCGGCAGTCGCTCACGTCGACTCGCCCGACAATTTGGTGGCAAGTCTCGGTGTCGGATTCGGCGACATCGACGACGCGTTCGCAGATGCACCCCACACCATGACGGAACAGTTCCTGCAACATCGTGGTGGCGCTCACTCCATGGAATGTCGAGGGGTGATCGCCAACTACGACACCAATGAAGGCGAACTCACCCTCTACTCCTCGACCCAGTCCCCATATCTGGTGCGTTTGACCGTCGCCGCCTATTTGGAGAAAGA
This sequence comes from uncultured Acidimicrobiales bacterium, assembly GCA_964533595.1. Taxonomy (GTDB): domain Bacteria; phylum Actinomycetota; class Acidimicrobiia; order Acidimicrobiales; family Aldehydirespiratoraceae; genus SZUA-87. Next base: position 30,070 of record CAZHMP010000003.1, on the reverse strand, counting down.
CGACAATCAGGTAAGGGTGATCGCTCCTGATGTCGGTGGTGGATTCGGGCCGAAGGCTGCGGTGTACCCCGAGGAGTGCGTGTTGCCGCTGGCAGCACACCAGGTGGGTCGTCCGGTCAAGTGGATCGAAGATCGGCTGGAAAATTTCACCGCTACCAACCAGCAGGGCGACCAATTCTGGTCACTCGAGGTTGCGGCCAACGATGACGGCACCATCCGCGGTGTCCGCGGAAATGTGATCTGCGACAACGGCGCGTACACCAATTACGGAGTGATCCTCGGCGTCACGTCGCTGTTTCCCCTGCCCGGCCCGTATGCCATCGATGCGCTCGACGTGAAGCTGGATGTCGTGTTCACCAACACGCCTACCAAGTCTCCGGTGCGAGGTGCCGGCCGTCCTGACGCGGCTTACGCAATGGAACGCATGATCGAGCGGATCGCCCGCGATCTTGATCTCGACCCGGCCGACGTGAGGGCCCGCAACTTTGTGAGGTCCGACCAGTTCCCCTACCAGCCGGGCCACAAGACGGGGCAGGGAGCGTTCGTCACTTACGACAGCGGCGATTTTCATGGATGCCTCGACAAGGTCAAGGAGTTGGCCGACTACGACAATTTCAGCGACCGCCAGTCAACGGCTCGCACCCAGGGCCGCTACCTGGGAATCGGTGTGTCGTCTTACATAGAAGACACCGGAATGGGGCCCTACGAAGGAGCGACCGTGCGCATTCAGCCGAGTGGCACGGTGCTGGTCCAAACGGGAACTGCCAGTCAAGGCCAAGGACATGCCACAGTTTTCGCACAACTTGTGGCCGATGAACTCGGCGTGAACATCGATGATGTGACCTACCAATGCGCCGACACCGACAAGTTCCCTCTCGGAGTGGGCACGGTGGCCAGCAGAACCGTCGTATCGGCCAGCACTGCCATCCATGACGCGGCCGTTGAGGTTCGCCAAAAGGCCATGGCACTCGCGTCCACCCTGCTGGAAGCCGATGAGGCCGACCTCGAACTCGGTAACGGAACCGTATTTGTGAAGGGCTCCCCCACTGCCAACGTCAGCCTCGGCGAACTGGCCCACCAACTCACCCCGTTCAACACCCAAGCCGTGCCTGACGGGTTCACGCCAGGATTGGAAGCGACCTCTTTCAACGTCACGAAGGGCGCACCCACGGCCAGTGGTTCACACATTGCCGAGGTTGAAGTCGACATCGATACCGGCGCGGTCGAAATCGTCAGGTATTCGATCGCTCACGACTGCGGACGGATGCTCAACCCCAAACTCGTGGAGGGCCAGATTCTCGGTGGTGTCGTCCACGGCATCGGCAATGCGCTGTACGAGCGGATGCACTACGACGAGTTGGGCCAACCCTTGTCGGTCAACTATGGCGACTACCTTCTGCCACTGGCCGCAGAGCTACCCCACATCGACATCACCCATCAAGAGACATTTTCGACCATGAATCCTCTCGGGGTGAAAGGTGCAGGTGAGGGCGGCACCATTCCCGCGGCCAACGCCATAATCGCGGCGATCGAGAGCGCACTCCGTCCGTTCGGGGTGGTGGTCAACGATTATCCGGTTGATCCACAACGGATCTGTGAGCTATTGGATCAGTCGTCAGCCGCTGAATCGCCCGCGGGCGATCCCGGATAGATGTGTTTGATCGACGGTCCACGGAAGCTCGCGAACACCACGCATCCTTCGGGATACTCAAAAGGGCCGTGAGGTTCCGGGCCCGACGCCCACACGTGGTCGCCGGCGTGCATCGGCTCACCGTTGGCGATCTGTACCCCCTCGAGCACCATTATCGAGTGTGATGCCTCGTGGGTGTGGCGAGGTTCCACGTACCCCGGCGGGAATTTGACGAGCATGTCGGTGTGCTGAGTGTCGGGGTCCTGGTAGAGAACTTTGACCTGGACTCCATGGCCGAGGGTCAAAATGTCGACGTCGTCCTGCCACTCGAGATCCCAGCGGTGAGCGGTGCTCCAACTCTTGCCCATTCAAATCAATCCGATCGATCTGGGGACCGTCATATTTGGACCTTCTTGAGTGCCCCGGGCGGATAGCGCTCGCCGGCCACCGACGAGAACGAATCCGACAGTCGTTGCATCTGGTCATCGGAGAGTGAGATCTCAGCCGCGGCGAGATTCTCCTCGAGGTGGACAATCGACGTGGTGCCGGGAATCGGATGGATGAACGCTCGGCTGGCGAGAACCCATGCCAATGCGACCTGAGCGGTGGAAGCACCCACCTCCACTGCCACATCTTGCAGAGTGCCGATTTCGGTGATGTTGCTGTCGATGTTCTCTGGTTGGAATCGCGGATGAGACTGGCGCCGATCTCCCTCTCGAAGATCACCGGCGGATTTGATCGTTCCGGAGAGAAATCCTCGCCCCAGCGGCGCGTACGCCACAAAAGACACGCCCAGATCTTCACAGACGTCGAAGATTCCGTCTTCAGCGAATCTGGTCCACAATGAGTATTCGGCTTGAACTGCCGCCAAGGGATGGACGGAGTGGCCGCGCCGAATCGTGTCGGCCGCGGCTTCGGACAGCCCGAGCCAGCGAACCTTTCCTTCCGACACAAGTTCGCTCATGGCACCAACGGTTTCCTCGACGGGAACGTCGGGATCGATGCGGTGCGCGTAGTAGAGGTCGATTGTGTCGATGTTGAGCCGCCTCAGGCTCGCCTCACATGCCGACCTGACGTACTCCGGTGTGCCGCACACCACCCGCGCTCCATCCCTCATGAGCTGGCCGAACTTGGTAGCGACCGTGACCTCATCTCTCCGGCCACTCAATGCCTTGCCCACCAATATTTCGTTGTCGCCCCAGCCGTACGCATCCGCAGTGTCGAAGTGCGTCACCCCGAGGTCGATTGCCCTGTTGACGGTGCGAGTTGCCGACTCGTCGTCGGTTTCTCCGTAATTTGACGTGAGGCCCATACAGCCGAAACCGACTTCCGCGACCTCCGGTCCCACATCACCGAGCTTGCGATTCTTCATGGCTATTTCATCCTTTCGAGAGCAAGTGGCTTCGATCCGCTCGAGAGCCGGCAGTTTGGTCGGGGCTTCATGGACGCAACCATTCCGGATTGTCGCCGATGTCGGGCTGAAGGCCCGTCTCCTGGATACCTGCAACGGCGCACACCTCATCCGCGTCTGACAAATCGCCCGACACCCCGACCGCACCCATCACCGATCCGTCTTCATCGCGGATCAGCACACCGCCGGGCAGGGCCACCAGCCCGCCGTCAGAGATCTGTGAGAGCGCTCCCATGAATACCGGGAGCTTCTGCGCCCTCGAGAACAATGCCCGGCTGGCCAGCCCCATTCCCAATGCACCCCATGCTTTGGCATGAGCGATTCGCGGACGGAGAAACTCCGATCCGTCGTCGCGCTTCATGGCAATGGGGTGACCTCCGTCATCGAGCACAACAACGGACAGTTTCCCGAGTTCGAGCTCATGGCCCTTGGCTATGGCGATGTCGATCATGGTGTTGGCCTCGGCCAAGGTGATTTTTCTCGTACCCATTTTGAAGTTGTCCAATCGTTTGTCTCGATGATGAAGGCCAAGGTCACAAGCCGGCAGGGCCGAGTCAGTACATGACCAGTCCGGAGGTGACGTTGAGGTCGGCCCCGGTGATTCCAGCCGATTCGTCGGAACCCAGGAAGGTGACCGCGTTGGCCACATCGCGAGCCGACACCAGCCGTCGGAGCGGAGTCGAGTCGACGAACTGAGCGCGCACCTCGTCGACGTCGCGTCCCAGTGCCATCGCCTGCTGTTCGAACACCCAGTCGATTCGGTCGCCCTCGACGGTGCCGGGAGAGATGAGGTTGACCCTCACGTGGTGAGGCCCGACTTCCTCGGCGATGGTGCGTGTGAGTCCGATCAGAGCGGCCTTGCTCGCCGCGTAAGGCGAGCGATTGAGCAACGGACGCTTGCCGGTGACCGATCCGATGTTGACAATCGCACCGGAGCGACGCTCGATCATCGATGGGAGCACTGCCTGACAACATGAAAAGACACCGGTGAGGTTGACGGCGATCGTCTCGTCCCAGTCTTCGGCCTGCACCTGCCACGATGGCGCCGACGGTCCGGCGATGCCGCTGTTGTTGACCAGGACATCGATCCGCCCCCATCGCTCGAGTGCCTGCGCGACCATGGACTCGACGCTGCCTCGATCGGTGACATCGGTCTCGATGACCTGAGTGTCGTGGCCGGTTCGGGCAATCTCATTGGCCGTATCGGTGAGTGCGTCAACTGATCGGGCAGCCAACACGACCACAGCGCCCTCTTCGGCGCATGCGATTGCTATCTCACGACCTATCCCCCGCCCGGCTCCGGTTACCAGAGCGATTTTTCCATCCAGCTTCACTTAGTTCCTGCTACTGTCGCGACCCATGATGCATTATGCATCATTTTCCGCGACTAGGGCCACAAAGGCGAGATTGATATGGCAGAGACACTGAAACAAGCCACTGCCAAAGGGTCACATGGCACGGATCCGGCGTTGTCGGCCAGGGTCGCCGAGATTGTCGCTGATGTGGAGGTCCGAGGGTCCGAGGCGGTTCGACAGTATTCGGCGGAGTTCGACAACTGGTCCCCCGCATCGTTTCAACTCTCGCCGGAGGAGATCGATAAGGCGATTGCTGGTGTCGATCCGGGCGTGCTGGACGACATTGGTTATGCGCAACGCCAGATTCGCACTTTCGCGGAAGCGCAACTTGCCTCGCTTCATGACATCGAGATCGAGACCCTTCCCGGAGTGACGCTTGGTCACAAGAACATTCCGGTGGCGAGTGTTGGTGCCTATGTGCCCGGTGGCCGGTACCCGATGGTGGCGTCGGCTCACATGAGCGTGTTGACGGCCAAAGTGGCCGGAGTGCCGCGTGTCGCGGTTTGTACGCCACCGATACAAGGCTCGTTGCCCGCGGCCACCATCGCTGCGATGCATATGGCCGGTGCTGATGAGATCTATCTCCTTGGCGGGGTGCAGGCAGTTGCTTCGATGGTTCTGGGAACCGATTTCGTCGACCCTGTCGACATGTTGGTCGGGCCGGGCAACGCGTTCGTTGCCGAGGCGAAACGTCAGCTCTACGGCAGGGTCGGAATCGATCTGCCTGCCGGGCCCACTGAGACTCTTCTCCTCACCGACGAGTCCGTCGACGCGCAGATGTGTGCGACTGATCTGCTCGGTCAGGCCGAACACGGCCCGACGAGCCCGGCGGTGTTGCTCACAACTTCACGTGAGTTGGGCGTGGCCACAATCGCCGAGGTCGAACGTCAACTCAAGACTTTGGCTACCGCCGACATCGCCAGTCGGGCATGGGCCGATTACGGGCGAGTGATCGTGTGTGACGACCACACCGAAATGCTCCGGCTTGCCAACGAACTCGCCTTTGAGCACGTGCAGGTAATGACTACCGACAACGACTTCTTCCTCGACGGCATGGTCAACTACGGGTCGCTGTTTCTCGGCCCCATGACAAACGTTGCCTTCGGCGACAAAGTGATCGGTACAAACCACACCCTTCCCACCCAAGGTGCGGCCCGATACACCGGCGGGCTCTGGGTCGGCAAATACATCAAAACCGTCACCTACCAACGAGTGACCGACCCCGCATCCAGCGCCACCATCGGCCGCTACTGCAGTCGATTGTGCGCGCTCGAGAACTTCGCCGGACATCAAGCCCAAGCCGACTTACGCGTTGATCGCTACGCCTGAACCGGGCCTTGCCCAGTCAACCGAGAAGGAAACCAGCAACATGAGCACTCCGGAAATCACCACTGAACTACTCGACGAATACTGCAGCGCGTACCGGAATTGGGGCCGCTGGGGCGCCGATGACGAACTCGGCACTCTCAATCACATCACCGCTGACAAGGTCGCCGAGTCGGCCGGACTGGTGCGCCAAGGAAAAGTTTTTTCGCTCCAGCTGCCACTCGATTCCCAGGGCCCACAGACGGGCGCGTTCGGCCGAGTCAACGCCGTTCACCAGATGGTCGCCACCGGAACCGACCACGTGGAGGGAGCGCAGGACTGGCCCCTCGGCTGGGGAGTCGCCGACGACACTCTCTTCTTGTTCCTGCAGGGAGGAACACAGTGGGACTCCCTGGCCCACATTTTCCACAACGGCAAGATGTACAACGATCGCGATGCCCGGCTCGTGTCGAGCTCAGGGGCCAAGAAGAACGGAATGGAAAACCAGAAGACGGTGGTCTCGCGCGGAGTCCTTCTGGACATGCCGCGAGTACGCGGTGTCGATTATCTGGAGCCGGGCGACGCCATCACCAGCGACGATCTCGACGAAGCATGCGCCCATCTTGGGGTCGAGGTGGGCACCGGCGACATCGTGCTGATCAGGACCGGCGACATGGCCCGACGCCGTG
>CAZHMP010000003.1:21624-23580 GCA_964533595.1 uncultured Acidimicrobiales bacterium | reverse complement strand
GGGGCGGTGGGCTCACCGTTGAATCCCCAGGCAATCAAGTAGCAAGTAGCCCGGCGATGACCTTCGATTCGATCATCAGAGGTGGCACCGTGGTCAGCCCCCGCGGTCGGCGCCGCGTCGACGTGTGCATACAGAACGGCAAGGTGGCAGCCCTGCTCGACGATGCATCGGCCGAGTCCGCAAACGAGGTGATCGACGCAGGTGGGGCATTCGTGCTTCCGGGAATGGTGGATACCCACGTGCACCTGATGGAACCCGGAGACACCACCAGAGAGGATTTCCCGACCGGCACGTTGGCCGCCTCCCGGCAGGGCGTCACCACCATCATCGAACACACCCATGGGTGGCCGCTCACCGATTCCGGTCGTTTCACCGAGAAGAAGCAACACCTGCGAGACCGGTCACACGTCGATTTCGGACTGGCCGCCCACATCTTTCCCGAACACGCCCACCAGATCCGTGAACTTTGGCAGGCCGGAGTGTCCTTCTTCAAGATCTTCACTTGCGCCACCCATGGGGTGCCGGCCGTGACACCCGAAGTGATGCTCGACGTGTTCGAGGAGTTGTCTGATCTCGATGCGGCATGTCTGATCCATTGCGAAGACGATCTGATGACCGCGCACAACGAACGCCGCCTCAAGTCGGAGGGCCGCATCGACCCGGGTGTGATTCCCGAGTGGCGATCCCGCGAGGCCGAGCTTGTGGCCGTGGGATCCACGGCTCTTCTGGCGAGAGTCACCGGCGTTCGAGCCGCGGTCGCTCATGTGAGCAACGCCGAGGTCCTCGACCTGGTGACTCGAGAACGATCGTATGGGTCCCCGCTGGTTGCCGAGACTTGCCCCCAGTATCTCTATCTTGAAGAGTCCGGCATCCATGAGCATGGCCCGTTTCGGAAATTCACACCTCCCGCTCGTATCAGATCGAAGGAGGACAAGGACCGGATGTGGGCCGCGTTCAACGACGGCGCTATCAATCATCTCTCAACCGATCATGCACCTTCCACACCTGATCAAAAGCACGATGGCACGATCTGGGAGTGTCACTTCGGTCTTCCCGGACTCGACACCACAATGCCGCTGATGCTTGATGCCGCACTCACCGGACAGACTTCATTGGAGCGCCTGGTTGAGGCCTACGCGCAACGGCCGGCGGAGAACTACCGACTGGCGGGAAAGGGGCGAATCGAGGTTGGCTTCGACGCCGACATCGTGATCGTGGATCCGGATGAGCGTTGGCAGATCCGCAAGGAAGACGTCGTGTCAAGGGCGGGGTGGACTCCATACGAGGGCATCGAAGTACGGGGCAAGGTGAGGTCGGTGCTGCTCCGGGGCCGAGTTCTCGAGCACGAGGCGCCACCGAGGGGACAATTCATCTCGGGCCCAGGGGCCATTTCCGAAACGGCGGCTCAGTGATGACACCATTCCCAACTGTCGACATCCACTGCCATCTGGCCACCCCGGCAGCGTCGGAGATGCTTGGCCCGCACCGACTGCTCGAGCACGACCCGTACAGCTTCTTCATGGGACAGGATTCTCTCGACCAGAACCAGGTGATGTTCCCGAACATCGTGGGCCCTCTTCGCAATCCGCAGGATCGCATAGCCCACATGGACACCATGGGAATCGACATACAGGGACTCGCCACGTTTGTGTCGGAGTACGGCTATTGGGCTCCGGCCAAGGTTGGAGCCGAGGCTGCCCGCATACAAAACGACAATTTGGCGCAGGCGGTGTCTGACCGCTCTGACCGATTCTGTGCACTGGGCGCCACGGTGCCGTTGCAGAACATCGAATTGGCGATCACCGAAATGGACCGAGCGGTCGACGAACTCGGATTCAAGGGCCTGCAAATTGGCGGCACGATAGCCGGACGCAATCTTGATGAACCGCACTTCAGACCGTTCTGGCGGGCGGTTGCATCAAAGGGCATACCGGTGATTCTCCACCCCGACGGATA
>CAZHMP010000003.1:0-21524 GCA_964533595.1 uncultured Acidimicrobiales bacterium | reverse complement strand
CCTCTCTACCTTCGCCATCTGGTGGATGTCGTCGGCAGTGATCGAGTGATGGCGGGAACTGATTTCCCGTTCGACATGGGCGAGACGGATCCCTTGGGTCTCATCGACCGCACCCCGGGACTCAGCGAAGACGAACGGACTGCCATGAAGGGTGCCAATGCCGTGAGGGTATTTGACCTCTAGCCATCGCGATGGCGGCGGCTATTTCGACCTCGCCCAAGGGAGCAGCGAATGTACGGATATCGAGTCAAGTCTTGGGGCGCCGACCCGGTATGGGAGGAGCTGCCCGATCCCGTTCCGCACGCAGGTGAAGTGCTCGTCGACGTCGAGGCATGCTCGGTGGGGCTCACCGTTCTCAACTGCATCAATGGCGATCTCGACGATGACACCAAGTTGCTTCCTCGCGTGCCTGGTCACGAATTCGTCGGTCGGGTCAGATCCGTCGGTGCCGGAGTCGACACCTCGCTCACCGGGCGCCGGGTGGCGGCCTATTTCTACCTGCACTGCGGTGAATGTGACGCATGCCGGGCCGGACATGAACCCAGGTGCTCGAATCTGGCCGGTTGGGTCGGCGTTCACCGCGATGGTGGATACGCACCCATGGCGGTGCTCCCCCATCGCAACGCGATTGTTGTTCCCGATGATGTAGACCCCCTCGACTGCACGGTGATTCCTGATGCCGTGGCCACTCCGGTTCACGTCGCCTCGCGGGCCGAAATCGGTCCCGGCGATCGGGTGGTGGTCTTGGGTGCCGGTGGAGGCGTGGGAATCCACATGGTCCAAGTGGCCCAGTATCTGGGTGCTTCAGTTGCCGGCTTCGACATCACCGACGACAAGCTGGCCGAAATTGAGCGACTCGGGGCCATCGCGGTCCGATCGAACGATTTGGGTTCAATCGGCGCATCGGATGTTTTCCCCAAGGGTCGGCCGAGTGTCGTGGTCGACTTACTGGGCACGACCGCAGCGATCCGATGGGCGCTTGACGGCGCGGAGACCGGCGCCAGAGTTGTTGCCCTCACCACGTTCCGAGATCGCGGCGTCGAAATCGAATCGCGTCAACTGGTCTTCCGTGAACTCTCGCTGATTGGTTCGCGTTACAGCTATCGAAGCGAGTTGACCGAAGCCGCGAGACTGGTCGCCACCGGAGCGATCCGACCCGTCATCGGCGAGGTCCGGGGCCCAGCTGGTGTTCTCGATATTCATGATTCGTTGCGAACGGGGTCACTCGTCGGACGCGGTGCCCTCGATTGGAGACTCGGATGAAAATTGACGATGCCACCCAGCTCACCGATGAGTTTGACGGAATCTTTGTCGGTGGAGGCCACAACTCGATGGTCTGCGCTGCATATTTGGCCAGGGCCGGGCAGAGGGTATTGGTGCTGGAGGCGGCTAGCGAGGTCGGGGGTGGGACCACCACATCGGAGATCACACGTCCCGGATTCAGGCACAACCTTCATGCATATTTCGTTCGCTGGACTCCCGAATACGTCGTGTGGAACGACTTGGAACTGGGGCGGTACGGGGCATCATCGATCTACCCGCAGGTACAAAATGCCATACCTTTCGATGGGGGCGAGCGAGCGCTCGTCACATATTCGGCACTCGATCGCAGCGTGGCCGAAATCCGGCGAATCTCCACTGCGGATGCTCAGACCTATCGTCGCCTGTTCCTCGAATTTTCCAAGTTGACCGAGGCGGTGGACACACCGCTGAGATTCGCACCACCCCTGCCAACGGACGAACTCGAAGATCTTCTTTCCAACAGTCGGCTCGGCCGTCAGTATTTGGCATTGGACACCCAAGCGCCCCTCGATGTCGTGAGAAACGCGTTCCTCAGTGAGCCACTTCGCAGCCTCGTGCTCTTCAATGTGAGCGTCCGGGGTTACCTCCCGAATCTCGACGTGCCTGGGATCGGATCGATCGTTGCCCTCGCCCTGGCCAACTCCCAAGGCGGTCGTTTGGTTCGTGGTGGCACGTATCAGGTGGCCAAGGCAATCGCTGCGGCCGTCACCGACCAGGGCGGCGTCATCAAGACTGACTCACCGGTGGCGTCGATCAACGTACAGAATGGCCGCGCCACCGGCGTCTCCCTCGCGGATGGTCGGACCATCAACGCAAAGTTTGTGGTGAGCAGTGTGCCCGCGCCCATCACGATGTTGGAGCTCGTCGGCGCAGAGCATCTCGACTCGAGTTTGAGTCTCGAGCTATCGGGTTACCGATGGCTGGAGGAGGCGCTCTTTGGTGTGCACTGGGCGCTATCCGATCGGCCCAGATTCACCTCGGAGAACTACAACCCCGATGTCCCCCACGCCTTGAACCTTGCTCTCGGATACGAATCATCCGATGACATCGAAGCTCACATGAACGCGGTGCGGGCCATGCAACTTACAGCCGACGCCCCAGTCCACGTCTCGGTACCTACCGTCCATGATCCCACCCAAGCGCCTGCCGGAGGCCACACGACGTTCGGGTGGCACTTCGTGCCCGGCCCGACAAACCGTGGGAAGTGGGACGAATCAGCCGTCCGGGAACGAACAACAACGGTCGTCGATACCTATTCGAGATACGCCCCCAACATCGAGAATGCCACGATCGAGCTGGCGAGCCATTCACCTGATGCCACTGAACGGCGGATCGCGTCGATGCGCGGTGGCGACCGCCACCATGGAAGTTTTCATCCGGACAACTGGGGGATCAACCGCCCGAGTTCACAGATGCCCGGGTACGACACCCCCATAGACGGCCTGTACCTGTGTGGAGCATCCCAGCATCCAGGAGGGAGTTTCCACGGCCAACCGGGCTACAACGCTGCCGGCGTAGTCGCCGACCATCTCGGGATCGAGAAGTGGTGGAATCCGGTCGATGTTCGCATCGCTCTCAAGGAGCTCGACTGACGCTCAATCAATCTGCAGCGTGCGCATGAATACCTGCATTCCGTAATGGACGGCGATCAGGCCTCCAATCTCCACGATCTGCGCTTCGGTCCAGTGATTCTTTCCTTCGTCGTAGAAGGCCGTGTCGACCGTCTCGGGCGATCTGTACATGCGATAGGAGTATTCGAGAGCCCATTTTTCGGCGTCGGTGAATCGGGAGTCGTTCTGGAAATCACCGAGAGCCGCTTGAATCCGATCCTCGGTGAGCCCGGCGTCGGTTGCGCGCACTGATCGCAAGTTCGAGAAGTACTGATCCTCGGCTTTCGTCGCCAACTGGATTCTGATCATTTCCTTGAGTACGTGGTCGACACCTCCATTGAACAAAGACTCCGACATGGCGTCCCATAGGGCCTCGGCGTACTTGGGAGCGCGGGCGAGTATCCGCAGAAACGTCGCCGATTGGTCGCCCAGACTCGCGAAGCCCGCCATTCGAGCTTCAAGTCCACCCGCGATTGCCTTGTCCGGGTCGATTGGTTCGATGAAGGTCATGACTGCGGCGGAGCCGTCGTGTCTTGGATGCTGGACGACTGAATTGCTGCCAATACCTCTGGCCTTAGGTGCGACCCGGGCGTGTCGCCGTAGATCCGTCGCGACTCTTCTTGGCTGACAAGTACCCCGGCTGGCGAGAACATCGGGTAGAAGTCGAGTGTGCGGAAGAACGTGTGGTAGCCAACGTTGAACCCTATGAATGCCCCCAGCTCCACGATCTCGTCATCGCTGTAGTGAGTTCGTAGGCGATCGTAGAACTCCTGATCAATCTTCGCCGGCTCAAACTGCATGAGCTCGGAGTACTCGAGGGCGATCTTCTCGGCGTCGCTGAATTTGTCGCTCAGACGCCAGTTGTCGATGCCCTCATCGATTCGCTCTTCGGTCAATCCTGCCTGCTTCGCCGAAGCAGATCGAACATTGCCTCAATAGTTGCAGAACGCCGCTCGAGACAGCTGCACACGGATGATCTCCTTGAGGCTGTGGCTCACCACTCCCGTATCGAAGACCGTGCCCCATGCGACATAGAGCGCCTTGGATAGAGCCGGATTGTGGCCTTGCATGGCGTGGAACGCCGGGTCGGGTGCCTTGTGACGCAGGCACTTCTTCACATAGCCCGCGAGGTCGCCTTCCAACAACTCGTCAACGCTGAGCATCGTGACATTCGGCAATGTTGCTCCTACAAAGCCGCCGCGATAGCGACGACCTCCGAGGGCTCGGCACGAACCCTGTGGTTGAGATCAACGAAGGCGTACTGTATGACACCGGATTGGTCGATCACGTAAGTGGCAGGTACCGGAAGTTCCCAAACTTCTGAACCGTTCATCGCCCCGATATCGCGGCCTTGTTCCCGATACAGGCTGACGATTCCGCTCTCCATCTCATATACGAGGTTGAATTGCTTGGCGACGGAGTTGCCGGCATCCGACAAGACCGGGAACGTGAGTTCGTCCTTATCGATCATCCCCAGCGACTCATCAGGTGTGTTGGGCGAGATCGCGATCAGCGTGATGCCCGACTGCTGGGCATTTGCCAGTTCCCGTTGCATGGCGCGAAGTTCGAGATTGCAAAATGGGCACCAGGCCCCACGGTAGAACGAGACAACTGCGGGCCCGGTGGCCAGTACATCGGTCAGCTTGACCGTCTCGCCGTAGGCATCCGGAAGTTCAAAGCTGGGGGCGGTGTCCCCCACCTTCAGTGCGGTCGCCAAGATGTCCGAGGACTCGATGTGCTCCTGGGACCGCCTGTAAATGGCCTTCTGTTCATCGCTGAACTTCGATGCGCTCTTGGCCGAGAATGCGGCCGTTTCATCAGCAAGTGTCATGGACTCTGATCTTTCGCTTGGTGTGCCAGTCGATGGTAACGATGACCGCAACGCTAGTCCAGATATTATGCATGATATTTAACGATCTGCTGGCCGGGTTTCGATGACCGCCACGAGACACGTGTCAAACAACCGAATCCACCGCTCCCCGGCTGACAATTCGGCCGTCACGCCTACCTAGGATCAGCGAATGTCATCTGGCGAACTTGTTCTGATCGCGCTCGCCTCCGTGGTTGGAGCGTTCGTCAAGAGCGTCACCGGTATGGGGTACCCGATGCTGGCGGTTCCGTTTCTCTCGCTCTTCATTGGCGTGCACGATGCCGTGGTGATCATTGCGCTCCCCAACACGTTGACCAATCTCGTGATCAACCGAGCATCAAAGGAAGCACGGCACGAAACCAGAGACCTGGCCGTACTGGGCCTCACGATGGCTATCGGTTCAGTAATAGGCGTGTTGCTTCTGGTCAACCTGCCTGAAACGCCTCTCATTTTGGCCCTGGTGGTCACCATCGCTGTGTTCGTGATCCGATATTTCCGTTCACCGGCCAGTCTGATGGACGCTGCCACCAGTCGAAGATGGTCTCCTCCCATTGGCTTGGTGGCCGGAGTCATGCAGGGCGCGGTTGGGATCAGCGGTCCGATCGTCGCCATGTGGCTTCATGGGTATCGCCTTGGCAAGAACGCCTACGTCTATTCGGTGACGCTTTTGTTCTTCGTGGGAGGTACCGCCCAATTGGCGGTTCTCCTTGCATCCGGAGAGTTCACAACTGATCGCATGGTCGCCTCAACGGTGGCCTTGGCGGTGGTTCTGGCAGTCGTGCCGATCGGATCCCGACTCCGCGGCCGAATTGACGGCCACGTCTTTGAACGATTGGTGGTAGCGCTGTTGTCAGTGTCGGCAATTTCGTTGTTGCTGCGTGTTGTCAACTGAACCCGTCCGTGCTGCCTTCGTAACACGCTCCTGGTTCCGTACTACGTTCGTATTGCCCTGCCCGCTGGATCTTCAGGAGGAACTCGTGGCTTCCGGCCCAGGTTCGGACACCGGCTATCGCTCCATCGCCCGACGCATCGAGTGCGAGATCGACGACGGCACGCCGAATCAAAAACTCGCATCTGAACGTGCCCTGGCCGAGCGTTTCGACTGCCAGCGCGGCACGGTTCGTAGAGCTCTTCAACTGCTTGAGTCGCGCGGCCTGATCTACCGCCGCGATCGTTCGGGCTGGTACACCACCCCGGCGAGCCTCGACTACATCCTGACCGGCTCACCGCCATTGGCCGAGCTCACAGCCCAGCTTGGTCGCGAGCTCAGGACGGAGGTTCTCACCACCGTGGAGCCACCCGGCCACCAACCCCCGGACGGAATGGTTTTTGCTGTCCGGCGCCGTCGACGTCTCGACGGATGGCCGATCGTTGCCGAGGACATTCATGTGAAGGCGGACCTCGGAAGCCGAATCGAATCCTGCGACATGCGGCTTTCGACAAAGTCGATTCTTGCGTCGGTCGGGATCGAGATCACTTTCGAGCAAGCCACTCTTGAGGTGCTCGCCGCGCCGGACTGGGTCGGCGAGGTGCTTGGCCTGGGTGTGGTGGGCAGCGTGCTCCGAGTGATCCGACAGCGCTATGTCGGAGACCGATTGGTCCAGTCCGACACCGAATGGTGGCGATCGCGGGCCGTGCGCCTGCACGTGGGGATCACCGGTGGCGAGGTGCGCACATCCGAGTGAGCGCAGCTGTAGTATCTGGTATATACCAGATGCAGGAAAGCGGTAACCCCATGCCAACGTCGGTCGATGCCCGCGAGAGCCTGCTGTTCACACCTGGTCCGCTCACCACCAGCGCGTCCGTCAAGTCGGCGATGAGCCTTGACGTCGGGTCGCGCGACACGGAATTCATCGAGATGGTGGCCGACATTCGCCGACGGCTCGTCTCCCTGGCAGGTGTCGACGAGACCACACACACTGCCGTCCTCATGCAGGGAAGCGGCACATTCAGCCTTGAAGCGGTGCTGTCCTCAACGGTTCCCCGCGACGGGAGAATCCTCGTCGTTGTGAACGGTGCCTACGGCCGGCGCATCGTGAAAATCGCCGAGGTGCTCGGCATTCCCACCGAGGTCATCACCGTGGCAGAGAACCGAACACCCTCGCCGACCGATGTCGAGCAGATCCTCGACGAAGACGATCGAATCACTCATGTCAGCGTCACCCACTGCGAAACCACCACGGGCATCATCAACCCCGTCTCGGAGATCGGCGAGGTCGTCCACCGACATGGTCGCTGCTATTTTGTGGACGCGATGAGCAGTTTCGGTGCTGTGCCATTGAGCGTCAATGAAGCCCACATCGACTACCTGGTCTCGTCGGCCAACAAATGCATCGAGGGCGTCCCAGGATTCGCATTCGTGATCGCCCGCCTCAACGCGCTCGAGTCCACAGCCGGTCTCGCCAGAAGCCTGAGCCTCGATCTCAACGCGCAATATCTCGGGCTTGAGGCCAACGGCCAATTCCGGTTCACGCCGCCGACTCACGCCCTACGTGCATTTCACCGTGCCCTTTCCGAACTCGAAGCGGAAGGTGGAGTGGATGGACGAGCCGAGCGCTACCGCGCCAACCACGAAACGCTCGTGGCAGGAACCCGTCGACTGGGCCTGATCGAGTACCTCGACCAACAGAACCAGGGGAACATCATCACCTCGTTCCGTTACCCGCAACAAGGCGAATTCAATTTCGACTACTTCTATGAGGCCCTGCGGAACAGGGGTTTTGTGATCTACCCCGGCAAGGTCACAAACGCCGACTGTTTCCGTATCGGCACCATCGGCCGCATATTCCCGGACGACGTCGAGAATCTGTTACTCGCTATCGAAGAAGTCCTTGCCGACATGGGAATCCGAGGATGAAGCCATGCCAACCGCCCACATGACCATTGGAGACAGCTGAACATGCACAAGCCCGAGTACACCTACACGCGAACCTACCGGGGTCCGGTCAAGGGGGTCGTCCTCGACTGGAGCGGCACGGTGGCCGACGCCTACGTGATCGCTCCAGCCTCCGTTTTCGTGGAGGTTTTCAAACGGCAGGGTGTGGAAATCTCCATGAGCGAGGCGCGGGGGCCGATGGGGTTGCGCAAGGACCTCCACATCAAGATGCTCACCGAGGATCCCGCCATTCGTGATCGTTGGCGGGCGGTGCACGGTTCCGATCCCGGCCCGAGCGATGTCGATGCGATGTTCAGCGAATTCGTGCCGCTTCAGGTGGATTGCCTACCCGAATATGCGGAGTTGTTGCCGGGTGTGGTCGAAATGGCGCAAACGTTGCAAAACCAGCTCGGCGTCAAGATCGGGATGACCACCGGATTCACCCGTCCCATGGTCGATGTGCTTCTGGCGCACGCCATCGAACAGGGGTTCAATCCGGACTGCACGGTGGCCGGTGACGAGGTGATTCACGGTGCCCGCCCTCGACCATTCATGGTCTACCGCAACCTCGACCTACTCGACATCCACCCGATCCAGTCGGTGGTCAAAGTTGACGACACCACCTCAGGAATCGGGGAGGGCCTCGAAGCCGGATGTTGGACAGTGGGGATCGCTCGATACAGCAACTACATGGACATCAACAGTCTCGAGGTCGCGGCCGCTCTTTCGGACGCCGACATCCAACAGCGCCTCGATCACACCCGCAAGTTGCTCTGGGAGTATGGCGCGCACTACGTGATCGACGAGCCGATCGAGCTTCTCGATGTGGTCAACGACGTCAACGCCCGACTCGCCAGGGGCGAGCGGCCGTAGCCAAGACCATCGATTCCCGACCGTTGCGGCGCTTTGTGATCGGGATCTTCAGCCGACAGTTGATTGATGCGTAGGTTCACTCGTCTCGGGAAAACGGCCACTGCCGTCGCTGCGGCAACCCTGGTGACTGCATGTACTGCGGGATCCTCATCCCGAATCGCGGGAGCAGACACCTCAGATCCGGACATTCAATCCACGACCACGGCGACGACGATCGAAATGCCACTTTGGGAGCAAACCCATCAGGAGACGTGGTGGTATGCGGCCTCGATCCATGCCGACAACACTCCTGAAGGAACTCCCCAATGGGCTCGTGATGTTTGGGACGACATCGTTCAGATCGATCCCGACGCCCCGGTTGAGATCCGACCCTTCTGGGCGATGAAGACGGGAGGACGTTCCCCTCTCACCGACCAGTTCTACGAAGAGATCCGGGAACGCACCGCGGCAGGGTTCCGGGTGGTGTTCACCCTGAAGGACGAAAGTTCCACGCCACACGATCTGCGCAACCAGGTCGAAGAAATGGACCGACGCGACGCGTTGCCGTGGGGGGTGGGGCTCTGGAACGAACTCGACTTCGGCGGTCGCAACTCACCCCAGGAGTTCTCCAACATCCTGACGGCCGCCGGCCTACCGATGGAGCTCGAAGCAATACATGACGACTTCGGGGTGATGGTCTCACCGCCGGGCATGGCGAGTTTCACGAACATAATCAACGAGGGCTACGGAGCCGTCCTGAAAGAGCTTTTCGCCGGACGGCGTGGAGTGTTCGTCAAGGTTCACAGCTACGGCCACGTCCAGCCCAAGTATTGGGTGGATCTCGATCTGAAGAGAAGAGTTCTCGATGCGGTTGGCATGCCCGATGCAGTGGTGATCATCGAAGAGACCGCGAACAGTTTCGTTGGCGAAGGCCAGAGTCCGAAGCCGGGCGTGGGTGATGGGCAGGGGGCTGATTTCATGCGGGCGGCCATGTACGCGGGAATGCAATCACAAATGCCAACCGCCCATTTCATGCTCTATCACCGGTGGAGCAACTGGAACGACATCAGCGATCCCGTCGAGGGTGAACTTCGCCGGGCCGCCGCGACCGGTGTGCTCCAACAGGTACGCGAGACCAACAATCCCGCTCCCGAAGGTGTCTTGCTCCTCGACCATCCTCTGGGCAGGGAGATTGACCCCAGTAGGTTCGGCGACTGATGAAGGACTCGCCGATGCTGCGCTCAACTCGTGTTGTGATCGTGTTGGGGCTTCTCGTGGCGGCGTGCAGTGACGGATCAGGTCGGGTCGCTTCCACCCCGACCAAAGCCGCGCCAACCACCGTTGTCGGCACCGCGCCCACCACTGCCGCGCCGACGACTACCGCCGCCCAAATGATCGTCACCACGACAACGACTCGCGACACGCCGTCGCAATTCTCGCCCGCGTGGGTCAAGCACGAACCCGGTGAGCAATGCCAGTGTTCTGACGGCACCGGCTACAGCTACTGGACCCGCGACGCCAGCCCCACCAAGGTGTTGCTGTATTTGCAAGGCGGTGGTGCCTGTTTCAGCGCTGACACTTGTTCATTCACAGACGGCACATTTTCGGTCCACGCCGACGACCGCGATGACCCGGCTCGGGCCAGCGGGATCTTCCAACTGAACAATCCGCGCAATCCATTCGCCGACTGGTCGATGATTTTCATGCCGTACTGCACCGGCGACGTACACATCGGCAACTCGATACACGAGTACGAGCCAGGCCTCACCATCCACCACAACGGCTTTCACAACGCCGAGAACGGACTCCACTACCTGGTCGAGCATTTCCCTGACGCCGATGAGATCGTTGTGGCCGGGTCAAGCGCGGGAGGCATCGCCGCCCCGCTGTTTGCAGGCCTCGCGGCCGACGCATTCCCGAACGCCGTCATATCGTCGATCTCCGACGGCTCCGGCTCCTATCCCGACGACCCCGATACGACAGTGGCTTTGAACGACCTGTGGGGCACCATGAGTGTTGTTCCGGATTGGGAGGTCAATGCCGGAATCAAGTCCGCCGACTGGAGCATCCCACGGCTATTCGTACAGGCTGGTCTCCACGCTCCGAGGATCCGGTTCGCGCGATTCGATTACGCCCGCGACGCCACCCAGGCCGGCTTCACCAAAGCTGCCGGGATCGGGTCCGATGACCGCCTCGCACGCGTCGACCAGAACGAGATCGACATCGAGGCAGCGGGGGTGGATCTCCACACGTATGTGGCTCCGGGCGCACTTCACACCGTTCTGCGAATCAAGATGACGTATCAGCTCGAGGTAGAGGGCACGCTGTTCATCGACTGGCTTACCGATTTCGTGGCCGGCGAAGATGTCCCCGACGTTCACTGCACCGAGTGCGGCCCGTGATGGTCGATTCAGATTCGGCCAAGGACTTCCTGAGACACCAATGTTGATGTGACAGTTCATTCGCTCACTTGCAGGGGTTGGCGGTTTCAACATTTCGTGAGAGCTTGAATACGTATGGAATCGGTCAACTCAATTTGATCACCCAATTCCCGATCAACCCCCACACGAAAGGTCAGCCATGCATTCCAAGGATCCAAAGGTGATCAGGCTCGGCGAGACGAAACTATTCAGCCGCTGTGCCCGTCAGACGCTCGAGTTGTTGGCATCAATAGTCGACATTGCCGAGGTAGAGCCCGGCACTGCTCTAATCCGCGCCGGCGGTCTCAGCCGCGAGGCTTACGTGGTCGAATCAGGAACGGCCGAGGTCATCGTCAACGACAAGCCGGTCGGCGAGATCGGCGCGGGCGAGATCGTCGGTGAGATCGGCCTGCTCGATCAAGGTCCTCCGACAGCACTCGTGCGAGCCAAGACAGACATGACCGTGCTGGTCATTCCCCACAATCGATTCGCCCAAATCGCACAAGAGGTGCCAGGGCTGGGCCTCTCCATGGCACGCGAACTGGCCCATCGGCTGCGCTCGACCAATCGTCTGCTCCACTGAGCGTCCCCCTTATCGGCCGGCGCTCGACAGCGACGATGCTCTTCGATCCGTCTACAACTTGTACCGGGCCCTATCGCTTGGAGATCGTGGAGCGCGATCAGCCGAAAGGCAGGATCTCCGTACCGCTCAGATAGCCAAGCTCGAGCAATTGCGCCCCCGGTGCAACACGCCGGATCTCGTCGCGAATGGAGGTGACGTCGGTTTCGATCGAGAAACCCGGAAGCCAATTGTCGTGATGGCACAACACGACGGTCGATGGGCCGATGGCCGACACCTCTCTCCCCATGAACTCCGCCAGGCTCCCCTGGATTGGTTCACCATCGATATTGGCTCGACCTGCCGCAGCGAGGATGGCCACATCGGCCGTGAGATCGTCGAACACCCCGGACCAATGCCCAGAAGTGTCCTGGAACAACACCGTTCCGTCGGGCAACTCGAACAAGAAGATCAGCGCACCACCGTCGCCACGTTCGCTGTGGCCGGTTGCACTTGAGATGACGTGATCGATGGCGGCGGGTTCGAGCGACTCACCAAAGCCGTCGATCAGCGCGTCCATCCGCATCTTCTGTTCCTGGAATGTGAGACCAAGTTCACCGATGCAGACCTCGCCCGGCTGCGCCATCTGGGTGGAGGTCCACACGCATGAGTGCTGGCTGGGATAGACGCTGACCTTGACGTCGCGGCCAAGATCGACGGTCTCGCCTCCCGCGACGCACATCATCCGTTCCGGTGGCACCCCGGCCTGCTCCATCACCCGGACGGTCTCGTACGATCCGATCAGGGTGGCGTCGGTGTTGGCCATGATGCGTTCGGCACCATAGAGGTGGTCGAAGTGCGAATGGCCGATCACGATCCAGTCGCATTCTTCAATGTCGTCTGCACTCATTCCGGTGCCGTCGGCGTTCGCGGCCCGGTCGATGTAAGCGTCGAGGAAGATCGTCATTCCTGCGGTCTTGAGGCTGAATGTGGCGCAGCCATACCAGTCGAGAGTCGTCACGCCCGAAGTATCGCGCGCCTCAGCTCGCCCTCAAGGGCCGGGGCTCCAATCCGGCTGATCGGCCGGGCAGGTGTTCGCGCTTCCAGACCATCCTTCTTGATGGCACAGGTGCGGCAAGTCTGCCTACCCCCGGCCTTCGATTCTCGGTGCGAGGCTGCAGAGTCATCTAGATCGCCGCGTCGGTGGACCCTTCGCCCGAACCGTTCTTGTCGGCGCAAGTGTCTCTACTGTGGTCGGTGATCTCCATTCATGCCCGCTCTGGCTCCGCCGGCTGACTTCGGATCCGGCGGATGGCGGGAGCATTGAGTGTTGGGCTATGCGGGAGCCCAACTCAGGATCATGCTGGTGCGTTCTCCGGCCTCGAGGATGGTGACGGTACTGAATACTTCTGAATTCTGGGCCATGATGAATGAGCCGCTGTCGTCGATGGTGAGGCCATAATCCTTGTAGAATGCTCTGATGGCGTCGGCGGTCTCCTGGGCTTTGGATGCGTCCATCGAGATCTGAATCACATAGTCGGGCACGCCGGTGGATTCGAAACTCTGCACCGAGTCGATCTGGGCCCCATTAGGGACAGGCATCGGAAAATCGCTGGGAACATCAGGGTTGGCGTTGGCTACCGCCGGAGCACTGCCGGAACTGTCGGACTGCTGGGCCGCCGATGTGGGGGCTGCTGCCGCGCCGGCGGTGTCTGCTGCATTGCTTCCGACATCTGAAAGCGGCGACCCGCCTCCCCCGCTGCAAGCGCCGGAAAGAACCGCCACCAGCCCGATTGTTCCGATCAACTGCTTCATGGTCTCCCCGTTTGCTTTGGAGTGGCCAACATAGCGTTCGACACAACCCTCCCGTGGGTCGCTCGTCTCACGGTGGGCCGGCCCAGAAATCCCACTGTGATGAGGCTCTAGCGATGCGCGGAAGCGAAGCCATCGATGAGGTTTCTGCCGACACCGAGCCCAGCGCCAAGTGATCCTGGTCGACACCTCAGCGTGGGTCGAGTTCGATCGAGCCACAGGCAGCAGGGTCGACGAGCAGCCAACCGCCTTGATCGCCACGACAGATGAAGTTGCCGTGACAGAACCCGTGATCATGGAAGTTCTTGCCGGTGCCCGGACCGATCACCGTGAGCACGACCTGCGCCGGCTCATGCAACGGTTCACACTGCTTCGATTCGATCCAGCCATCGACTTCGATGGCGCCGCCCGCATATACCGGCTGTGCCGCCGCTCGGGCGTCACGCCAAGAGGCATGGTGGATTGCATGATCGCCGCGGTGGCGTTGCGGCACGGCGTCAACGTCCTCGCAGCCGACGCAGATCTGACGCGAGTGGGTGAACTCATGGGAATCGCTGTCGAAGGTCCGTGACACCGGACGTGAGACCAGTGCGACGGATTGCTCGGCCGCAGGGACGCCCGCTAGCTCAACTTGCACCGGAAGCAACGGGCGGGCAGTGCGACACGTCCCCATGACGAGGGCATTCGTGGGCGATGGGGGATTTGAACCCTCGACCTCTGCCGTGTGAAAGCTAATCGTCAAGAATTTCTGCCCGATTATTACAACGTTTCTAGCCGCTGACCAGCAGATTTCGTCTATCCCGTAACATTGCGTGTCATCGGCTGGTGCACAGTCTGTGCACTAGATGTGCACTCGAGTCCACAAGCAGCGAACACGTCACCAGGCCCGTCGAGTGAGGTCGGGGGCGGCGGTCGCCGGATGCTACGAGCCCGGATCGGTCAACCCGGCCAGGAGTCGCTCGGCAGCCGCGACCAGCGGAGGTAGATCGTGATCCACCGTTGCTGCGACAATGCTGTGCGCGGTATCGAAATACCGATGGGTCAGATGATCACGCATCCCAGCAACATCAGGCCACGGAACATCTGGTTCCGTTCTCAGCAGTTCCGGGTCGATGTCTTTCACGGCCTCGCCGATCTCTATGAGACGGACCCTGACCGCGTCGAAGACCATCCCATCATCAAGGCCACCACGAACAAGATGTGCGGTGATAGCCGCGGCGGCGGCAATGACGTCTTCGAGCCGATCCCGATCTCGTCTCACAACGGGATTGCCTCAGCCAGAATCTCTGGTGCCATTGCAGGCTTGATACTCCCCGCCGGAACTACATCGACATCACGGCCGAGGATCTTCGCCAATTCGCGCTCCAACGCCACCAGAGACACGAGCCCCACATTCGCATCGAGATCAACCAGAAGATCAATGTCGCTCGATTCGGTGTCGGTTCCACGGGCACTGCTACCAAACACCCGCACGTTGCGCGCCCCACGGCGCGCGGCGGTGTCGATCACTGCCCTACGGTGACGACGCAGCCGTCTACCCACAGGCGTGGCAGGAATTCCTCTCACCCCGCCGGGAATCTGCACTGCCTCTACTTGCAGGCGATGCCCAGCCGCCTCAATGAGCCTCGCCAACACGCCCACACCAGGCTCACGCCTACCGTTCTCATAGGCGCTGACCACCGACTGCGCCACACCAGCACGACGCGCCAACTCGGTTTGAGACAGCCCAGCACGCCGACGGGCCTGCCTGATCAACACACCACAATCAACACTCACAGAACGAATCCTATAGCGAATCGTATATGGGGTCAATGCCATGGATCAATCTACCGCCGCCGACAAAGCGCCCTCGGCCAACTGACCCCCACCGAAGAAAGAATGATCGTGACTCCAACCGCCACCCACTCGTGACGCCTGACCACATCCAGACACGTCATATCTCATCGAGTCCATCACATCGTGTGCACTATTTGTGCACTCGGTGACATTCCATCCACGCTGCCAAGAGCCGAAAATCGGCGAAAAATACCCTTTGACCTGCGGTTATAGGGGTGGGCGATGGGGGATTTGAACCCTCGACCTCTGCCGTGTGAAGGCAGCGCTCTAACCAACTGAGCTAATCGCCCGGGACGGGTGACGATACCGGGGCATCGCCGGGATTCGCACCGTCTCCTACTCGAGGCTTGGTGCCACCGGATCAAGTCCGAGAAGGTCCTCCACCCATGCGGTGATCTCGAGCACCCGGGCGTCGGCCAATTGGTGGCCTACCACCTGCAGACCAACGGGCATCCCGTCGTCTGTGAACCCGGCGCACGTCGTGGACGCCGGCCTGCGAGTGACATTGAACGGATACGTGTAACTCACCCAGGCCTCCGTGACTTCGCCGTTCACAACACCTTCCTCCATCGAGATCGGCGTTTGCCCGGCCACCGTGGGGCTGATCAGCGCATCGAAGCCTTCCATCGACTTGGCCAGCAGAACGGAGAGGGCCTGCGCTTCAACTCTGCCCTTCTCCATCGAATCAATCGTGATCAGGCCGGGCGACATTTCCAGCATCGCTGCCAAACCGGGAGTCACGTCGTGCCATGCTTCCGTGCCCATCATGGGGCCGTAGACGGTGAGCATGCCGCCAAAGAAGAGATGAATAAATGGTCCCAGTGCTCCCGACAGGATCGGGCCCGATTCCACGACCTCAACCCCGGATTCGGCGATCTGTTCAACCGCCGACCGACACACCGAACCGATTTCCTGATCGGGTCCGAATCCCTCGATGGTGGGAAGCCACAGGACCCGCTTCGGTTTGGATGGCGATTCGAGAGCAGTTCGCCACGGTGAGACCGGAGCAGGCATGGAGCGCAGATCGCTCGGCGAAGGTCCGACAACTACGTCGAGGGCGGTTGCAACGTCGCGGATTCGCCGAGCCATCGGTCCTTGTGTGGAGAGATCGGCGGCGCCCATCGGGGCCGGTCCTGACGGGACTCGACCTTGGGACGGCTTGAAGCCCGACATCCCTGTCAGTGCTGACGGTATACGGATCGAACCTCCGCCATCCGAGCCCGTACCGAGGGGCACCATGCCGGATGCCACCGCCGCGGCAGTTCCACCTGACGAACCGCCCGGTGAGCGCTTGAGATTCCAGGGGTTGAGCGTGGCGCCGAACACCGGATTGTAGGTGTCGCCCACCCAGCCGAATTCCGGGGTGTTCGTCTTGCCGATGACCACGCAACCCGCGGCGCGGAGGCGAGCCACTTCGGTCGAGTCATGCCCGCAGGGTTCGATGTCTCTCAGATGCACGGCTCCGCGCACCGTCTGGAATCCCTCGGCATCCTCGAGATCCTTCACGCCGATCGGCACTCCCGCGAGCGGGCCGACTTCGACTCCGGCATCAAGCTGTCGGTCGATCGAGCGGGCCTGGTCATGGGCTGATTCGGCATCGACGGCAACAAAAGCATTGATTGCCGGATTGAGCCTGTCGATCCGTTCGAGAGCAGCGTCCGTGACCGACTCGGCGCTCAACTCTCGTTCGCGTATTTGCCTCGACAGCTCCTCCACGGTGACCGACCGGAAATCTGGAACGTCCATAATGACCTTTCGCTATTCGTCCGGGCGCAGGGCCCGCTTGAGTTCAACCATGTTGCCGTCAGGGTCGGACACGTAGAGTCCTATCCCCCACCCGGTGGCGCCCCAAATCAGGTTGGGGCCGTCCAGCACCTTGAATCGGCCGGACGCCGCGATGGCGTCGAGGTCGCAGTCGTCGACACGCAGTGAGAAGTGATCGACGTTCGTGCCGTCCGGAGGCGTCTCGAACAGGTCGATCAGCGTTGTGGCGTCGATGCGAATCGACGGGAACGGTGCTTCGTTCTTCCGCCACTCTTCCTCGCGTTCGGGTGTGAGTCCCAGGTTGTCGCGATACCAGGCCAGCGAAGCCGCAGGATCAGAGACCTTGAGGACGATGTGATCGAGGCCCTGCACCGAAACTGGTGGCGCTGCGGCCGGCTGATTGTCAGACATCGGCGTAACGGTAGCCCGGCAAGTCGATCGCGACCTTATTCAAGTTCCGGCCATTCTTGTTGGAAAGCGAACATATGTTCGCTACACTCGATCCATGCTCACAGAGGCCCGCCTCCAGCTCAGGCGCATCAACCCATCGGGTATGACGCGCCACGAGTTGGTCGACTTGGTCGAGCAGTTGCGCCGTCTCAAGAGCGCGGCCGCTTCGCTCGAAGGCCGTGTCACCACCACCATCAACTCTCTCGACGACTCCGGGCTCGACGGGGCAGGCGTCCTCCGGATGGTCGGCCACATGTCGAGTCGAGCGGCGTCCCGAACGTCGGCCACCTCCAGTGCGCTCGCCGAGATGCCTCTTACGGCGGCGGCGTTGGACTCTGGGGCCATCACCCCGGCTCACGCCGACCTGATCGCATCGGCAGCCGAGACTGTGTCTCCCTCTCTCGTCGATTCGGCTCTGCCAGATCGTGGCGCCGAATGCTCGGCAGACAAATTCGCCAAGGAATGCCGCGAGTGGGTCATCAAGAATCAGCCCGACGACCTACCGGACAAACAACGCGAGCGTCGAAGCGTCACCGACTGGATCGGCAGAGATGGCATGTTCCATTGTCATACGAAGCTTGATCTCTCAGAGGGAGCGGTTTTTCGATCTCGACTCGACGATCGCGCCGATCAATTGTTCCGCGACGAGGGCGGACGCGACGGTTCACCCAGCGAGATGCGAACGACGGCTCAGCGTCGGGCCGATGCCCTGTGTGAACTGGTCGAAGCGACGGGCGCTGGGCCCCGACACCCGAAGCATCAGATCACCGTGATCGCCGACATCCGACGGCTGCGGTCCGAAAACCCCACCGGTGCGGCTGAAATGATCGGTTCGCCGAAATCTCTGTCCCAGCCGGTGCTGGAGCGATTGGCATGCGACTCGACATTCACCGCGGTGTTGTTCGACGGGCCTGCCAAGCCACTGTTCGTAGGTCGAACCCGCCGGTCGGCCACCACCGCGCAGTGGATCGCGTTGACCGCCCGCGACAAGGGATGCGTCGGATGCGGTTCCAACCCCAACCGGTGCGAGGCCCACCACATTCGGCCCTGGCAGTCCAACGGCCCGACCGACATCACCAACCTCGTGCTCTTATGCAGCCGATGTCATCACGATGTTCACGATCGAGGCGTCGAACTGGTTCGTTTGGATGGGCGATGGCGGGTTCGGCTGCGAGACCAACGAATTCGATCCTCGAGTCAGGCTCCTCAGCCGTCAGCAGAGCGCAGCCGTTCCACCAGCCGTTCCAGCCCGGCCACGCGAGAACCCTTCACCAGGATTGCGGAGCCCGCGGGCAGGTCGGCCAGAGCCGCCACCGCGTCTTCGATGCTGTCCAAGTCATGTCCGGCATAGGCGGGCGCGTCAACAGTGAGCAGGTCTATGCCGAGCGCATCTGCAAGCTCGCCTATGCGGGCGTGCTCCGAATCGCTCTCTTCACCGAGTTCGGCCATCACGCCGAGCACTGCTACTCGACGGGTGGCGGGAAGGGCATTGAGAGACCTGAGGGCGGCCTCGGTCGACATCGGGTTGGCGTTGTACGAGTCGTCGATCACCCTCACGCCGTCGCTGAGATGCACCAGCTCCATTCGCATTGGAGAAACGATCGGGGTGGCCAGGCCCTCGGCGATCTGGTCGAGCGAGAGTCCCAAATGAAGCCCCACGGCCGCTGCGGCCACGGCGTTGCTCACCAGGTGTGCGCCTCGCGCTCCGAGCCTCACCCTCACTTCGCCCTCGCTGGCCACGATCGTGAAGCTTGGCGCCAGCTGATCGTCGAGCTCGATCCGCTCGGCTCTCACATCCGCCGGCGCACGGCCGCCGGAGTTTCCCACACCGAAGGTCACCACAGCGGCCTTGGTTCGCTCGGCCATGCCGGCCACCAATTCCACATCGGCATTGAGCACGGCCAGACCACTTGCCGGGAGTGCCTCCACCAGCTCGGCCTTGGCACGCGCCACCGCCTCCACGGTGCCGAATTCAGAGGTATGGGCGCCGCCCACGGTCGTCACCACGCCAGTGGTCGGGCGGACGATCTCGCACAGTCGAGCGATGTCTCCCATGCCGCGCGATCCCATCTCGATGATCACCACCTCGGCGTTCTCGGGAGCGCCGAGCAGGGTGAGAGGCACCCCGATTTCGTTGTTGAACGAGCGCAGGTTGGCGTGGGTGAGTCGTCCCGTGCGTGCAACCGCGGCCAAAAAGTCCTTGGTGGTGGTCTTGCCCACCGACCCGGTCACGGCAATTACCGATGCCGAATCAAGACGGGAGCGGGCCGCCCGTCCCAGGTCGATGAGGGCCACCGATGTGTCATCAACTTCGACGGCGGCAAGGTCCCCGATCGCCTCGAAACTTGGGTCTGCCGGCCTCGAGGTCAGATATGCCGCAGCTCCAGCCTCGATCGCTGCCGGGATGAAGTCATGCCCGTCGCGGTCGGCCACAATTGGCACAAACAGATAGCGGCCGTCGGGGGTGATCTCACGGGTGTCCTGACTCACCGAGTCGATGTTGGTGTCGGGGCCGCGAAGAACACCTCCCACGGCGTCGGCCACGGCTCCCGCTGTCCAGTGCATGGGAGCAGTGTTACACCGACCGGCGATAATGCCGCGCACCACATCAGAGCCGAAGGCCCCGTCGAGGCTGTGGGCGGTCCCAAAACCTTGGGACACGTGCCGGAGGTCCTGCCGTGAAGCCGAGTCGGGCTAGCGTCGGGGCGATGCCAGACACTCCGGATCCACCAGTGCAGTCGCCTCCGACATCAAGCGCCGGGATGATCAGGCTGATTGTGCTGTTTGGCGGTCAGTCGGCCGAGCACGATGTCTCGTGTGTGTCGGCGCGCCACGTGATCGCGGCGGCCGACCGGGCCAAGTACCTGATTGAGCCGATCGGTATCGACCGAGACGGAGTCTGGCACCGCGACCCAAAGTCGATCTCGACCACCTCCGATCAGCTTCCGGAGCGGCTCACTGTCGGAGGCGAGCCAATCGAGGCACTTCCGGCCCTGTCCGATTCCGGCCCGCCAACGGTTGTGTTTCCAGTGCTCCACGGACCAATGGGCGAGGATGGCACCGTTCAAGGGATGCTTGAGCTGGCCAACGTTGCCTACGTCGGCGCCGGGGTGCTCGCCTCGGCATTGTGCATGGACAAAGTGGCAGCCAAGGCTCACCTCTCCGCCCATGGGGTGCCCCAAGGCGACTATGTGTGGCTCACCGTCGACCAGCGGGCTGACGCCAACGCCGATCCGGTTTCGTTTCCCGACGGCACCCACGGCAGCGTCGCCGATGCGGCGCAGCGCGCCATCGCCCAACTCGGGCTTCCATTGTTCATCAAGCCGGCCAACATGGGGTCTTCGGTCGGCGTGTCCCGAGCTACCGATGCGGCGGGGGTGGCTGCGGCCATCGAACTTGCTGCTGGCTACGACCGGATCGTGATCATCGAAGAGGAAATACGGGGCCGAGAGATCGAAGTGGCGGTGATGGGTAACGAATCTCCAGTGGCGAGCGTCGCCGGTGAGATCGTCCCGGGTGCCGATTTCTACGACTACGCCGACAAGTACGAAGACGGCGCAGAGTTGTGCATCCCCGCCGACCTGGCCCCCAGCGAGTTGGAGGCGGCGCAGTCTGCCGCGATCGCCGCGTATCAGGCGCTCCGGGTCGAAGGCCTGGCTAGGGTCGATTTCTTCTACGAAGAATCCGGGCCAACCGCCACAGCCGGCGAAGAATCTGCATCCGGCCGTGGGTGGCTGGTGAACGAACTCAACACGATGCCGGGGTTCACACCGATATCGATGTATCCCAAGCTTTGGGCCGAATCCGGCGTCTCCTACCAGTCGCTGATCGACCGACTGGTCGGGCTGGCCCAAGAGCGACACTCTCGAAAGCTCCGGCACCGCCGCACCGACCACTGAACCGGCAATCGGGTCTGGCGGAGCTGGCAGTGATCAATCGTTGGGCATCAGTGCGGCAGAGAGAAATCTGATCAACTCGCGGCGGCGAGCCACCGCCACTCGCAATGTTGATTCGAGGCCGATGGCTCGTTGCACCTCCAGCTCTCCGGCAACGCCCACCACCGTCGAATAGAGGCTCAGCAGGAGCATCGAGGGATCACTGCGCCGAAATCGGCCGGCGTCCATTTCCCGTTCAAGGAAATCGGCGGCTCTGGAGAAGACGGGGCCGACACGAT
>CAZHMP010000002.1:74677-76108 GCA_964533595.1 uncultured Acidimicrobiales bacterium | reverse complement strand
CCGATGGTGCTGGGTCTGGCCCGGTCACCGCTGGTTGACGACCACGACTTGTCCACCCTTCGAGAAGTGTTCTCAGGGGCAGCACCTTTGGGCGCCGATTTGGCCGCGGAAGCGTCGCAGCGAATCGGTTGCATGGTCGTGCAGGGGTACGGCATGACCGAACTGAGTCCGGTAACACATGCGACTCCGCCAGGCGATTATCGGCCCGGAACCAGCGGGGTAACCATCTCCAATACCGAGATACGCATCGTCGATCCCGAAACCGGCGACGATCTTCCGGTCGACGAACGAGGAGAGCTGTGGGTAAAGGGGCCCCAGGTGATGAAGGGCTATCTCAACAACCCTGAGGCGACCGCCGACACCATCGATGCCGATGGTTGGCTCCACACTGGCGATGTGGCCATCGTCGACGACCACGACCACGTTTCGATCGTCGACCGGATCAAGGAGCTGATCAAGTTCAAGGGATTCCAGGTCCCGCCGGCAGAATTGGAGGCACTGGTTGTCACCCACGATGCAGTTGCCGACGTCGCCGTCATCGGAATCCCCGATGAGGAAGCCGGGGAGATTCCCAAGGCTTTTGTGGTTGCTGCTCCAGGCGAGACCCCCACGCTTGAGGGCATCCAGGAGCTGGTCTCTCAACACTTGGTCAGCTACAAGCAGGTGCGTGCCATGGAGATTGTCGATTCGATCCCAAAGAGCGCATCGGGGAAGATCCTTCGCCGCGAGTTGCGCGACAACAGCTGAGAAAGTCGGACGGGTTTTCGGAAATGTCGGCGGTCAGTTCTTCGCCGCGAATGTGACTTCAGGAAGCGTCGATGCAAAGTCTTGGTTGAACACGCCCGCTCCGTCCGCTCGCTGGGTGAGCTGATCGACGAAGAACGCAATGGTGTAGGTGTCGATGATTCGCTGAGCCCTTGTCCAGTCGATGAATGTCGGCGCGCAAGCCTCCAGGGCATAGACGTCGATGGCATCCAGCACCGACTGGGGTATCTCCGGCACCGCGGCCATCAGTTGCTGGTACAGGCACACGTCGGAGAATGATTGGTGGCCGGCGCCTTCGATATCCACTCGGTAGAGAGGTCTGCCCGTAACGAGGTCAAATGGGCGGTCGAGATTGGTGCTGATCGGCGTGGTCTCATCGAGGGTGCCTCCAATCAACAGTGTCGGAACGTCGACTGCAGCTAGTGTCTCGTCGGCCATTTCCCTCGTGAAGGCCGCCAGGCCGACTACCGCCTTGAACCGGGTGTCCCGTTCTGCCAATTCGGATCCCGCAACGAGAGTGAGCTCTGTCCAACCACCGAGCGAGTGCCCGACAATGCCGATGTTCTCGCTGTCAATGTTTTCAGAGATGTTCGCGGTGAGCGGATCGTCAGTGCCGTCGAGGAGAGATGACACCAAAAACGAGATGTCGGCCAGTCGATTTCGGGC
>CAZHMP010000002.1:0-74577 GCA_964533595.1 uncultured Acidimicrobiales bacterium | reverse complement strand
TCGGCATCGACCGGATACCAAATATCCACGGGGAGTGTGCGGTTGTCGCGTGACTCGTCGACCAATGAGATTGTGGACCTTCCGACCTGATACGGGCCGAAGTCGGCACCGTTCACCACTTCGGCCGGGGCCTCGGTGGTCGTTGGCGCCGGGGCAGTGGTCGTTGTGGCAATGACCGTGGTGCTGGGGGCAGCGGTGGTGGCAGGCGGCGCTGCGGTCGTGGGCGGGGTAGTGGTGGCGGTCGACGATGTGCCCTGTGACGACGAGCATGAGCCGGCGACAATCGCCAAGCTCGCCAACAGAATCACAGCTCTTTGGGTTGGATTTCGTTTGATCATCCAGATGAGTGTGCCAGCTTGACTGTTAGCCACCGACGCGTGGTTAGCCTTCGCGATGAAATCAGATCCTCCCGGAGCCCAAATGTCGATTCTCGACGAACTCATAACAGCAAATGGATTTCTCGTGATCGATGGTGCAATGGGCACCGAGCTCTTCTCCCGCGGGCTGCCGGCCGGCGAGGCCCCGGAACGTTGGAATCTCGACGATCCCGAACGAGTTCGGCAAGTTCATCAGGCCTACATCGAGGCGGGATCCGACATCATTCTCACCAACACATTTGGTGGCACAAAGTTTCGGCTTGCTCTTCACAGCCTCGACGATCAGGTGTTCGAGATCAACCGAGCTGCCGCGCAAAACGCCCGAGAAGCGGCCGACTCGGTGGAAAGAGTGGTTCTGGTCGCGGGCTCCATGGGACCCTCCGGAGAGCTGATGTCGCCGCTCGGTCCACTGGAAATGGACGACGCAATCGATGGCTTCGCCGAGCAGGCACGGGGCCTTGATGCCGGCGGCGCTGATC
Organism: uncultured Acidimicrobiales bacterium; assembly: GCA_964533595.1. Classification (GTDB taxonomy): domain Bacteria; phylum Actinomycetota; class Acidimicrobiia; order Acidimicrobiales; family Aldehydirespiratoraceae; genus SZUA-87. Next base: position 73,721 of record CAZHMP010000002.1, on the reverse strand, counting down.
TCCTCTGGATCGAGACGATGAGTTCTCTTGACGAAGTCGAAGCTGCAGTGCGCGGTGCCATGCGGGTATCGGACCTGCCGGTCACTGCCACCCTCAGTTTCGACACGGCCGGACGCACGATGATGGGTGTCACTGGGACACTCGCCGCTCAACGGTTGGTTGAGCTGGGGGTGGCGGCTATCGGCGCCAATTGCGGCAACAACCTCTCCGACACCGAAGCGGCCCTACTCGAAATCCGCAGAGTTGCCCCCGACATTCCGATCATCTCGAAAGCGAACGCCGGAATTCCCGAATGGCACGGAGCCGAGCTCAACTACAGCGGTAGCCCTGATGTGATGGCCGCTCACGCCCACCGGGTGAGATCGGCCGGCGTCGACATAATCGGGGGGTGCTGCGGAAGCGGGCCAGAACACATCGCGGCGATGAGGGGAGTGCTCGACGGCACCTCACCGGTTCCGGAAGTGGACGCGCCGACCCCGCCTGAGCGTGATGAATCCCATGGAGCAGGTAGAACTCGGCGCGGCGGCCGGCGACGCTCGAGAGGCTGATCAGTAGCTACGTGGCAACCCCATCACATTCTGGGCCACGAAATTGAGAGTCATTTCCTGGCTGACGGGAACGGTGCGCTGGATACGAGCCTCACGCCAGTATCGCTCGACGTGGTATTCGGTGGCGAACCCCATGCCGCCGTGGGTCTGCATGGCCACATCGGCAGCATTGAATGATGCCTCGGCGGCAAGAAATTTGGCGCTGTTGGCTTGCTCACCGCACTTGAGTCCGTTGTCGTAGCGCCACGCTGCCTCCTGAGTTGCCAGCCAGGCGGCATGCAATTCGATCCTTGCTCGTGCCAGCGGGTGACTGATCGCTTGATTCTGGCCGATCGGTCGGCCGAACACGTTGCGATCGATGGCGTAGGCCACAGCTTTGTCGAGCGCGACCTCGCCTATGCCGATGGCCTCGGATGAGAGCAGTATCCGCTCGGGGTTGAGCCCGTGGAGAATGTGTCGAAACCCCTTGCCCTCCTCGCCCACCAGTCTCCAGCCTTCCACTGGCAGATCGTCGTAGAACACCTCGCAGCTGGCAACGGCGTTGCGGGCCACCTTGGGGATGGGGCGAATGTCGACGTAGTCCGGGTCGAGATCGGCCAGAAACAGGCTCAGCCCGTCGAATCCAGACTCAGCTTCGCCAGTTCGGGCCAGCAACAGCACGACCTCGGATTCGAGCGCCTTGGAGGTCCAAATTTTCTGTCCACGTATCCGCCACCCATCGCCGTCACGGATGGCGCGAGTGCTGATCTGGGAGGTGTCGGTGCCCGCGTTGGCCTCGGTCACACCGAACGCCACGTGAAGATCGCCGGCCGCGGCACGGGGAAGGAAGGTCTGCTTCAGCCGGTCATTGCCAAAGACCACCACCGGGTTGAGTCCGAAGATGGTGAGATGAACCGCGGAGCATCCGTTCATGGCGGCGCCGCTGGCCGCAATCGTCTTGAGAACCACAGCCGCTTCCGAAATGCCCTGGCCGCCACCGCCGTATTCCTCCGGTATGGCGATTCCCGCCCAGCCGCCTTCGGCAAGGTGGGCGTAGAAGTCCCACGGAAACTCGTGACGCTGATCCAGATCCGACCAGTAGTCGTCGCCGAAGTCGTCACAAATGGCTTGAACTCCCTGCTCTATGAGTCCGTGATCCTCATTGGGTGAAAAGTCCATGAATTTCGTCCTCTCTACTGGCGAGAAGCTACAGCCGGGCAACCCGAACAGGAGACGTGGTCATCGGAACGTGGCACTGCTCACCATGTGTCGACCTGCCGTCGGTGTCGGCGGCGATTGTCAGGACTCGGGCATGACCGGAACAGGTTGACCAAGCGCTTCCTCGTATCCGCTGGGTCGATCACATCGTCGACTTCGTCGTGGGCCGCGGCGTTGAGTGCCTTCGACCTCTCATACATCGAGGCGACCATGCTCTGATATGCCAACTCTCGTTCGTCCGGGTCGGCGATGGCATCGAGCTCGCGGCGGGCCCCGAGACGCACCGCGCCCTCGATCCCCATTCCGCTCATTTCACCACTTGGCCAAGAGACCGTGAGGACGGGTGCGTGAAAGCTGCCGCCGGCCATGGCCATAGCCCCGAGCCCAACTGCCTTTCTGAGAACCACGGTGGCGAACGGCACGGTGAGGCTCGCTCCGGTCACATACATCCGGCCGAAGTGACGAACCTGAGCAGACTCCTCTGCTTCGGGACCAACCATGAAACCCGGTGTGTCGCACAGGAACACAATGGGAAGGCCGTGGGCGTCGCACAGTTGCATGAACCGGGCCGCCTTGTCGGCGCCGTCGGCGTCGATGGCACCGCCGAGGTGTGCCGGATTGTTGGCAATGATCCCCACCGGGCGTCCTTCGATTCGCACGAGCGAGGTCACGATGCCGACCCCGAACGACTCACGGAGTTCCATCACGCTGCCGCTGTCGGCAAGCACCGCGATCACCTCACGAACTGCGTAGACGCGTTTGCGATTCTCGGGAACGATTTCACGAAGGGCCGTCTGGTCGGCGCAATCCCAACCATCGACTGGTCCCTGGAAGTACGACAGGTATGTCTTGGCCGCAGCTACCGCCGCGGCGTCGTCCTCGACCAGAATGTCGACGACTCCGTTGTCTGATTGCACTGACATCGGCCCGATTTGCTCTGGTTTGAACGTGCCGAGTCCACCACCTTCGATCATGGCCGGACCAGCCATTCCGAGGTTGGCATCGGAGGTCGCAATGATCACATCGCATACCGCGGCAAGTGCGGCGTTTCCTGCGAAGCACCTTCCGGATACGACCGCAATTGTGGGGACGGTTCCACTCAGGCGGGCCAGCCAGGCGAACGACATGACGTGTAGCCCGGCGATGATCGGGATATCGGTGTCACCGGGACGCCCTCCGCCTCCTTCAGCAAAAATGATCACCGGCAATGACAGCCTCTCGGCGATGTCGAGAAGGCGGTCCTTCTTCTGGTGACCCCGAAAGCCCTGAGTCCCGGCGAGCACCGTGTAGTCGTATGACATCACTGCGCAGCGACTCTTGTCGTCATCGAACAGGGAGCCGTTGACCCGCCCCAACCCTCCGACGATGCCGTCACCCGGTGTATTGGCGATCAGATCATCGACGCTTCGGCGGGCTGTCTGAGCCGCATACATGAATCCGCCGTACTCCTCGAAGCTGTCGGGATCGAGAAGATCATCAAGGTTGGCCCGCGCTGTGCGACGGCCGATGCGGTGCATCTTGTCGACCGCGGCGACACGAGCCTCATCCATCAGAAGTGCTCTGCGTGACTCCACCTCAGCCAAGTCCGGGCGTGGTCCGACCGGATTCTGGGTTGCGGGCACGTCGGCGCGCTGCTCGACCGGACTGTCCTGCCCGATGTGGGCATCTATCGACAGCAGGACCGCTCCGGCATCGACAACGGAACCAACCGCTGCACGGACTTCGCGAACCACTCCGGATGTAGGAGAGGTGACCAAGTGCTCCATCTTCATCACTTCGACAATCGCAACAGTGTCGCCCTCGTGCACCGAGTCACCCGGTGTCTTCTCGATTGAGACGATCGTGCAGGCCATTGGAGCAACTGCATTCTTGGTGCTCGACATTTGATCTCCGTGGTTGGCTGCGGGCTGAGTGAGTCGAGGTACACGATGGCCGAAGTTCGGTGTCGATTACGAATTGTGCAGCCCTGGTCGCCGCGATCTACCGTCTGCCCAACAACTTTGGGGGCACCATGAGCAGCAACCGCCGAGATGCGATCACGATGACCGTCGACGAGGTTCATTCATTCATCGAGTCCCGCAGAAGTCTCCAAGTAGGAACCCTCGACCGAGACGGAAGCGTTCACCTGTCGACTCTCTGGTTCGCCGTGGTCGATTCGAAAATCGTATTCGAGACCTACACGAAGTCCCAGAAAATCAAGAACCTCGAACGGGATAGCCGCATCACCGTCTTGCTCGAGGATGGCCTCACCTACGAAACGCTCAGGGGTGTGATGATCAAGGGGCGGGCCAGGCTCGTTACGTCCGCGGCTGAAGTGCATCCACTTGCCATGGCAGTGATGCGACGCAACCAACCCGAGATCCCCGAGGAATTGCTGACCACAGTCGCGGAGCAAATGGCACAAAAGCGGACCGCAGTGGTCGTCGAGCCGGTCCGCGTCGTGTCGTGGGATCACACCAAATTGGGGGGATCGATCTGATCGGAGCCTCCGAGCGCCCCGTGTTGATCGAGCATCAGGATCCGCCGAGAATCGTCCACACGGATCTTTGTGGGTAGTCGAGCCCCGGAGATACCTCCACCTCTTGGTGCGTCGAGCTGAATGCTGCTGCGGTGGCCACGTCGATGATGCCGGAGGCAAGTTCATAGTCCGGCCATGGCACAGCTTCACCGCGAGCGACTGCTCCAAGACGCGTGAATTGAGCGACATATCCCAGGTCCATCAGCGGGTTCGATTCTTCGGCCACCGCAATCTCGAGTCCGTTCGATTCCAAGGTGACCGGCGGCATCAGCTCAAGGCGAACGACTTCCTCAGCACCAGCAACCTCGAGGCTGGTGGACGGGGCCTGTTCATCCCAGACAATTTCCATGGTCACATCGGTCTGGTGTTCTTGTTCGGTGGTGAATTGAAGCGATGCCGCGGTATCGATCCGGTCTGGTCCCGCCGCGAGGCTGGCGCTTACGGATCGGACGCTGCTTCCGACGGCCGCCAGCAAGACCGGAAGGAGACGACTCCCGGGATCGATGATGGCGCCACCTCCGAACGATGATGTGCCGTGACAGCCCCAATCGGGTCTTGCCCCGCGGTGATGGAGAGCAAATCGGTGGGGGGTGGACATCTCTGCGACCAGTGCCAACGCACGACGGGTGGCCGGCGCGTGAAGTAAGTTGCAACCCAGCATGGTCGGCGGGCGATCGGCGCGGTACACGAGCTCTGGGGTCGACAACGCTTGGGGAGTCTCGGCCAGAACCGCGGCGATACGGCCGTCAATGGTGGCCAGAACCGCAGGCATATCGGCTGGTGGAACCGCCACAATCAGAGCATCGGAGCGGGACATGGCCTCGGTGAAGGTGATCGATTCGATGCCGAACTGCTCGGCGAAACCAATCGCAGCACTCCCGCGGCCACCGACAACTCCCACCAACTCAACCCCGGTGGCGAACTCTGCCGCAGATGCATGGATGCTTGCTGCAGCACCCGCTCCAATGATCGATATCGATGTCATTGGTCAAGCGTGGCACGCACCGGAGCGAATTGCGCCCAGGAACGGTCGACACCGACCGCAAACGGACTACCGCGGGGAGTACCGTTCAACACGGTGCGTGGGATATTCGGACTTCTGCGTCTCGCGGCGATCATCGCCGGTGGGGCACTGGCAACGGTCGTTTCGGTCGCCGCGTTGCTGCCCAGATTCGCCGATGTATTCACCGCCAACGCATCCACGGCCGCGGAAGTCAACTTGGACCAATTGGCGCTGCGTTCGATCGTCTACGACTCGAACGGGGATCAGTTCGACGTGTTGTACGACGTTGAGAACCGGGCGCTCGTCAAACTCGACGACATCAGCGACGAACTCATCACGTCAGTGATCAGCGTTGAGGACGCAGGATTCTGGCAACACAACGGCGTGGACGCAGCAGCCATCGCCCGCGCTCTGGTCCGCAACGTGTCCAGCGGCGCCATCGAACAGGGCGGTTCGACGATCACCCAGCAGTTGATAAAGAACGGTGTGGTGGGCAACGCACGCAACATTGATCGCAAGGTGCCGGAAGCCGCTCTGGCGATTCGGCTGGAAAGGCAACTCACCAAGGAAGAGATCCTCGAGGCCTACCTCAACACCGTGTATTTCGGTGGTGGCACCTACGGCGTGCGGGCGGCAGCTGAGGTGTACTTCGGAGTGGAACCCTCACAGCTCGATTGGGGGCAGTCGGCTCTGTTGGCCAGCCTGATCTCCAACCCGGTTCAGTACGACCCGACCAGATTTCCCGGTGTAGCCACCGAACGGCGGCGGCTGGCTTTGAGAGGGTTGCTGGCCGATGGCGATATCACCCAGGCCCAGTTCGACTACTACAACGATTTGAGCGTTCCCAGTACTCGGCGAGTCGCAGTCGAGTGGCAGCCGTCGAACTATTTCATCGAGGAAGTGAGATCAGAACTTCTCGCAGATGAACGTCTCGGGGAAACGCGAGCCGAACGAGAGGAGGCGGTCTTCGGCGGCGGTTTGCGCGTTTTCACCACCTACGACCCCGTTGCCCAGGCTCAGATCGAGACAGCCATGTCCGACAACCTGCCTGACGACCCGAGGTTTTTCACCGCGGCCAGCGCCAGCATCGAACCTGGTACCGGTGCGGTGCGGGCGTTGGTGGGAGGGCCGGGATTCGATTTGTTCAAGTATGACATCGCCACCCAAAAGGGCCGCCCCACCGGTTCGTCGTTCAAACCTTTCGTTCTGGCAGCTGCCATGGAGAAGGGGTTCGTTCCAGCCGATGAGGTCAGCGGGTTGAGTCCTTGCGAATTCGAGAATCCCGGAGGCATTCCCGACCCGTACAAGGCCTCTAACTTCGGAGGTAGCTCTGGTGCTTTCCAAGCGATCTACTCCCAGACGTTGGCATCGTCCAACTGCGCGTTCTTGCGACTCGGCCAGATCGTCGGATTGTCCAATGTCGCCGACACGGCCGGCGCGTTGGGAATACACGCCGATATGTCAGAGCTTCCGTTGTCGATGCCGCTGGGGCCCCTCGACATCACACCGCTCGACATGGCCACGGCATATGCGGCATTCGCCAACGATGGCATTCGTGTCGATCCGATCTTCATCACCCGTGTGGAGGATCGTGCCGGGACGGTTCTTTTCGAAAATGTGCCCGATCAGACCAGAGCGATATCGGTGCAGTCCGCCCGTCTGGTGGCCAACGTTCTTGCTGCCAATGTTCGCGGGGGCACGGGCACTCGTGCTCGTCTCGAAGCCCAGCCGGCAGCCGGTAAGACCGGCACGGCACAGGACTTCGGTGATGCCTGGTTCGTCGGGTTCACCCCGTATTTGTCCACAGCGATTTGGATGGGAAATCCGGATGCCCGCGTTCCGATGCGGCGCGTGGCCGGTGTCGGGAGCGTCACCGGCGGTTCGATCCCGGCCCGAATATGGGGGGCATTCAACAACGCCTATCATGCCGACTTGCCCGTGATCGAGTTCAACAAGCCCGAGCCCACCAGGGCCGGCGTGATACTTCGTACAGACTCGGACACGGTCAAGTACAAGGAGACTGCCAAGAGCCTTTGCGGTGATCCAGAAGCTGAAATCGACACGGATGAGGATGGTCTACCCGACGCGTGTGAAGATCCAGTTTTCGAGTACGACCCGAATATCGGCATATGCCCAACTCTGCTCGAGCCGGTGGATGTCGACGAGGATGGGAAGGTGGATGGATGTATTCCTCCCACCACTACGACCACAACCACCACTACGACTACGGTCCCTGAAGGCACGCCCACAACGACAACCGCCCCGGCCGGACCACCACCGCCAACCCCGCCCCCGCCCCCGATCCCATGAGACTCACCACATGAGCTTTGAGCAACTGGTTCAGATCCAATCGATCGACGTCGAGTCGAAGCAACTCGCTCATCGGCGCAAAACTCTCGAGGAACGATCCTTGCTGGCTGAGGCCAAGACCAAACGTGCCGCCGAGCAGGAGGTCATCGACGAGGTGGCCGCGGCGAGGGTGGAAGCTGCCACTCGCCAACGCCGGTTCGAGGACGAGGCCCAGACCATCGCCACGAAGGCAGAGGCGGATGTGGCTCGTCTCTATAGCGGTGAAGTCACAGGCATGAAAGACCTCCAGGCTTTGCAGGATGAAATCGCCGGCCTCAAAGCCCGTCAGGAGTCGATTGAGGACAATGCGCTGGCGGCCATGGAAGAGGCCGAGGCTCTCGGCCGAAGAGTGGCCGACCTGGAAGGTTCTTGCTCTGGCCTCGACGGGCAGATAACCGAATTGACATCCAAGATCCAGGCTTCGGAGTCGGAGATCGACGCCCAACTGGCTGTATTGAAGCAGCGACGAGAGTCCGAGGTTGCCGCAGTCGACAAATCTCTTCTCGATGACTACGAGCAGCTGCAACCGTTGTTCGGTTCGGCGACGGTTGTTCGATTCGATGGCCGAAAGTGCGTCGGGTGTCCATCGGTGATGCCGTCGGTTGAAGTGGATCGTCTGAAGCACGCCGACTCGGGCACTTTGGAACACTGCAGCGAGTGCGGACGCATTGTCGTCCTCTGACCAAACCAACGGCGAGTCCCGGGCACGGTCCCTATGTTTTTCTGGTTCGTAGCTTCGGCGGTGCTCGTCGTGTTGTTTGTGTTCGACAGCCCGTCGGTCGACTACAGATTCGTAGTGCTGGGTGGAGTCGCACCCTTGATTGAAGATGTCAGTGGCCGACCACTTGTGCTTCACACCTTGATCGGAAGTGTCGGCCTTCTGGCCTTGGTGATGCTGTTCACTCGTGGTCGTCGGATTCTGCGCAGGCAGATTCTCGGAGCGCCAATCGGCACGTTCGTCTTTCTTGTGACATCCGGAGCTTGGTCCCGCACCGGCCTGTTTTGGTGGCCGATGGCTGGTGTCGACGAGATCGCGCGGCGGCCGCTGCCGGAGTTCGATCGACCTCTCGCGCTGTTGGTGGTCATGGAGCTGATCGGTTTGGTGGCGATGGTGTGGCTGGTGGCCAAGTTCGAGTTGGCCGATCAGGGCAACCGGCGCCGATTGGCGCAGACAGGTCGGCTGCCCAGGGAACTCTTGCGATGATCAGTCGGTTGAGACCATGTTGATTCTTGCCAGGCATGGCCGAACCGGGGCCAATGCTGCGGGTGAACTTCTCGGTCGTCGTGATCCCGCGCTCGATGATGTGGGTCATTCGCAAGCGGCGGCTCTCGGTGAGTTGATCTCCGCGTCGGCAAAGGGTGTGGGGGCGGCGAGATTTGATCCGGTCGTGATTTCCAGCCCGCTCCTGCGCTGCCGAGAAACGGCCGCACTGATCTGCGATCGCATGCGGGGCAACACGGCGCCGATCATCGAGGAGCGATTCATCGAGATCGACTATGGAGATCTCGAAGGTTTGCGGGTGTCCGAGGTGAAGCCCGAGGCATGGAGACGCTGGCAAGCCGATGCGGAGTGGTCGCCCGGAGGTGGCGAGACCCTCGGAGACGTTTCAAGGAGGGTGTCCGAGGCGCTCGACGAGCTCGCAGGTCGAGACGCGATCGTGGTCACACATGTCTCGCCAATCAAGGCGGCCGTGGGATGGGTCATCGGCTGTGGCCCTGACATTGCATGGAAATGCCACGTCGCTCAGGCATCGGTCCACCGAATCGACAATTCGGGAAGGATTCCTCGCCTGATCAGTTTCAATGAGACTCATCATCTCGACAGCGGCAGAATTGCTGCCGATAGTCAGGGTTCCTGATGGCGTCGTGGCTTGTTCCCGAGAACGAGATTGAGGTTCATTTTGTGGCCTCGGGGGGCCCGGGCGGGCAACATGCCAACAGGTCCAACACCAAAGTTGATGCGGTCTTTCGCCCCGCCGACTCTCCGAGCATGCCCGCTCACCTTCGCGACCGGGTTGTCGACCGGCTCGGAGATGTGATCAGGGTCACCGTCGATGACGAGCGATCTCAATATCGGAATCGTCAATTGGCAGTGGAGCGAATTCGGGAACGCGTAGCGAGTGCCCTGCGAGTGGAGAGAAAGCGAAGGGCGACTCGACCCACTCGCGGCAGCCAGAAACGCCGGGTTGAGACGAAGCGACGTCGCTCAGACACAAAAAAGCTCCGACGTCGCCCGACGGCGGACGACTGACGATTGCTGCTGTGAAGTGGTGGCGAGGAGTCGGCCGATAGGCGGGATTCTGTCCTGGGGCTCGTTTCCGAATTCCCCTTCGATGACTATCCATCTATGCGGTCTACCTGGGAGTGTCTGCGGACGGACCGCCCTCTCCCTGCTTGACCTTGCTCCGAGTGGGGTTTACCTAGCCATCCCGGTCGCCCGGGATGCTGGTGCGCTCTTACCGCACCGTTTCACCCTTACCAGCTGTACCTCTCGGCACGGTTGGCGGTTTGTTTTCTGTGGCACTTTCCTGCGAGTCGCCTCGACTGACTTTGCCAGCACCCTGTCCTGCGGAGTCCCGACCTTCCTCAACCCACGAAAGTGGGCCGCAGTCACCTGGTCGGCTCCCCGCCACCAGCGTCAAGTGTGCCGCGTCGTGCGCCGAACCATGCGCCGATGACCCCGAGAGTTGACGCAAGAAGAGCGTTGAACACGAGCGCACCGACGGAAATGGATTCACTGCCGGCAAGTCGTCTGATGATCCCGACCGTTTGGAGTATGGAGAACGCCAGAACCGTGGATGCCGCACCGTGCATGAAAGCTGTGCGTGGGTGCTGCCTGCCGGCGAGCGCACCTCCCAGGATGTAGCCAATGACAATCGCCGGATAAATGATGAGCAGCCAAGGCGAGGAATCGTCGTTGATCATGGTCTTGGCAATCGCCGCGGGCCCGGTCAACAGCAGGGCCATGATCGCTCCTGCGGTGACTACGTTGAGATCAAGTCGCGAGAGCATTTTGGTCGACCACCGGTCAGGAAGTTGGAGTTGCACGAGCGTATCGGCGACCGATTCGCGTGTTCGATCCGTCGAGCCGATCCTCTAATCAACAATGATTGTTGATTAGAGGTAGAGCGGGTAGTGTGGCCACGTGAAATCGCCCGAGTATCTTGCCCAACGATTCCGTGAGGCCGACCTGAAGGTCACTCCTCAGCGAATCGCGGTGTTCGAGGCACTCAATGCAAGCTCGGGGCATTCAACAGCTGATCACGTACACAACACCGTCACCGAAACGCTTCCCAATGTGTCGCTGAGAACCGTCTACCAGGTCCTTCACGAACTCATCGGTATCGGTGAACTCGTGGCGTTGGATCTCGGCACGGGTGCACTTCGATTCGACCACAATTTGTCGCCTCACCATCATCTGGTGTGCGACACTTGCTCTGCCGTCGTCGACGTGCCGGCCATGGCCGTCGACGTTCGATTGGGTGGCTTGGCCGAAATGGGCATATCCGTGTCGAGCGCCGATTTGGTGATGCGTGGTGAATGCACAAGCTGCAATGTCGATCAAGTCCGAAATTCCAACTACCAACAATGACAGAAATAGGAGATGCCCATGCCTGAACTGGCTGGTTCACAGACACTCGAAAATTTGAAGGCAGCATTTGCCGGAGAGAGCCAGGCGAATCGCCGCTATCTCTACTTTGCCCAGAAGGCCGACATCGAGGGTTACCCGGACGCTGCGGCGTTGTTCCGCTCGGTCGCCGAAGGCGAAACCGGCCACGCCCATGGCCACCTCGACTACATCGCCGAAGTTGGAGATCCCGCCACCGGTGAGCCAATCGGCGACACGGAAGACAACTTCAGGGCTTCGATCGCGGGTGAGACCTACGAGTACACAGAGATGTACCCCGGAATGGCAAAGACGGCTCGCGAAGAGGGATTCAACGAGGTCGCCGAATGGATGGAGACCTTGGCCAAGGCCGAGAAAAGCCACGCCGGTCGCTTCGCCACCGGGCTCGAAGAACTGAGCTGAATAGCTGAACGGAATCCAATGCTCTCCCACCCGGACGGCGCCGGCGTTGCCGGCGCCGACCGCGGTGGGCTCTCATTGCCATCGTTTGATTTCCTCGGGAGCACCAGATGACCACAACGTATGATCCCTTCGACGCGACGTACTTCGAGGAATCGGACCTACGTGCGGAGATGACCCGCGTATTCGATCATTGCAGCGGTTGCCGCTTGTGCTTCAAGTTCTGCGAATCGTTCCCATCGTTGTTTTCGTTCATAGATGCGCACGAAGATCAAGATGCAGCAAAGCTCACAGTCGAGCAGCAGAATCAAGTTGTCGACGAGTGTTTCAATTGCAAGCTGTGCTACGTGAATTGTCCGTACACACCCGATTTGCATGAGTGGAATCTTGATTTCCCGAGGCTGATGTTGAGGGCCGAGCAGGTCCTCCACCAAAACCGCAAGCAACCGTTGCGCCACAAGTTGGCCGACAAGGCCCTCGCGAACACCGACCTGATCGGATCGGTGAACACCAAAGCAGCACCTCTTGTCAACAAGGCGTTGTCGAAGCCGGGCGGCAAGATCCGGCTGCTGGTTGAGAAGACGATTGGAATCTCGGCCCAGAGGGTGTTGCCGCCGTACGCGCGCCAGCGGTTCTCGACATGGTTCAAGAAACACGACACGGCGCTGGGTCGCCCCCATCAAGCGACCGCTGTGTTGTTCCCCACCTGCATTGTCGAATACCAGGATGCCGGGACTGGTCACGACATGGTGAAGGTGTACGAGCACAACGGCATCAAATGCAATCTCCCTGAAGGGGAGGTGTGTTGCGGAGCGCCCTATCTGCATCACGGTGATGTCGACTCGTTTCGCAAGCACGCCAGCAAGAACATCGACGTCATTTCGGAGGCTCTCAAAGCTGCAGATGACGCCCGAGCAGACGGTGATCCTGAAGCCGTGGTGGTCGTCCCGCAACCAACGTGCGGCTACGTCCTGAAACATGACTACGTCGACTACGTGGGCGGAGCAAAGGCCGAGCTGGTGGCGTCACGCACGCGAGATGCAGCCGAGTATCTCGTTGAGGTGAACAAGACCGAGGGACTCGAACTCGACACTCAGTTCCCCGGTGAGGTGCCGGTCACGATCACTTACCACGCTCCATGTCATCTGCGCGCGCAAAACATCGGACTGAAGAGCCGTGATCTACTCAAACTCACCGGCGCGAAAGTGAAGGTCGTGGCTGAATGCTCCGGAATCGACGGCACTTGGGGGTTGAAGGAACGCAACTTCGATATGGCACGCGGCGTCGCCTCCAAGATGGCCAAAGCCATCGACAGCGCCGGAAGTGACATCGTCGCCGGAGACTGTTCGCTCGCCAATGGTGGGATCCAGCTGGAAACCGGCGACCAGCCGGTTCACCCACTTCAGATCGTGGCTCGTGCCTACGGAATCGCGAAAGAATCATGACTGCGAAACTCGCTCTGTCCGACATCGCAGACCAGCGGGCCTACGAGCGCGAGCGCGACTCGTTTCGGGCAAGAATCATCGAACTGAAGAAACTTCGACGGGTGGCGGTCGGCCCGATCGTCACCTTCGTATTCGAGAATCGCGACACGATCAGGTTCCAGATCCAAGAGATGGCACGCGTGGAGAAGCTGCTCACCGATGACGCCATCCTCAACGAACTCGACACCTACAACCCGCTGATTCCGGAACCTGGTGAGTTGTCGACCACGATGTTCATCGAAATGGTGACCGATGAGGAACAGCGTCATTGGAAGCCGCTGTTGGTTGGGATTCTCGATTGCCTGTTTCTGAGAATCGGGGAAGGCGACGAGGCCATCACCATCAAGGCAGACATCGAAGAAGCTCATGCTGAACTCCTCACTCGCGAGATTCCGCCCTCGGTCAACTACGTAAGATTCGCGGTGGATCGGTCGGGTAGTGGTAGCGAGATCTCGGAGTTCCGCCGTGGACCGGTGAATCTGGTGATAGACCACCCCAACTATCAACACGCAACGCCTCTGTCCGAGGCCACGATCGAGACGTTGATGCAAGATCTACGTCCCTGATTTCTGGAGGTACGAGATGCACGGACTCGATGAATTTGGTGGCTGGCCGGGGATTCTCGGGCGACTGGCATCCGGGGCCGACCTGGATTCTGCGACCACAAGCGCGGTACTGGCCGAAATCCTCGCCGGTGAGGCAACTGACGCGCAGGTTGCGGCGTTCATCGTCGGACTCCAGATCAAGGGGGCCTCGGTTGATGAACTCGTGGGAATGCAGCGTTCGATGCTCGATGCATCTAACCCGCTGGACCTGCCTCACAACACCATCGACATCGTGGGTATGGGCGGAGCCGCCTCCCGGCGAACCCACGCACTGAATGTCTCCACGATGGCTGCATTTGTGGCAGCCGGGGCCGGTGCAACCGTATGCAAGCACGGCAACAGAAAGGCATCGTCCACGTCCGGTAGCTTCGACTTGTTGGAGGAGCTCGGCGTCCCGATCGACACAACGCCCGAAGTTCTCGAGTCTCATGTGAAGCAGATCGGAATTGGATTCGCCTTCGCACGGACGTTCCACCCGTCGATGCGACACGTTGGGCCGGTGAGAGCTGAGCTCGGAATCCCGACCGTATTCAATGTTCTGGGTCCCCTGGCTCATCCCGGCCGCCTGACTCGTCAGGTGATCGGCGTCGCCGATTGGAACCTGGCCCACACCATGGCAGAGGTACTCGCTGCCACAGGGTCGATCAGGTCGCTGATCGTGCACGGCGAGGGCCTCGATGAGCTCACCACGACCGGTCCGTCAAGAGCTCTCTCACTCGATCACGGCCAAATCGAGGAGATTTCGGTGGATGCCGAAGAATTCGGATTGCCTCGAGTGGGAGCAGCGGACCTCGCGGGTGGCGACTGCGTGGCCAATGCCAGAATCGCGCGATCCGTATTGTCCGGCGAAGTTTCGCCCGCGCGCGACATCGTGGTATTGAACGCCGCGGCCGGCCTTGTGGTGGCAGGCATGGCCGACGAGATCGGCGCGGCCGTGGCTCTGGCAGCCTCGGCGATCGATGACGGTTCGGCCCAGGGCAAATTGGATGATCTAGTGGCCGCCGGCTGATACGCGCCGGCTCACGATCCGACGCGGTTGATCGGGCTGACTCGGTTGGAATTGATCGAGCCGATCAGCAGGTTGCGCCAGCACTCCGGTCACCGACTCGAGGTGGATCTCTCCGGCGTTTGCGCCAATCCACTTCGCGACGCAGAGCATTTCGTCGGCCGACTCGCGATGTGGCGGGTCGGTGATCCTCGATGGCGGATCTGGTGGATCGCCGACGCCGAGGTCGGTTGACCCCCGACATTCAATACGCATAAGCCGACCTCGATCAACGTGCATCGTCGCACCGCGGTAGGTGAAGCTGAATTCATCGGCCGACATCATCATTTCGAACAGGCGTTTTCGGTTGAGAGCCGCTGAAAGGGCCGCGGCCATGTCGCGCACCGCGGCTGCCTTCTCATATCTCTCGGTGGTGGAAAGCGAGTGGATCTTTGCTCGTAGCGGTGCCAGGAGAAGGTCGGGCTCGGAGCGCATTCCGAGTGCTATTTCCTGGAGCTGAGGGGGTGGGATATCGCGGGCCGAACACCCGAGAGGCAACGTTGACTCGAGTGCATCGATCAGGAGGCGTGCTCGTTTTCTCGACGCAACCGGACCCAAGTAGATGTTGTCGTCGGTACCGAGCTTGGAGGTGACGATGAGGCGTGGCTGCCTTCCTCGAGTCACCAACTTCACGTATGGGTAGCGACTGCTGGTGGTGCCCTGCTGGTTGAACCGGGGGAGGAGTCGGTGGATCAAGCGAATTTCCGCCACGGCCGCTTCTAGTCCGTTCTGACACACCATGTGATCGATGCGAGCAGTTTCGCGAAGCAACTGCACGACCTTGCGGCGTTGATCAGTGGAAAAATAGCTTCGAACACGAGACCGAATATTGGCGGCCTTTCCCACATATAGAACTCGACCGTGTCGGCCGCGAAACGCGTAGATGCCAGGTGCCCTGGGAAGATCGTTGGTGAGTTTCAGCTTGGCCGCATGTGGGCCGCCGCTCATCGTGGGCAGGGATGACAGATCGTCAAGCCCGGTGGCGCCCAACGCAGTGGATCGTTCGATCAAGAGGTGGAGCAAGTCTCCAGTGGCCAGAGCGTCGTCAAGGGCGCGATGGCTGGGCTGATTGGTGAGCCGGAATCTCGAGGCCAGTGTGCCGAGCTTGCAGTTGGCCACCTCGAAACGAAGTAGTCGACGAGCGAGTCCGAGCGTGTCGATCCGACGATTGGGCAATCGGGGGCGTTGCTGTGCATCGAGAGTGGCATTGATGAACGACACATCGAATCTGACGTTGTGTCCGACAATCACCGAATCGCCAATGAATTCGAGCAGGGACGGAGTGACCGATTCGATACGGGGAGCATTTGCCACCATCGATTCCGTGATTCCGGTGATCAAGGTGATCTGGGGTGGAATGGCGCAGCCTGGGTCGACGAGTGTCTGATAGGTGCCCAGGCACTCTCCGCCTCTCAGCTTCACTGCACCGATTTCGGTGATCATCGACGCTCCGGGAGAAGTGCCGGTGGTTTCGAGGTCGATTACACAGAACGTGACATCTTGTAGGGGCGTTCCCATCTCTTCGAAACTCCGCTGGTGCACGAATTGCATGCCAGATGATTGATCGAACAAACGTTCGATGTCAACCCGAGTCGAGAAGGCAGGGGGATGTCACACCCCATCCGTATTCTCGGTCACATGAGTAACCGACAACATCTGAGACTCGTGGCCGACCACGTCGAGTCGGCTGATTCGATCCTGAGCATCGATTGCAACGAGTGCGCCATGAACCACACCAGCGCTTGCGCCGATTGCGTCGTGAGCTACATCGTTGATCGCGAGATCGGCCGTCCGATTGAGCTTGGCGACGAGGAGGTGAGGGCGATGGAACTTCTCGCGGAAGCCGGACTGGTGCCAGGCTCCAGATTCCAATGTGAGGAGCCAGTCGCCTGAAACGCCGTCTTCCATGTCACGATGGCACCATGACCGTCGAGTGGCAGGACCTGGAGAGTGCGGGGGTCGATGCAGGGCTCTGCGCCGTCGGGGTCACTGATGCCGCAGCCTTTCCGCGCGCATTGGATGATCTGGTCGAGAGAAAGTCCTTGGGCCTTCACGGCGGAATCGAATTCACCTACCGCAACCCACGCCGCTCCACCAATCCGTCCGTGACGATGCCAGAGGCACGATCTCTGATCGTGGGTGCGCTTGAATTCGCTCATTCCGCTCCGCAACGTCCCGATATCGGTCCGGTTGGGAGAGTGGCTTCGTACTCGTGGACCGACCACTACGCCGATCTTCGTGACGCGCTGGAGGTCGTGGCAAAGCAACTGAGAGACAGCGGGCACCGTGCGCAGGTGTTCGCCGACCAAAACAATCTCGTGGACCGGGCCGTGGCTTACCGGGCCGGTCTCGGATGGTGGGGAAAGAGTTCCAACATTCTCATACCCGGTATGGGAAGCATGGTGGTCCTCGGTGCTGTGATGACCGATGCGGAGATTCGCGGAAATGAGGCTGAGCCGATCGCAGATCAATGTGGCACTTGCACCAAGTGCATCTCAGGCTGTCCTACGAACGCGATCATCGCCCCTGGTGTGGTTGATGCTCGGCGCTGTCTGTCGTGGCTGCTTCAGCTTGGTGGCGATTTCCCGATGGAGTTCCGAGCGGCGCTCGGTGATCGGATATACGGATGCGACGACTGCCAGGATGTGTGCCCTCCCAATCAGTTGCGGCTTCGTCGCCCCACCGCCCCTGGATCTGGTCAGGCATGGGTCTCGATCATTGAGATGCTTCGCCTCGATGACGAGTCGCTGATGAACGAGTACGGCCGGTGGTACATACCTCGACGCGACCCCAACGTGCTTCGCCGCAACGCGCTGGTTGTGCTCGGCAACATCGGAGACGGCACCGATCCGTCAACCAGGGACGTGGTGCGGTCATCACTGCAACACACCGACAATGTGGTTCGATCGCACGCCGAGTGGGCCGCGCTGAAGCTCGGCATACCAACCGAGCCCACCGCGGCCTAGAGTTCTTTCGCTGTGGCCCGCCATCTGCTTGTCACCAACGATTTTCCTCCAAAAATTGGTGGGATTCAGAACTACTTGTGGGAACTCTGGCGTCGCCTGTCGCCAGAGGACGTCGTGGTCCACACCACTCCCTACAGGGGTGCGGCGGAATTCGACGCTCAGCAAGATTTCACTGTCGTGCGCAGTCGGGAGCCCTGGCTCTTCCCCAACCCTGTGCTCGCACGGCGAGTCGACCAGCTGGCCGACAGATTCGATGCCGACCTGGTGTTGATTGATCCCGCAGTTCCCGCAGGTCTTATCGGGCCTCACCTTCGACACCGATACGGAGTGATTCTTCATGGTGCCGAGGTCACGATCCCAGGGCGGTTGCCGATCAGTCGCCAATTGTTGTCGCGGGTTCTCGACAAATCTGTCGGGGTGATTGCGGCGGGCGGTTACCCGGCGGCGGAGGCAGAGCGGGCAATCGGGAGGTCTTTGCCCACCACCGTCGTTCCACCGGGGGTGGATGTGGATCGATTCGTTCCACTTGACGACTCGCAACGTGCCGCAGCACGTGTGCGTCTCGGGCTTCCGTCCGGTGGTCCTTTGGTGTTGTCGGTGTCGCGTCTGGTGCCACGAAAGGGAATGGACACGCTGATTCGAGCATCCGTGGAAATTCAACGATCCCACCCCGATCTCACCGTTGCCATCGCCGGAAATGGCAGAGACTCCAAGCGATTGGCGGCTCTCATCGAGAAGCTCGACGCTCCGGTGCGATTGCTCGGTCGGGTCGATGACGACGAAATGCCTTCGCTCTATGGCATCAGTGACGTCTTCACGATGCTGTGCCGAACCCGCTGGGGCGGCCTCGAGCAGGAAGGCTTCGGCATAGTGTTTCTGGAGGCGGCAGCGGCCGGCGTGGCCCAAGTGGCAGGCCGCAGCGGTGGCGCCCATGAAGCTGTGGCCCACGGCACGACCGGCCTGATAGTCGACGACCCGGAAGATGTCGTGGGGGCCGCCAAGGCGATTGGTGAGCTGCTGTCAGATCCGTCCCGACGAGCCCGAATGGCAGATGCTTCCCGCGCGCGTGCGGTGGCAGAGTTCTCCTACGAGGTGCTCGCCAATCGGCTGGCAGCCGCCATTGATGAAATGTCGCAGTCATGAGCACGTCTGGTGCTGGCGATCGTGTCGATGCGAATGCCCATGAGTCGGACAGTTTTGAGGGGCGCTGGATTGTTCGCGGTTCATGGTGGTCCACGCTGGCTTTCAGCATCACTGCGATTGCAGCTGCACTGAGTCCGGGATTTCTGAGGTGGCCCGCCCTCGTCGTGGCACTGGCCATGTTCGGTTCTGGCTGCGTCGTGTTTCTCTGGGCCTTCGCGATCGCCGTTGGCCGAAGTCGCACCGACGCCATTGGAATTGGGGGGCTCTTCTTCCTGGCCGGCTCCGCCCCGACGCGTGTCCGGGCGCATCTGATGGGGTCAGTGGCCTTGCAGATTGTGGTCGGACTCGCGACGGCATCGCTGAGAATATTCACCACACTCGCATTCGGAGCGCTCGCCCCGATGCTCGGACTGGCAATGGCCGGCCTCTGGGGAGCAAAGTTCGGTATCTTTGGAGTGCGTAGCCCTTCAGATTGAAGCCTGCGCGGTAATTCACTTGTTAGTGTCACGATCACAGACACGAGGAGCGATTCGAACATGGTCGATCAAGCCACTGAGCGCACCACGGTGACCGCCACGCCAGATCAGTGTTTTGATGCCGCGATCGACTTTGAGCGCTATCCCGAATGGGCATCCGACGTGAAGATGTCGCGGGTGTTGTCGCGCGACGATCAGGGTCGAGCGGTAGATGTGGAGTTCCGGGCCGCGGCGATGGGTCGCAGTACCACATACACGTTGCGATATTTCTACGGATCCAATCCGCGTCGACTGGCCTGGCGCCTCCAGGCCGGTGATGTCACCAAACGACTTGACGGCGAGTATGAATTTCTCCCGGTCAAGGGCGATCCGTCCAGGACTGAGGTCGTCTACCACCTGGCGGTCGATCTGTCGGTTCCCATTCCGGGGTTCGTCAAACGTCGAGCCGAAGCTCGTCTGCTTCGAACCGCACTCGAGGATTTCACCTGCTTCGTCGAGGGCAGGGCCAAGTGAGCGAAGGCCCCGCAGGGGATATCCATGAATCCGAGAGCAACGATGGTGGGTCCGAAGCCCTCGATGAGATGCGAGAGGCAGCAACAGCCGTACTCGATTCATTGAAATCGCTGCTGGTGGCGGCGGAGAAGGTGGTTTCCGACCCAAGCGCGTTCAATCAGGCTGTTGCCGGCGGAAAGGGACTGTTCGACGCGTTCACCAGCGGCTTCAGTGATCAATCCGGTCGGTCGGATCCTCCGCCGAAGGATGTCTGATCTCGTTCTTTAGGCGTCGGTATTCCTGCCGACAGGGAAATGGATGCAAATAAAGGTTCTGTGGCCACGGTCCGGTGGACCGGAGATTCAGCTGCACCCGAAGATCACAGTGATCTCCGGCCTACTCCCCGCGGAACGAATTGAGTTGGTGTCGACAGCCCACAGTCTGGCGATCGGCGATGCACCCGTGTGGGACGGCATCGTGGATGTCGAAGGAGTTGAGGCAACACTCGACGAAGTTGGCGAGCGGTTTGGAAAGACGGCCGACGCTGCTCTGATTCTGACGGCCGACAGAATCATCGACAGCGAATCGGATTCGCGTGACCATCTGCGGGAACGCAGAGATGACATTGTCGAACAGTTGTCCAGCGCCGAAACCTTGACCTTGGAGAGGCACGCGCGTGTCACCGCGGCGCAGGGCAATATCGATTCCGACGCATTCCACAAACTGGATGAAGCCGACGGCGTGCTACTCCACGCTGCGAAGGTCGCGGGGCGTCCGGATCCCTGGACCGACATGTCCGGAGTGGGTGAGCGGATCACCCAGCTCAATGTGACCGTTGCGGGTATCGACGACAAGATCGCCAAGTTGCCGAGCGGGAACAGAGTGGACCTCGTGGCGCGGACGTCTACCGCCAAGGTGGCTGTCAGCAACAGCGACGAACCGATGCCGCAGGCGGCTCAGATGTCGGAGGAACTCGCGGTACTGCACGCACAACGAAATGACATCGAGGTCAAATTCAGGTTCCTGGGGTTCGATGTGGTGGCTGCTCGGGCTCGGCTCGAATCTGCTCGAGCCGCGCTCAAGACTGCAGAAGAGGATGCGATTCCCCGTCCGGTTGGGGAGCGTGAAGCAACAGCCATCGAGCGGGCCCACGACGAACTTCTCTCAGAGCGCAAAAGGGCGACGGCCGGAATGCGCCGCGGATCTGCGCGCAAGCGCATGGAAGAATTGCAAGCGGAACTTGACTCCCTTCTGGAGACGATCGGCTACGACACTTGGTCTCAGTACCGAATGGGAAATGGCGAAGTTCAGATAACACCAGATTGTCTGAGGACCTACGAACGCTCAGTCGTCGAGGTCGAACGAGCCACGAGTGAGTTGGACGAAATCGCGATGCGGATGGATTCAGATTCCTCCTTCGCGATGATCGACGTGGCACTGGGCGAACTCATCAACGCTGCTCAGCGCCTCCTGGGTCGCAGCCCCGGTTCAACCACGGATATTGGTCGGCTCCGCCGGGACCTGGACGAAGTGAGAATCGATGCGTTCTCGTCGACGCTTTCTCCTGCTGAGACCGGCGAGAATCTCATCAATGAGTTGGACAAATGTGGTAGTCCGACTCACGGTCAACTCGAATCGATCGAAGCCCTGGTCGTGTTGGGAGAGTCTTGGCTCGCGGTGCTGCGCGATGCCGATGGGGCCAGGATGAGACTCGCGCACGATCGACGACGGTGCATTAGCGAGATGGAAGCCCTCGAGGCGTTGGGAGACGCATCGAGGGTGGATCGCCTCGAGCGGCAGCGTCGGAACGTACGCGATGCGGAGGTCGAGATGCGTCGGTCGGCCGACGCGATGTGTGCGCTGGTTGATGCTCGCATCGAATTGCACGTTGTCAGGGCGACCAGGCTGTCATTGGCTGAGGAACACGATCAGATCGTCGACCAACTCGACGACCCAGTGATAAGGGGAGAGGCCGGGCCGCTCCCGATAGTGGTAATCGACAGCGAGGGCTCCGAAGCGAGCCGTGACGCCATTTTGGACTTGGCCGACAGTGCGCAAGTGATCATGGTGACGGATGCTGAGTCGACGATCCACTGGGCGAATTCTCTGGGGCCTGATTGCGCCGGCGTGATCAGACGGGGCGCCGGCGCTTGAGTCAGGATTTCGAGATCCGTGCCCTGTGGCCCCTGTAGCGTGAGGCCATGGAATTCCGACGTATCAATGGCCTACCCCCATACGTGTTCACCATCATCGACTCGTTGAAGGTCGAGGCGCGTCGAGCAGGCCATGATGTGATCGATCTCGGCTTCGGAAACCCCGACCTGCCATCGCCCGATATTGCCGTGTCGAAGCTGTGCGAAGCGGCCAACAACCCCCGTAATCATCGCTACTCGGCCAGCCGGGGCATTCCCAAGCTTCGGGAGGCGGTCTCAGGTCTCTACCAGCGTCGATTTGGGGTCGACATCGACCCGGATACCGAGGTGATCCAGACCATCGGAGCCAAGGAGGGATTCAGCCACCTCATGTGGGTGCTGCTTCAGGCAGGTGATGCGGTGTTGGTGCCCTCGCCGTCGTATCCGATCCACCTCTTTGCGCCGTTGTTCGCCGGCGCAAACGTGAGAGAAATGCCGCTCACAAATGACCAGGACGATTTCTTCGACACCCTCACCGAGAGATTCGAATATTCGTGGCCGCGTCCACGCGTGATAGTGCTGTCATTTCCCCACAATCCCACCACGACATGCGTCGATTTGGACTTCATGCAGCGAGTCGTCGACTTCGCTCGCGAGCGCGAAATCATTCTCGTCCATGACTTTGCCTACGCCGAGTTGGGGTTCGACGGCTTCCGCCCTCCCTCGATCCTGGAGGCCGAGGGAGCCAAGGAAGTGGCGGTGGAGCTCTACTCCATGACCAAGAGTTTCTCCATGGCGGGGTGGCGTATCGCTTACATGGTCGGAAACGCTGAGATCGTTGCGGCGCTTGCCAAATTGAAGTCGTATCTCGACTACGGAACATTCCAGCCGATTCAAATCGCCGCCACCGTCACGCTCAACGAGGCTGTTGACTACCCCTCCGAAGTTGGTGAGGTGTATCAGAGCCGACGTGACACGCTTTGTGACGGTCTCGCTCGGATCGGCTGGGAGATGGAGCCTCCACGAGGCACCATGTTTGCGTGGGTACCGATCCCCGAGCAGTACTCGCACATGGGATCGGTGGAGTTCGCGTCGATGTTGGTGAAGGAGGCCGACGTGGCAACCTCTCCGGGCGTCGGGTTCGGTCCCGGTGGCGAGGGATATGTGAGATTCGCCCTCATCGAGAACGAGCAGAGAATCAACCAGGCAGTTCGAAATCTGCGTGGTTCACTGAACCTGCTTCCGTGAGGCGTTGCGCTTGGCGCATCCAAGCGGACCGGTCAGATCGACTGGTCCCATGCGAGAGAGCGCTGTACTGCCCGCTTCCACAGGTCGTACATCGCGTTTGAATCTGTGTGGTCGGGGTTGGGCTGGAAGGTTTGGTCGGAACGCCACTTGTCGGCCAGTTCGCTGACGCCTCCCCACACCCCCTCGGCCAGGCCGGCGAGATAGGCCGATCCCATGGCGGTGGTCTCCTGAATCGTGGACCGGATCACCGGGACGCCGATCTGATCGGCTTGGAGCTGCAGCAGCAGATCCATGACCGATGCGCCGCCGTCCACGCGAAGGTCGGTAATCGGGGTGCCACTCGCAGCGGTCATTGCATCCACTACGTCACGGCTCTGGTAGGCCATCGCTTCAACGGTGGCGCGGGCAATCTCGGCCCGACCGCTCCCTCTGGTGAGGCCCACAATTGTGCCTCGCGCTCTCGCATCCCAATACGGACTGCCGAGACCGGCGAGAGCGGGAACGAAAACTACGCCGCCGGTGTCGGCAACCGACTCGGCCAACGGGCCGGTTTCCGAGGCGTCGCTGATGATTCCAAGGCCGTCGCGTAGCCACTGGATGGCTGCTCCGGTGGCAAATATCGCGCCTTCGTAGGCGTAGGTGGTGGCGGGGTTCTGCCCGCCAAGGGTCCACGCGACGGTGGTCAGAAGCCCATCCACCGGAGCGGGACACTCGTCGCCAACATTCATCAGGACGAATGAGCCGGTGCCGTACGTGTTCTTTGCCTGGCCGGCTGTGAAACATGCCTGGCCGAACAACGCAGCCTGCTGGTCGCCGGCAACGCCGCTCACTGGGATTCCCGCTCCAGTTGGGACGTCGGCGGTGGTGACGCCGAATCTGCCCGACGATGGCCTGACCTCCGGAAGGCATGACACCGGCACGCCAAGCATTTCGCAAAGTTCCAAATCCCACTGAAGCGAATGGATGTCGAAAAGCATGGTGCGACTGGCATTGGTGGTGTCGGTGAGGTGCGCCCCGCCCGTGAGATTCCAGATGAGCCATGAATCGACCGTCCCGAATGCCAGATTCTCATCTGGTCGGACACCGCCTTCGGTGAGCAGCCACTCGAGTTTGGTGCCCGAGAAATAGGGATCGAGAACCAGACCGGTTCTGTTCCTCACCAGGTCGAGTCGACCGGCCTCAGTGAGCTCCTCGCATCGTGACGCGGTTCGTCGATCCTGCCAGACGATGGCATGGTGCAGCGGTTTTCCCGTTCGCTTGTCCCAGACGACAACAGTCTCCCGCTGATCGGTGATGCCGATGGCGGCAATTGGCGAGTGCAATGTGGATGTGAGTTTGTCGAGAGTCGACACCACCGCCTGCCAGATTTCGCCGGCGTCGTGTTCCACCCAACCCGGACGGGGAAAGTGCTGCTTGAACTCCTCGTATGCGAATCCGACCGGTTGTCCGTCCTCGTCGACTGCGAACGAGCGAACCCCGGTTGTGCCTGCGTCTATTGAGATCACAATTCCCATGGTGTTACGACGATACCCGGAGAGACCGACGCGTTCGGGCCTAGCCTTTGGGGTTCAGATCGAGTCGGCCTATTCGGGGGATTGATGCGCGTCGGAGTGCTTACTGGTGGGGGCGATTGCCCCGGACTCAACGCAGTGATTCGCGCCGTCGTACGTCGCGCCGAGCGTGGACTCGGCGATGAGGTGATCGGCTTCATCGACGGGTACAGCGGCTTGGTTGAAGACAAAACGATGAAGCTCGATGTGGCCGCCTGTCGCGGGATCCTGCCTCGCGGCGGCACGATCATCGGCACATCCCGAATGCAGCCCTACATGTACGACGATGGTGTGGAGCGAGCGAAGGCGACCATGTCCCGCCATGGGGTTGAGGCTCTCATCGCAATTGGTGGAGAGGGGAGCCTTTCTGCTGCGGCCCGTCTGAACGCCGACGGAATACCTGTGGTGGGTGTGCCAAAAACCATCGACAACGACGTCGGCGGAACGGACATGACTTTTGGATTCGACACCGCGGTCCAAATTGCCACCGAGGCGATCGATCGGCTGCACAGCACCGCTGAATCACACGATCGCGTGATGGTGGCCGAGGTGATGGGCCGCCACGTGGGTCATATTGCCACCTGGGCAGGAATCGCCGGTGGCGCCACAGTGATTCTCGTGCCCGAGGAGCCTTTCGACATAGAGGAAGTCTGTGAATCTTTGCGTCGTCGCCACGCCAAAGGCCCGTATGCGTCGATTGTTGTGGTAGCCGAGGGTGCCCGTCCGGTGGAAGGAACGCTCTCGCTTTCCCAGCCAGGAGTCGACGAATACGGCCATCAACGTCTCGGAGGCATTGCGAATGTCGTCGCCTCCGAGATTGAAGCGCGCACTGGATACGAAACGCGGGTCACCATCCTTGGCTATGTGCAGCGAGGCGGTACTCCCTCAGCGTTCGATCGGTTGCTCTCCAGCTGGTTCGGAGTCGAAGCCATGAACGCCGTTCATGAAGGCGATTTTGGCAAGATGGTGGCTCTGAGCGGCGGCAGCGTGGTGCGAAAACCGTTTGAGGAGTGCATCACCGAGTTGAAGCCGGTTCCTCCAGCTCTGCTCGACCTGGTCAAGACCTTCACGGCGTAATCGCAACGATCGCCCGGCCCGTGACGCCGGTGGTGGTCAAGGAGCGGTGCTGGACGTTGTCGGGGGATTGGGCGTGCCGGGGTCAGTGGTCGACGAACTGGTGGCGATGGTCGTCGTGGTGGTGGAGGTACTTGGCGGGACAAACTCCGGATCGAATCGTTCGTAGTCGGATCGGGTCACCGGCGCCCCAACCTCGGTGTCGCTGTTGTTGGTGGGAATGGTGACCTGTTGCCCATTGATGAGAATCTGCACCCGATTTACGCCATCGATGGCGGTGGCCGTCCACACAACCTGGGCAGCCACCTCAATGAGATCACCCTCGTATGGCTGATCGCTCGGCAATCCCTCCGGTGTGAGATTGACGATGTCGATCACCGCGAGGTCTCCGGCTCTCGTGGCGCTGAGCAGCTCGAACTCCGAGAGTGTGGTTATGTAATTGGCCGCCTCTTCTTCAGAGGTGACTGCACCTTCGCCGAAGAGGCGGCTCATGACATCGGTGATCGTGGGATTGAGCGGGACCTCACGCATCACTTCCACCACAGTGGCTCGTGTTGTTTCGGCCTGTCGGGTGAGCAGATAGACCGGAGCGGTCGTTGAGATTGGGGCCTGCAGCGTGGTGGTTGTAGTGGTGAAGTCGGCCCGCAGGCTCTCTGGCAAATCTGACGAAGCGATCACGGTGGCTGCATCGTCGCTCGGCACCGAGCAACCCGTGGCCAACACCGCAGCGATGGCCAGAATCCCCAATCCACGCAGTGGTCCGGTCATGATTCCTCGAGCTCCCCGAGCGGCAACACCACGACGAATCTCGCTCCGCTGCGGCCATCCTTACGACCTTCCACCCACACCCTGCCCCCATGGAGCCCGACGTGTTCGGCCACCAGCGACAGTCCGAGACCCGACCCCGTGTCCTGCCCGCGCCGACCACCAGAGCTACCGCGCGAGAACCTGTCGAATATCACAGATCGTTCGGCCGCCGGCACACCCGGCCCGTCGTCTTGAACTGCAATCGTGACTTCGTCGCCACGACGGCCGATCGAGATGACGATCGAACCTCCGCCGTACTTGGCGGCGTTGTCGATGAGATTGGCAATCACTTGGGCAAGTCGTCGTTTGTCGGCCACAACGACGGTGGATTGCGCGGCGAGCGTGGATTTGACCTCGGCATCGGGTCGGGTGGAGTGGGACACCGCCTGCTGAATGAACTCGGAAATATCGAGTTCCTCTGCTTGCAATGAAGCCGAGCCAACGTCGTATCGACTGATCTCCAGCAGGTCCTCGACCAGATGTGTGAACCGCTTGACGTCGTCGGTGAGAAGATCGAGCGCCGTGCGGCTGCGATCATCGAACTTCTCTCGGCCGTTGTTGAGAACCTCAACCGATGCGTTCAGCGTCATGAGTGGGCTGCGGAGCTCATGGCTCACCTCGGAGGCGAATCGGGAATCGCGCTCGATCCTGTCCTCGAGTGCTCTTGCCATCTCGTTGAACGACGCAGCGAGTGATGCCAAGTCGGTGTCGGCGGGTGGATCCAAGCGCGTGTCGAGTTCACCTGCGGCAAGTGATTCGGCCGCGGCCCTCACTTTCGCCAACGGGGTGAGCGTTCGGCGCGAGGCCCACCATCCGGCTGATGCAGCCAACACAGTGGACACTGCGGCCACGCCCAACACGATGAGACCCAGCGCATTTAGGGTGGCCTCGACATCTTCAAGAAAGATCGCCTCGAAGTACGTGGCATCACGGTTCGGCAACGGAAGACCGGTGATCACCGCGGGCCTTCCGTCAAGGTTGGTGCGAATCGTGCCGGCCTCGCCGCGGTCGACGAGGGCGAGAAGCGTTTCGGGAACGTTCTCGCTGTTGAACACCTGCGTGTCGGAGGCGGTCCACAACTCACCGAGTCGCAGCAGCGGGTATGCCCCCTTGCTCGTGCTCAAGGAGTCGATGATGGCGCCGAGTCCCTCAGCATCGATTTCCGGGGTGAGGCGAGCCTGCACCCGAATCCCGTTGGATGTCACTACCCGAAATGCTGTCTCCTCACGAGTCTCCAGAAGATTTTGTCGTGTAAGCGTGAGTGTTGAAAGCGCGATCGTCATCGAAAGTAGTAGGCCTCCGAAAGCGAAAAAGAGCGTCAGGCGTGAACGCAGTCCCAACCTCTCCATGCGAGGGCTCAGCTTCATGCCGTCGGAATCTCCGGCTCAGGCCTGCAACTTGTAGCCCAGGCCTCGCACGGTGACGACGTGACGCGGATTGGCTGCATCTGCCTCGATCTTGGTTCGAAGACGGCGAATGTGGACATCCACCAATCGTCCGTCTCCGAAATAGCCGTATCCCCAAACTTTCTCGAGCAGTACCTCGCGACTGAACACCCGACCGGGATTGGAAGCCAATTCGACCAACAGTCGGAACTCCGTCTTTGTCAGGTGGATCTCGGTGCTGGCCAAGCGGACCACGCCTTCATCCGGAATGATCTCGAGATCTCCGAAAATCATGTGACGACTGCCGGCATCGGTGGAGCGAACTCGACGCAACAAGGCGCGAATTCGAGCCGACAATTCTTTCGGTGCGAATGGCTTTGTGAGGTAGTCGTCGGCCCCAGCCTCCAAGCCGGCAACAACATCGTGGGTGTCGATTCGAGCGGTGACCATCACAATTGGCACGTCGCTGACGCGCCGAATCGCGCGGCACACGTCGAAACCATCGATGCCCGGAAGCATGATGTCGATGAGCACGACATCGGCCGGTTCACGGGTGAATGCGTTGAGCGCGTCCTCTCCGGATTCGGCCTCCTCCACCTCCCAGCCTTCGTCCTCAAGAGCAAGTTTGACCGACGTACGAATTCGCTCGTCGTCCTCAACCGTCAGGATTCGCGTTCCCACATCCCCGATGGTGCCAGATTTCTCGCCACATCGGGCGCCAAGGGGCGGAATAAATCAGGCGAGGTGAGCTCCCGACTCGCTGATGAGTTCGGAAAAGTCCGAAAATATCGACGGGCTGGCACCAATCAGAGCACCATCGTCGGCGTCATGGACGTCGACAGTTGCGCCTGCCTCCGTTGCGATCAATGCCCCTGCTGCAAGGTCCCAAGGTTGCAAGCCTCGCTCGTAGTATGCGTCGACTCGGCCGCATGCCAAAGAGCACAAATCGAGTGCGGCTCCACCAAATCGGCGAATGTCACGAACCGCGGGGAGTACGTGTTCAAGGACTTTTGCTTGGGCACGACGGCGTTCGCTTTGGTAGGAGAAACCGGTGGCGACCAGCGAGGTGGCCAGATTCAGAGGCGTGCTGACTCGGATGGCTTCATCGTTGCGAGTGGCCCCACCTGAGAGAGTGGCGCGAAATCTTTCCGATCGCACCGGATCGTGAACGATCCCCGCGACCACTGAACCATCGATGGATGCTGCCACCGATATCGAGTAGCCGGGGATGTCATAGACGAAGTTTGTTGTGCCATCGATCGGATCGATTATCCAGGTGACCCCGGTTGTGGACGCACTTGACGTGCCCTCCTCGCCCAGGAAGCCGTCGCCGGGGCGGGCCGCGGAAATGCTCTGGACAAGGGTGTGTTCGACCCAGCGGTCCATGTCTGTGACCATGTCTGTGCGGCTGGATTTGGTATCGATGGCTAGATCCGGGTCGGCGCTGGACTTGGCGACCCGATCGGTCACGAGGTCGACGGCGGCATCGGCAACCTCAAGTAATGCAGAGTTGAGTGCCGCGCTCATTCGTCGTCTCCGTGCGCTCGCCGGCGGTCTTGACGCGCGTCCCATTCGGCCATGGCCCGTAGCGTGAGGACAGCGACGATCGCGACTCCGGCAGCCGTGCCGACCGCGCTCGCCAGCCCAACCGTTCCGGCGAGGGTGGAGCATCCATCATCGCATTGGAGATCAGTCACCGAGTAACCGATCAGGCCGCCGCAGAGCCCACCGATGACGATGGCGACCATGGCCAGTGCGCGGGCCACCACGGGTGGGACGGCCGTGTTGGTGCCTGAATGCGCATGTTCGGTGGACATCGACGAGATCCTACCCATCACCGGGTGGCCATCATGTCGACACGTCGGGCCTAAAGTGCCGTTCCGTGCGAGCCTTGATCGTCCTACCGACATATCAGGAGTCAGCCAATATCGCCGAGGTGATTCGCCGCGCACATGAGGCGGTCCCGTCGGCGTCGATTCTTGTCGTCGATGACTCCAGTCCGGATCACACAGCTGAGATTGCGGAGGAGGCCGGCGCGCAATTCGGAGTGGTTGAAGTGATGCGCAGGCCTGGGAAATCCGGATTGGGGTCGGCGTACCGCGACGGTTTTCGACGTGGCCTCGCCGACGGATTCGATGTGCTGATCGAGATGGATTCCGATCTGTCCCACGATCCGTCCGTTCTTCCGAGCCTGATAGAGGGAATAGCAGCAGGCGCCGACCTGGTGATAGGCAGCCGCTATGTGGAGGGAGGTTCGATCCCTGACTGGACGTGGCATCGTCGCGCACTGTCGAGGTGGGGCAATCGGTACGCGTCCTGGGTGCTCGGTATCGACGTGCTCGATTCGACCAGCGGCTATCGGGCCTACCGCTCAGACCTGTTGGCCAAAGTCGACTTCCATACGGTGAAGGCCGACGGGTACGGGTTTCAGATCGAGATGGCATATCGGGTGTTGGGAGCTGGAGGGCGCGTAGCGGAGGTGCCAATATCATTTGTCGACCGCGCTCGGGGCACATCCAAAATGTCGAGCAGGATCGTTTTCGAGGCGATGTTTCTCGTGACATGGTGGGGTATCCGAGATCGCCTACTCAGGAAACGACGCTGACGGCCGATGGAAACACCGATGGATGCCAACCCGACCACACTCGTGCCGCCACGTCGGTTCGGATCACTGCTGCGGCACGCGCGGACGTCCAGTGGGATCGAACTCGAGAAGTTGGCATTGATCAGCAATTTCGGTGTGGTCGAGCTGGAAGACATAGAGCAAGGCCGACAACAACTCGACGACCAGCAGTTGGCTGAGATTCTCTCCCTCTACGGGATCGAGAACGCCGAGCTGGTTCCCGAACGTTCGCAGCTCATTATCGATCTCGACCACGGCCGAATTGCTGTTGATCAGGCCGACATAACCGTCGGACCGAGCGCCAACGCCGATGCGGTGCTCACCAGGTATCTCGCTTTGGTGTATCGGCTTCGCGATCTTCCACTCGGTACGCCGCTACATCTCCGCGATCTCGATCTCGATGTGTTGTCGACAGCGTTGTCGCTCGAACCGGCCACAGTCGAATCACGCCTTGAGCAGCTCATGCTCCAGCGAGACGTTGTGCTCACCGACCAACGCCGGCTCCGGCGTCGGCTACTTGTCCCGTTGGCAGGTGTCGTTGTGGCGGCGACGGCCGTTGGTGTGCTGGTGCTTGTTTCTCAAACCACCGGTGACACAACTCCTGTCGACACCAAATCTCCGGCAACGCAGGTCACCACCGACATCGGGGCAGGTGCGGCAGTGGTCGAAAATCCGGCGGCGCAGGTCACCACAGATATAGGTAACGGGGGAGCGGTCGAAGTCAATCCGGACGCCGGCACCGGCGGCTGAAGTCACGATCTGTTTCCGGCCGAGCCTCTCGGCTGGCATGCTGACACGGTGCGCTACTGGAGTGTTGCCAGCGGATTGTTGACAGACGAGCGCGGGCTACTGCTTGTCGCCAACAAGCGTCGTGGTGGCTCGATCGATTGGTCAACCCCGGGCGGCGTGATCGATGAGGGTGAGACTTCTGTGGGCGCGCTCACCCGAGAGGTCGCGGAGGAGACCGGCCTTCATGTCGACGAATGGGGCACATTGGCTTGGACGGTCGAGGTCGACTTCGTTGAGCTGGAAATGCATCTGGACGTAGAGGTCCATGCCGCCAAGTCATTCGAGGGTTCAATAGCCCTCGAAGATCCCGACGGCATCGTCACTGCTGCCGAGTTCATGTCCGGCTCCACGGCCCTTCGGCGGTTGAAGGGAAGCCCACTTTGGGTGTCTGAACCATTGGGTAGTTGGATCGTTGCGCCCTGGGACGACACATGCCACTTCGCCTATTCGGCCCACGGTACGAATCCGGCGACGATGCGAGCCGAGCGTCGGGTCACGTGAGCGAGGAACTGACAGAGGGCGCACCACCGGACGGAACTCTCGGATTTCTGCACGTCGACATGGACGCGTTCTTTGCTTCAGTCGAGATCCGACGTCGTCCAGAACTTCAGGGTCTGCCGGTGGTGGTGGGCGGCACAGGTGACCGCGGGGTGGTGGCAGCAGCTAGCTACGCGGCACGATCGTTTGGAATTCATTCCGCGATGCCATCGAGCCGTGCTCGACGATTGTGTCCAGATGTGGTGTTCATAGACGGCGACCACGCGCATTACAGCGAGGTCTCGTCGCGAATCATGGCGATCATGGCCGACTTCACGCCTCTGATAGAACCGCTGTCTCTCGATGAGGCCTTTCTCGATGTTCGTGGAGCCTTGCACGGAGTGAGCAAGCCTGAGGATGTAGCCGTGGCGATTCGCCAAAGAATCCTCGACGAAGAATCACTCACATCCTCGGTTGGTGTGGCCTCCAACAAGTTTCTGGCGAAGCTGGCTACTGACGGTGCCAAGCCACGCCCTACCGCGAGTGGTCCAGAGTTCGGTCGCGGAGTATTCGTGGTCCCGGCCGGAGACGAACTCGAGTTCTTGAGGCCGCTGCCGGTTCGACGACTTTGGGGTGTGGGTCCGGCAACCGGGGCCAAGTTGTCTCGAATGGGCATCGAGACGGTGGGTGATCTTGCCGACCAGCGTGAGTCGAACATCGTGGCGGCACTTGGCTCGGCGCAGGGACGGCACCTGCATCTGCTGGCCAACGGCATTGACACACGGCCGGTTGTCGTCGGTAGGGAAATGAAATCGATTGGTCACGAAGAAACTTTTGCTCGCGACCTCCTCGATTTGGAAAGCCTCAGACAGCAACTGGTCAGAATGAGCGACGCAGTGGCGGCGCGATTGAGAACGAGTGGTCAAATGGGACGAACGGTGAGCATCAAGATCAGGTTTGGCGACTTCACCACCATCACGAGATCATCAACAGTTCCACAACCGATCGACGGCACCGGAGCGATCACCGACGCGGCCGCGACAATGCTCGAGAGCATCGACGTGAGCCCCGGGGTGCGACTGCTGGGGGTCAGCGTCAGCCAACTTGCCAGCTCGAAGGTTCGCCAGCTCAGCCTCGATGATCTCGACAATTCGACGAGAGACACCACCGATCCGGTCGTCGACGAGATACGCGGGAAATTTGGCGGTGACGCCATTGGGCGCGCTTCGACGCTCTCGCGATCGGGGCGAATCGCCAACAAGAAAGTCGGCGACGCGGCATGGGGACCAACTGCAGACAACAATTCGAAATAGTGATCAGCCCAACAGAAATGGCGATTCACGCCCGTCTCGGGAAGACCGCGCGTTGTTAGGCGGTTCCTGTTGTGCGACACTGTTTCAGCAAGGGAAGACCGGCGAGAGGAACCAAGGTGCCCCTGTCCGAGGACGAGCAGCGAATCCTCACTGAGATCGAGCAGCA
Source organism: uncultured Acidimicrobiales bacterium (assembly GCA_964533595.1). GTDB lineage: Bacteria > Actinomycetota > Acidimicrobiia > Acidimicrobiales > Aldehydirespiratoraceae > SZUA-87. The sequence continues at coordinate 40,304 of CAZHMP010000002.1, read as the reverse complement.
TCTCTATGAGTCTGATCCAAAGCTCGTACACGACGTATCCAAGACCACCGTCTACACCCACGCGTTTCGCAACATGAAGTGGGCCACGCTCGGTTTCATCGCCGGCGTGGTGTTGATGGTGGCGTTGCTGTCGGTCAGCTACATCGTTTCGTTTGGCGGATTCCTTCTCATGTTGGCGAGCGTGTTGATATTCGAACGCAACGCCCGTCGACTGGGCAAGGCAGGCCTCGATCAGATGACGCACTCGATGCGAGGCGGGTCGATCAAGAACGCCATGGGCGGGGCCGGAGCCAAGATGCGGGATCGGTTCAACCGGCCGGAACGCCCACCCGAATCGTAATCTCAGCTCATGATCCCGACCCTGCGGGGGTCGAGAAAGTGGAGCACCAGTTTCTGGTTGCCAACGGTGGAACGGCAATAGCTCGAGATCTTCTCGGCGGCGTCGGCGGCGTCATTGGCGATGGTGGCGGGATCTGTCGGTTGTCCGTAGCGCAGCACAGTGATCGCCCTCACTAGTTCATGGACACCAGGAACCCTCTGTGGCCATTCACGACCGATTCGAATCTCGAACTCGTTGGGAGTCTCGTGCGGGTGGTATTCGATGCCGAGAAGGCCAAGTGAGAGCACAGACCGGTCGAACGCCCACTCGCCTCGTGCCGCTGAATCATCGGCCACTCGTCCGGCGGCAACGCGCCGCCGGACGTTTCTTTCGATCGGCACCGCAAGAATTGCCAACAGGATGGCGGCAATCACCATCAGGGGAACCGGCGAGCGAGATCCGCCGCTGCCCGTCTCGGAGGTCGTCCCGGACACTGTGTCCGTTTGGGTCGGATCCCGCAACGCCGAGAGACCACTGCCATCGCTGGCCCCGTCGCCGTTGGCGATTGAACCGGCCCGAGTGGTGGTGGGAGCCGGACCGGCGGAAGTGGAGGTCTGACGATTGGTGCCGTCGTTGTGACCGAACTGAGCTTCTTGCAGCCCTGTGACGTCGGAGTCGGCCGGGCGTGCCCGGCCGGGCGTCGGATCAAATGCAACCCACCCGGCTCCGGCGAAGTAGATCTCCGGCCAAGCATGGGCGTGCCGCCCGCTCACCACATACTCACCACGAGCTTCGTTCCAGTCACCCCACGTGAACCCAACCGCAATGCGTGCCGGGATACCGAGCGAACGAGCCATGGCGGCAAATGTGGATGAGAACTGCTCGCAGTAGCCGCGCTGCACCTTGAAAAGAAAGTCCTCAACATCAGCGACGTTCTCGTGGAGCGCCACGTCGAGATCGTAGGTGAAGCGGTTGGGGTCGAGGAAGTAGTTCTGAAGCAGCAGGGCTCGCTGGTGATCGGTGGTGGCGCCTTCGGTGATGCGGCGTGCGAGGTCGTTTACCGAAGTAGGCCAGCAATGGTCGGTGGCGGCCGACTCGTTTTCGCCACACGCCGGTGGCAGTGCAGTGTTCTCCGCGACGAAATCGGGATCGAGTCCGGTTGTCGAGTCGGCAGGGAGGCTCGCCGGGTCGAAATCGGGAACCGCTGATTCGATCGTGTAGACGAACCCCGCTTCGGCCTTGCGCTGGTCCTCTTCCTTGACGACGAGTGCGCCGGTGGCTTTTTCGTATTCGAGCCGGACTCCACCGGAGTCGGTGACTTGGGAGACTTCATAGGCGGCAGGCAGGTATATGTTGCCGAGCCGACGGGTTGTGATGGTCTGGGTGACGGTCTTGCGATGCACCGACGGGTCTACATCGGAGCCGACCGGGCCACGCACGTCGTCGAACTTCGAAGACCGACGCCAGATGTTTCCGTCGAAGGTGTTGAGCGCCATCAAGCGCCAGTAATCGCGGTCGGCTTCGTCGACTGCGACCGAGAAAATCTCGAAATTGGATTGTTCGACGAGCGACGTGGATATCTCAACCAGTGGGCTGACGACCGTCCTCGACTGCGACCCTCCGGTGATCTCTCGAAAATCCACGATCGCTCCGTCGCTCGATCCCGGAACGAGCGGCCCGGCCACAACACCGCCCAACACGGCGATGGCTGCCACAGCACCCCCGACCCTGAACGTGGCAGAAATCCCGCGGCGCGAACCCCCTGCGGCCCACGATTCTTCACGCGTTTGACGCTCAGCTCTCAGAGACAGCAACACCGCTGCGGCAGCAGCGGCAAATGTGGCGCCGTGGATAATCTCGTGTTTGTTCACGCCCATCAGAGCGCCGAAGACGAACAATGATGCCGCCGGTATCAGTGACTCCACGGGCGACTTGAGCCTGAACGCGGCCCAGTCGGCCAATTGGGCGAACCACCAACCCGCCGCCCCCAGCACCGCCACGAATCCCGGAGCGGCCACGACTGGAGCGGATTGATCGGTGTAAATCGCCCAGGCGTCGGAGAGATCGGTCCCGAGGGCGTCGAGCGTCTGGCTGGTGGGGATGAACAAACGCGAGGTTTCGGGGTAGAGCACTGCGGTGAATGCCGCGATGAACGTGACGGTGCCCACCAGTACCGAGCTGGGGGTCCCGAGCCCGAAGTGACGTGTGGCGGCACTCACCAAGTGTGAACCGATTATGAGAATCACAACTCGTCCCACAAACGAGGTGTCGACGAACAGCCGCTCGAGGCTCACGATGGCCGCGATCGACAGTGCAGTGAGGGATATCTCGGCCGCGATGCCGGAGATTCTTTGTGGCGTCATGCCGAGACCGGCCTTCTGCTCCAAAGATCCACCCAAGCCTGAGCAATCTGTCCCGGACCGGTGAGGTGGCTCCATCCCTGACCGCCGACGATGGCCTTCCCCGACCGACCCCACTCGTCGTGGTCGATGGTGATGAGTGCCGATGAGTTGAGCCTCCGTGCGAGCCCCTCGCGGCGCTCGGAATTCTCCACGAGTTGTGTGTCGGGGCTTATGACGACCACCCGGCCGCCCAGTGCCGGAATTGATTGGTGAATCTCGGCCGCCCCGGAGTCGAGAAGCGCCAGAAACTCCAATGCCGCGAGAAGATTGTGTGCGCCACTCAACACTTCGGTGGAGCGCCCCTCCGTGGTCTGGATCCGCACCGAATCTCCTGCGCTCAGCACTGACGAAGCGATGGAAGCGGCGATTGATGTGGTGATGTCGAGCACCTCGTCGACATCGCCAGGCGGTCGCGTGTCGATCACCAAAGTCACACGGCCGTGCCGGGGCGGCTGGAACTGTCGCACCAGCAACTCATCGTGACGCGCCGACGAGGCCCAGTGGACCTTTCGGAGATCGTCACCGGGTTGGTACTCACGCAATCCATCGAATTCCTCGTCGGTGATGCCGAGTGCTTGCCTTTGCTGGTCGCCCATCATCGGGTCGTGGCCGCTGAGAATTCGGACCTCCGGAACTGGCTCGATATGGGGATGCACCAGAAGGGTTGCCTTGCTTTCGTACACCTGCCCGCGCTTCGCCAACCCTGCGGCATCGACGTCGTCGACGGCAATGGGGCCCAGTTGGATGACGCCGCGTCGGGTGGTCGGCAGTCGATAGGCGGCGACGGTGGTTGTGCCGGCGGCGATAGGGGCCAGCGAGAGACGAACGCCGCGAGTGTTGCTGATCGAGTCGTTCACGCGGAGCAGGGAGGTGGAATATGCGCCGATGTTGTTGAAGTGCAAGTCGACGCGAATTGGTTGGCCGGCTTCAACACGCGAACTCGAAAGTTGTCGCGAAATGCTCAGTGTGGATTGTCGGACCCGTCTGATGAGAACGGCAATCGCCACCGCCACGACGGCGACTGATCCAATGACGATGAACTCCAGTGGCCCGAACAAGCGACCTGAAACAGCGACGAACAGGCCTCCGAGGAAAATGACTCGTCCTGCCAGGGTTGGCATGTCAGCGGGCTTCTGGTCGGGGAACGGGAACTCCGTCGAGGATCTCGGCCAACACGTCACTTGGACGTATCCCCCGCAGGGTGCCTTCAGGTGACACGATCAAGCGGTGGGGGATCACGAACGGAGCGAGAGCCTTCACATCGTCAGGGATCACGAAGGCACGACCCTGCGATGCGGCCTGGGCACGCGCGGCGCGTTGGAGATCGAGCAGACCACGGGGTGAGAGGCCAAGAGCCAGCGACCGATGTCTGCGTGTTGCGTCGGCCAGGTCGAGGAGGTATTCGGCGAGAGGGGGAGCGATATGAATCTTGGTGATGGCCTCGGACACGGCTGCCATCGTTTCGGCGCTCGTGACGGGCTGCAGCGCCTCAGCACCATCGCCAGTGCCCGCATGCGTGGCAAGCATGAGTCGTTCCGAATCTCGTTGCGGGTATCCCACCCCGATTCGCATCAAGAACCGGTCGAGCTGAGCCTCGGGGAGTGGGTAGGTCCCCTCGTGTTCAATCGGGTTTTGAGTGGCGATCACCATGAATGACGAGCCGAGTGGATGCGTCGCACCGTCGGTGGTGACCTGACGTTCCGCCATGGCTTCCAGCAGAGCGGACTGGGTCTTGGGTGAGGCACGATTGATCTCATCGGCCAGCAAAATGTCGGCGAACACAGGGCCGGGTCGGAAGTCGAAGGTGCTGGTAGCTCGATTCCACACCGACATGCCGGTGACATCGGAAGGCAGCAGATCCGGCGTGAACTGAACACGTCCGAAACGGCCGTTTACGCTGCGCGCAAGAGCCTTGGCCAGCGTGGTTTTTCCCACGCCGGGTACGTCCTCGATGAGAACGTGACCTTCGCACACCAGAGCAAGTACCAACAGATGGACAACATCGCGCTTGCCTTGAATCACCTGCTCCACATTGCTTTGAACAGCGGCCAGGTGAGTAGTGAGATCGGTGGCTGAGATCTCAGAGGATTCGTCTCCTGATCCGTTGTGGGGGACGTGTTCGTCGATGGTGGTCACATGGCCTCCGGGCGGCATCGGTTCGGCAAACTTTACGCGGTAGCGCGACGCTCGGCACGGCGCGTAGATTTCCATGCATGTCCCGGGCTCTGGCGATTGATATTGGAGGCACCAAAATTGAGGTCGCCGTAGTTGACGACTCGGGGGAGCTGAGCCAACGTCGGCGAGCCGCCTCCACCGGTGCGGCCGACCAGAACGAACTCTTCCAACGGCTCATTGAGTTGACATCTGCGGTCGATCTGGAAGGCGTGGAAGTGTGCGGAGTCGGATGCGGTGGCCCCATGCAAGCCGGAGGCAAGACGGTTTCGCCACTCAACATTGGGGTCTGGCGGGAATTTCCCTTGTTGTCGAGATTGGAAGAGACCACCGGGCTCACCACCTTCATCGACAACGATGCCAAGGCCCTCGCACTTGGAGAAGGCTGGCGCGGGGCGGCCCAGGGGGTCCAGAATTACATAGCCATGGTCGTGTCCACTGGCGTCGGTGGTGGGATCGTTCTCGATGGCCGCCTCCTCGATGGATCGGATGGCAACGCCGGTCACATTGGTCACATTGTCGTTGAGCCGGAAGGCACCGATTTGCCTGCGCATGTCCGGGGAGTGCTCGAGGCCGAGTCCTCGGGAACCGCGATCGCGTTTCGAACGGGCCGGCCTGCTGCCGACGCCGACGCTCGCGAGATCGAACGGGCCGGCACTCTTGTTGGTCGCGCCATCGGGTCGGTGGCCAACTTGCTCGACCTCACACTTGCTGTGGTGGCCGGATCCGTGGCTCTCGGATTCGGCGAGCCCTTCTTCGCTGCCGCACAAGCCGAGGTCGATCGCGTGGCTCAACTCGACCACTCACGCGGCACTCGAGTTTTGCCTGCGGGACTGGGTGCCGACGGCCCGTTGATCGGAGCCGCCGCCGTTGGGTTTCGGGGCATCGGCATCGACGTGGGAGTCTCCTGAGATGCGGTCCGGCTGGATGAGGGCTCTGTTGGCGGTTCTTGGCCGGCCTTCGTTGTGGGTGACCGCAGCTGTGGAGACAGTTCGGCTGATCCCGTCGCGTTGGTGGTCTCGGCGGCCCTTCTTGCCTCTGCCCGACCGTTCGCTGATGAACTTCAGGATCGAAACGCAGTACGGCGATGCCGATCACAGTGTCGACTCTCACGATCTGATCACCTGGTTGCAATGGTGTCGGGCCGAGAATCAGCGAACTCGCCGTCGCCACGGTGTGCTCTGACGCTGTGGCGAATCCCTCGGTGTCCAGGAATGTGCGAACCGAACGTGGCTGGCAGGTCATCACCGAATCAGGATCCGTCGACGAGCTTCATGGTTTGAGCGATCCTGTAAATGCTGCACGAACGGTGAGGATCATGTTGCCCACGGCTCCGGCGATCGCATTGGGAAGCTCGCAGTCCATGGAAGAGGTCGACATGGATCGAGCTCGCGAAGAAGGATTGTCAGTGTCCAAGCGACGCAGTGGCGGCGGGGCTGTCTTGATCGTCCCCGGTGAGCATCTTTGGCTGGATTTCCTCGTACCCCGCGGTGATCCTTTGTGGGACGACGACATCGTGGCGGCCGCCAATTGGGTTGGCGAGTTGTGGGCGGTCACGCTCGAGTCGTCGGGTTTCGAGAAAACGTCTGTGCACCACGGTCGTTCGTTGCACACCACGTGGTCTCGAGCAGTTTGCTTTGCTGGCGTCGGCCCGGGCGAGGTGCTTGCATCGGGACGCAAGGTCATGGGGTTGAGTCAAAGGCGAAGTCGGGATTGGACGAGAATTCAGACCCTGATTCACAGAGTTTGGCGACCCGAGACACTGGTCGGATCGTTGGCCATGGATCCGGAGATTCGACGAGCGTGCCTCGCTGAGGTCACAGATTTGGTCGCTTCGTTCGAGTTCGACGGCGCGGCGCTTGCCCGGGAGATGCTCACCAACCTGCCCGACTAGGCGCGATCTTGCCCTTATGACCGCCAGGGGTGCGTTCGGCCGCGCCCTTGGTCACTGGTAGCGACAATTCCAACGAACGCATGTTCGCTCGCGCTCAAAGTGGAGATAACTATTGCCTAAATGGGAGATTTGGGGTAAATATGGAGCAAATAGGAGCCGATAGGGGAGAAGCGGGAGATTCCTGCGTGAGACGGGGTGGCTCGAGCGTCATCCGTGATCGAGAAGGAAAGGGGTGGAGATGGCGATATTCGTCGGAAGGTACGACTACAGAATCGATGGCCAGGGACGCCTCATACTGCCTCCCTCGTTTCGATCGAAACTCGCCGACGGTGCCTACATAACGTCGTTCGACATTTGCTTGGCCCTTCTTCCTGGATCCGACTTCGAAGAAATGTCGGAGCGCCTCGAGAGTCGCATTGGGCCCGGGAACGTTGATCTTGATGCCCATCGCGAGTTCACCAGCAGCGCTGCCGAGGTGAAACTCGACTCGCAGGGCCGAATTCGAATCAGGCCGGAACACCTCGATGCAGCCGGGTTGGCCAAAGAAGTCGTGGTCGTGGGAGCGGGCAAACGAGTCGAGGTGTGGGACCGGGAGCGCTGGCAGAACAGAGCGTCGACACGGTCCGAGAAGTTGACAAATGCCATCGAGCGAGGCTTCGGAATAGGAGGAGCCTGACAACAAATCACCGCTCACACAGTCAGTACCCGAGATCAAACCAAACGAAAGGACCCACCACAGAGAAGACCGACTCATACCGATCATCTGCAGTCTTTCGATCAGCAAATGGAAGACCCGTACTCCGCCCGCTTGCCATTAGCCCGATCGGGGGAGAAATCCCGACGAGCGACGCCGATCGGAAGACTGCAGATGACCGGAGACTCGCAAATTCTCACAGTGGTTCAACGATGCCAACGATCGGCAACTCCCCTCAACCCGAAAGCGAATCAGGATCCGTGACGCGGTTTGCCCATGATCCGGTGATGCTGAAAGAGGTCGTTGAAGTCCTGTCGCAGGTTCCGAGTGGAGTGGTCGTCGACGCCACACTCGGCGGAGCAGGCCACTCCCAGGCCCTGCTGGAGGCCAACCGCAACATTTCGATAATCGGAGTGGATCGCGACGAAGCCGCCCTCGACGCGGCACGATCGAGGCTTGCTCCTTACCAAAACCGGGTGAGCCTGCACCACAGCCGTTTCGACTCCATAGGTGAGATCGTGCGTTCGCTTGGTCACCAGCACGTCTCGGGCTGCCTGTTCGATCTCGGAGTCAGCTCGCCCCAATTGGACCTGGGCGAACGCGGATTCAGTTTCCGCAATGACGGCCCCCTCGACATGCGGATGGACCGAACCTCCGGCCAGACTGCAGCCGACGTGGTCAACGGCTACGACGAACGCTCCCTCGTCGACATACTGCGCCGACATGGCGATGAGCCACATGCCCGGCGCATCGCTGCCGCGATCATCGCGGCCCGTCCTTTCGACTCCACAACCAAGCTCGCAGAAGTGGTTCGCGAGGCAGTCCCGGCTGCGGTTCGACGTCGAGGCGGCCATCCCGCTCGCAGGTCATTCCAGGCTCTCAGAATCGAAGTGAATGAGGAACTTTCGATCCTTGAGGATTCGCTGGATCAGGCGCTTCGGCTTCTGGCTCCATCAGGGCGGTGTGCCGTTCTGTCGTACCACTCCGGCGAGGACCGGATAGTCAAACACACGTTTCGTCGTGCCACCGGAGATGTGGCACCTCCGCGACCGGATCTGCCTCCGCCCCCGGGCACCGAAGCCACGGTTCGCCTTCTCTGGAAAGGTGCCCGAAGGCCGTCCGCGGATGAGGTTGCCGGAAACCGTCGTTCGGAGTCGGCCCGGTTTCGGGCCGTCGAGAAGCTGGGAATGGTGGCGTAGTGGCTGCGGTCACTCCAGCCATTCGGCCTCGCACCGCTCCGGCTTCGCCACGGGAGCGCGCCCAGCTCAGACTCGTACGCGTCAACGAGGGCGTGCGAGCGGTGAGCACATTCAGCACGATCGTCGTATCGATCCTCCTGGTTGTGCTGTTGCTTCTCGCCGGGCTTCACGCCGTACTGGTTCAAACGCAGGCGACCCTCGACTCGGTCGATGCGCAGATTTCGACGCTCGAGATTGAGCGAAATGAGGCGCTTGCCACGCTGGCATGGCACGACTCGCCAGATGGCCTGGCAGAGGCTGCGGCGCGGGCTGGGCTCGCTCTGGCCACCGATGTCGAAATGCTCGCACCCGTCGCGCCCGGCGCGCTGACGCCACCGACCCGCCCGGATCCTTTCGCCGGGGTGACCGGGTGAGATCCGCCAAGGGCGGATCGAAGAACAAACGCAAAGTCAGAGCAGTCCGGCCACACGTGGGTAGGGGAAGGATCGTCACCGTCTGCGTATTGGCGACGTTGGTTCTGGCCGGATTCATGTGGCGTCTGGTCGACTTGCAGCTAATGCCGGATCCCGCTTTCGCGTCGGGAATGGGGACGCGGATTGTGGAGCGGCCGATCGCTGCCCCACGAGGAGAGATTCTCGACAGGCATGGTCGTCCCATGGCGCTCTCGCTGCCGGCCCCGACGGTTATCGCCGAACCGAGACTCTTTTCGTCGGCGAGTGTCCCGAGCACGGTCTCGATCCTGAGTGAGGTCTTGTCGACCGATTCGAGCGTTCTCGCCCGTCGCCTGGATGGTGATGGCTACTTCGCCTACCTGGAGCGTCAAGTTGACAGCGATGTTGGCCGCAGTATTGATGCTCTCCGAATTCCGGGGATCTCAACCATCGACGAGCCACGTCGGGAGCATCCCAACGGGGACTGCTCGGGTATTGGTGTGGTGGGAAGAGTCGATATTGACCACAAGGGAATCAGCGGGCTCGAGGAGCAATTCGATGAGCAACTGACTGGGGTCAATGGCCAGGTGTTCAGCGAGGCGAGTGCGAACGGCCGAAACACGATTCCCGGTGGCACGCAGGTGGTCGACGCCGCTCAACCCGGAGAAACCATCACGCTGACCGTTGACCGAAATATCCAATTTCAAGCTGAGAAGCTTCTGGTTGATGCGGTCGAACAGGTGTCCGGCAACCTCGGAGTCATCATCATCAGCGATCCGACCACCGGTGAGATCATTGCGATGGCCAACGCGAGGCGTGACTCGACGACCGACGTGGTCGAGTGCACGACCACGAACTTGGCCGCCATCTGGTCCTACGAGCCCGGATCGGTCATGAAGCCGATCACCGTGGCAAGCCTTATCGAGGCCAACCCGTCGCTGGCCTCGGAGTTGATTGAGGTCCCGTATTCAATCGTTCGTGCCGACGGGGCCGCTGGGAAGCAGTTTCAGGACCACTGGTTCCACGAGCCGGAGATGATGTCGCTCACCGACATCATCTCCAAGTCGTCGAACATCGGGGCGATTCTCGTCGGGGAGCAGGTGGGTACCGACACATTGCACAGCACACTTGTTGACATGGGATTCGGTAGGCCAACCGCACTCGGTTTCAAGGGCGAGGCAAGCGGAATCCTCAATGACTTGGATATCAACTCCCTCGCTCTGTCCAACGTGTCCATCGGGCAAGGCATTTCGATGTCACCGTTGCAGTTGATCAGCGCCTACAACTCGTTTGCCAACGAGGGGTTCAAGCCGGATCCCGTCGTGGTCATCGACGATGTCGACACCGCCGCAGGAAAGCAGGTGGTCTCGGAAACGACCGCGAATGCCGTTCTGTCGATGATGGAACAGGTGGTCGTCGATGGCACGGGCACCCGCGCGGCGATTCCCGGCTACCGAGTTGCCGGGAAGACGGGGACGGCGTGGGAGCCGTGCACACCCGGACTCGGATACCTGTGTGACGGAGGCGGTAGGCACTACGTCGCCACATTCGCCGGAATCGTGAGCAATGACGACGGCCCGGCTCTTTCGGCGGTGGTCGTTATCGACGATCCCCAGCGCGAACTTGGTGCGTACGCCGGAGGCTCCGTTTCGGCGCCTGTTTTCAGCGAAGTGGTTTCATACGCGCTGCGGCAACTGAGGATCGCTCCAATGGGGGAGGTGGGTGCGGCCCAGAATCGGGTCAGGTCTGAGCCGGCAACACAGCCGATAGTTCTTTCTGCAACAGAAGTCACGCCGTGACTGCGTCGCTTCGGGAGATCAAGAACGCTCTGGGCGCGATGGTCATCGATGCCAAGGGATCGGTCTCGACCGTCACCGACGTCGAACACGACTCAAGGCGCGTGTCACCCACAACTTTGTTTGCCTGCATACCCGGTGCGGTCACCGACGGCCACCTTCATGCCGAGTCGGCAATCAATGCCGGCGCCGTGGCGCTACTCACGGAGCGACCGCTGTCGTTGGGAGTGCCCGAAGTGATTGTTGAATCTGTGCGTGAGGCCGTCGGTCCGGCTGCCGCGGTGGTCCACGGTCATCCCAGCAAGCGGCTCGACGTGATCGGCATCACCGGCACAAATGGGAAAACGACCACCGTTCGATTACTCGCCGGAGTCTTGCGCAGTCTGGGAAGTCCGGTTCACGAAATCGGCACACTTACCGGCTCCAGAACCACTCCCGAAGGTCCTGAACTGCAGCGTGAATTGGCCGCGGCGCTGGCCGCTGGAGATTCGGCAGTAGCCATGGAAGTCTCCTCACATGCCCTCGATCTGCACCGGGTCGACGGCACTCGATTTCGGGTGGTGGCGTTCACCAATCTCGGCGCGGATCACCTCGACCACCACCTCACATACGAGGCGTACTTCGACGCCAAAGCCAAACTGTTCACGCCGGAGATGGCCGAACTTGCGGTGATTGATGGCAGAACCCAAGCAGGCGAGGAAATGGTTCGTCGTTGCGAACTTCCCACCGTGGTCATCGATCGGAGCAGCATCGAGACGATCGAGTCGACACCTGTCTCCACGACTTTTCGGTGGCGAGGCGTCGTTGTCGACCTGCCACTGGGCGGAGCGTTCAACGTTGCCAACGCCGCGATTGCCGCCGAGTCGGCCCTCGCCCTCGGCCACGAGGAATCTGCCATCGCCCAAGCTTTGTCCGAGAGCGCTCCGGTGCCAGGGCGCTTCGAAAGCATTGATGAAGGTCAGGATTTCACCGTGATCGTCGATTACGCCCACACGCCGGACGGCTTGGCGGCAGTTCTCGAAACCGCCCGGAGCGTCACCGATGCCAAACTGGTTGTCGTTTTCGGCGCGGGCGGCGACCGCGACCGCTCGAAGCGACCCCGTATGGGAGATGTCGCCCGAAGATGGGCGGACCGTGTGGTGGTCACCAGCGACAATCCCCGAGGCGAGAATCCGGCGGCGATAATCTCCGCCATCGTGTCAGGAATGGAGAATCCGCCCGAACTCGTCGAACCCGACAGGCGTGCCGCCATACGTCACGCGTTGGCGGGTGCGCGTAGCGGCGACGTTGTCGTGATAGCCGGTAAGGGCCATGAGACCACTCAGACGATCGGCGACGAGGTGATCGAATTCGATGACCGTTCAGTGGTGCGTGAAGAGCTGGCTCGACACAGCGGAGTTGCATCGTGACCCGGCTCTTGATGGCGGCAGCTCTCTCCATGCTCGTATCGTTGTTCGGCGCCAAGGCGCTTATTGTCTGGCTGACCCGACTACATGTTGGGCAGCCGATTCGCGATGACGGCCCGAGTGGCCACCAGACAAAGGCCGGGACGCCCACGATGGGAGGTATCGCCATCGTGGGCGGGGCAGTCATCGGTTACGTCGTCTCCGACGTTTTCGGAGGCATTTACACACGGAGCGGAATCTTCGTGATGCTTGCGATCATCGGTGGCGGAGCCGTCGGCCTGATGGACGACTGGATCAAGGTGGTGGCGTCCCACAATCTCGGCCTGAACAAACGAGCGAAGATGCTCGGCTTGCTGATAGTGGCCGTGGGGTTCGCATTCCTCATGAGTCAGTACACGTCCGTTCACACGACAATCTCGTTCACCCGTTTCGACAACCCGGGATGGGATCTGGGCCGAGTTGTTTGGATGCTGTGGGCTGTGCTCTTGCTGGTCGGCACCTCGAACGCGGTGAATCTCACCGATGGCCTCGACGGTCTGGCGGCGGGGGCTGCAGCGTTCGCGTTTGCGGCGTTCACATTCATCGGGTTTTGGCAATTCCGACATCAGGACGTGTATTCGGTGAGCCACGCGCTTGATCTGGCCGTCGTGAGCGCGGCAATGATCGGAGGGATCATCGGGTTCCTCTGGTGGAATGCCGCGCCCGCCCAAATTTTCATGGGAGACACCGGATCGCTGGCAATCGGCAGCGGCCTGGCGGCGCTCTCGCTCGCCACCAGCACTCAGTTGCTCTTGCCGATCATCGCGGGAATATTCGTGGTGGAGACCTTGTCGGTCATCATCCAGGTGCTGTGGTTCAAACGGTTCGGAACTCGCGTGTTCAAGATGGCACCCGTACACCACCACTTCGAACTGGCGGGGTGGCCCGAGACAACGGTAATCGTGCGCCTGTGGCTCGTATCCGGACTTTGTACCGCCGTCGGACTCGGGTTGTTCTATGCCGACGCCATCAAGAGTGGAATCACCGCGTGACTTCGCCCGTGCCGGAACTGCTCCGCGACCAAACGAGTCGGTGGCTGCTGGTCGGAATGGGAATCACCAACCGCTCGGTGGCAGCAGCGCTTGTGGGGAGGGGACACCAAGTCATCGCGGTCGACGACTCGGCCGGCAGCGAACTTCGAGGCACGATCGACGCTCTGGGTCTCGATCTTGTCGAATCGCCGACGGAATCCATGCTTTTCGATTTGATTGAAGACTGCGAGGCAATCGTCCCGGCCCCAGGCTTGCCGGAGTCCCACGCCATGTTTCGAATGGCCGGTGAGATGGGCAAGCCAATTGTGGGCGAATTGGATTTGGCCGCGGTTTGGGACCGACGACCGGTGATTGCCATCACCGGAACCAACGGGAAGACCACCGTGGTCGAGTTGGTCGTCGAATGTCTGCAGCGCACGGGTATCAACGCCGTGGCGGCCGGCAACACCGATGTTCCGTTGGTGGAGGCCATCGAAGACGACAAAGCGGGGGTGTTTGTCGTCGAAGCATCATCGTTCCGCTTGGCACATTTGAGTGAGTTCAAACCCAGCGTGGCGACCTGGATCAACTTTGCGCCAGACCACCTCGATGTGCACGCCGACATCCACGCCTATGAGTCGGCAAAGGCCAACATCTGGGCGCGGGCCGACCACAGCTCCACCTCCATCGCCAACGTTGCCGACGCCACGGTCATGGCCCATTTGCCTGATACCGGACGCATCCAGACGTTCGGACATTCCGATGCCGACTGGAGTGTCGACAGCGAAGGAAACTTGCGGGGACCTCAAGGTCCGTTCGTCGCGTCCACCGATCTTTGGCGGGATCTGCCTCACGATGTGATCGACGCGCTGGCCGCGGCCGCAACCTCGTCTGCGGCCGGTGCGAGCGTCGAGGCAATTGCTGCAGCCTGCGTCGACTTCCAGGGCTTGGCTCATCGCGTTGCGGAGGTGGCCACGATCGATGGGTCGGTTTTCTATGACGACTCGAAGGCCACTACACCTCACGCCACCGTTTCGGCCCTGCTGGGATTCGACTCGGCCGTGTTGATAGCCGGCGGGCGCAACAAGGGAATTGATCTTTCAACAATGCTGGAGGCGAAGGACCACGTGTCGGCCTTGGTGGCCATCGGGGAATCCGCCGAACAACTCCGTGAGATCTTCGGCCCCCATTGTGACGTGGAGATCGCGTCCGACATGGACGATGCGGTCAAGAGGGCAGCCCGTCTCGCCAAGGGCGCTGTCCCGGTGCTGCTATCGCCTGGATGTGCGTCGTTCGACAGCTACCAAAACTACGGCGAGAGGGGCGATGACTTCTCTCGATCGGTTCGGCGACTTCACCAGACATCCGCCGGCGACGGTGAGGCCATCGACGAGTGCGGGATCGCCCGATGACGGCAACCCAGCGTCGGACCTCGCGCCGGACACAACGGACTTCGGCTCGTGTTCGTCACCCCACCGCCAGGGTCGCGCCCGACGGGCGTGGACCGCGTCGTCCGGTGGGCAGACGCACCAACGTCTTTCTCGTCTTGTTCTTTGCCACGACCGCCCTTGTCACCCTCGGTGTCATCATGGTGTTGTCGGCGTCGGCGGCCACCAGCATCAACGACACGAACAGCGCGTGGAGTCTGTTCCGCCGCCAGATCATCTGGACCAGTCTCGGAATGATCGTGATGCTCGTGGTGATGAGAATCGACTACAGGTTCTGGCGACCGTTGGCCCGACTGGCGGTCGTCGTGAGTTTGATTCTGTTGACAGTCGTGCTCTTGCCCGGCATCGGCACCAAGATCAACGGCGCCAGGCGATGGATCGACTTCGGTCCGGTGAGCTTCCAGCCGTCTGAATTTGCCAAGCTCGGATTGATTTTCTTCGTGGCCGAAATCCTGTCGAGGCCGACCCGGTCAATGAACAATTCGAAATCGACTCTGAGGCCGGTCATCTCGGTCACCATCGCCATGGTCATCTTGTTGATGATCGAACCGCATCTTGGAGTGACTCTGATCGTGTTGGCCATCGCGGCGTCGATGCTGTTCATGGCCGGAGCTTCGATTCGACACATGGTCGGACTCGGTGCGGCGGTCGCCGCGATCGGAATGGTCGGGATCAAAGCTTCTCCGTGGCGAAGTGCACGTCTGCTTGTGTTTCTCCACCCGGGCACCGACCCCGATGGGGCGGGATATCAGCCGCTTCAGTCTTTGCACGCCATCACCTCCGGCGGATTGGATGGGGTGGGTCTGGGTGCCAGCAGGGCCAAGTGGGGATTCTTGCCGTATGCCCACACCGATTTCATCTTCGCGATTCTCGCCGAGGAGCTTGGGCTCATCGGCGCCACGTTCGTCATCGGATTTTTCGCCCTCATCGGCGTGGCGGGGTTCATGGCTGCCTTGAGGGCTCCCGATCGTTTCGGGATGCTGCTTGCCGTCGGAATCACCTCTTGGATTGTCTTCCAGGCCGTTCTCAACATCGGGGCGGTGATGGCCGTATTGCCGGTAACCGGTGTCACGTTGCCGTTCATGTCGTTCGGCGGGTCATCGATCGTGATGTCGATGGCGGCCATGGGCGTGCTGCTAAACGTTGCGAGGCAGGGACATTGACCGCCTCGACCCCCACCTGGGCGGTGATCGCCGGTGGCGGCACCGCGGGCCATGTCGTTCCGGGACTGGCGATTGCTGAGGAGATCGTTCGTCGCGGAGTCCCTCGATCCGGCGTGCACTATGTTGGCAGCGCTCGGGGTATCGAGAAGCGGCTGGTGCCTGATGCCGGATTTCCCCTGACCGTTCTACCGGGTCGCGGAATCCAGAGAAGGCTCACACTGCAAAACGTGCGGGCCGTTGTCGGGATCATGTCGGCTTTGTTGACCTCGATCCGGCTGCTGCGACGATTGCGGCCGGACGTGGTGATAGGTCTCGGCGGCTACGCATCGGTCCCGTGTGCGCTGGCTGCAGGCCTGCTGCGAATCCCCCTTGTTGTGGCCGAACAGAACGCCGTGCCGGGAGCAGCAAACCGGTTGGCATCGCGATTTGCGAGGGCCTGTGCCGTCTCGTTCCCCGACACGGATCTTCCGCGTGCCACTCTCACCGGAAATCCCGTACGAGCCGAGGTGCTGGAGGTCGACCGGCGCACCCAGCGTGACGCCGCCCGGGAGCTGCTTGGTGTTTCCCAAGGTCGCAAACTATTGGTGGTGTTCGGAGGCTCGCTCGGGGCTAGACGCATCAACGAGGCCCTCTTCGCGGCTGCACCGGGATGGGCCGGCCGCGGCGATTTGTCGATTCGTCACGTCGCTGGTGACCGTGACTTCGATGACCTCGATTCGCGTAGGCCGGTGTCCGTTCAAGACGACCTCGAATTCCGTCTCGTTCGATACGAAGACAACATGCCTGGGGTGTACGCCGCTGCCGACCTCGTGTTGTGCCGATCCGGGGCCAGCTCTGTGGCTGAAGTGGCCGTCGCGGGGGTCCCTTCGATTCTGGTTCCGCTTCCGGGAGCGCCCGGCGATCATCAAACAGCCAACGCCCGCGCATTGGCCGCGAACGGCGCGGCAACAATCGTGGCCGACTCCGAACTGGATGGCCGACGACTCACTTCGGAGGTCGAATCCCTTCTGTCCGACAGTGATGGCCTTGAATCCATGTCGCTCGCCGCCAGGAATTTTGCCCGGCGAGATGCTGCTGTGGCCGTCGTGGATCTGGTAATCGCCAATGCATCCCGCCCAATCTCGCCCGAGAGTGGAGAATCATGATGACCCCCGATCTCACTACCTCTCGTCGTGTGCATGTGGTTGGGGCCGGGGGGGCCGGAATGGGTGCGATTGCATCCGTGTTGAGCTCCATGGGTCATTCGGTCACGGGTAGTGATCTGAAGGATGGACCGGTTGTTCAGCGCCTCGTAGCTGCGGGAATACCGGTAACCGTCGGGCACGATTCGTCCAATATCGGCGATGCGGAGATGCTGGCCATCAGCACGGCCATACCGGATCGGAACCCCGAGGTGCGGGCGGCCATCGAATCCGGGGTGCCCGTGTTGCGCCGCGCGGAGATCCTTCCCGCGATTGCAGCCACTCGACGCACCATTGCAGTGGCGGGCACTCATGGGAAAACCACAACCAGTTCGATGCTGTCGTTGGTGATGGTCGAGGCCAATCTGTCGCCCTCGTTCATAATCGGAGGTGACGTCAACGAGATCGGAACGGGCGCGGCCTGGGACGAGGGCGAATGGCTGGTGATCGAGGCGGATGAATCCGATCGGACGTTTCTCTCGCTGGGCGCCGAACTGGCATTGGTGACCAACGTTGAGCCAGACCATCTCGGCACTTATGGGGGTGATCCGGACAACCTTCGAGCAGCATTCCATGAGTTCGCGACGCAGGCCCGAACCTGCATCGCCTGTGCCGATGATGCGGGCGCCGCCGAAGTCGCGGCCGCCGCTGGTGCCGTCACCTACGGATTGAGTCCCGGTGCCGACTATCGGCTCACCGATCTGGTGAAGTCCCGGTCGAGCATCGCGTTCACTCTTGTTCATCTCGGTGAGGAGATGGTTCGTATCGACCTTCCCACCCCTGGGCTTCACAACGCACTGAACGCCGCGGCAGCAGTCGTGACGGGGTCGATCATCGGAGCTCCGGTCGACGCCGCTGCTCGTGCGCTTTCGAGGTTTGGAGGAGTCGCCCGACGTTTCGAATTTCGCGGGGAGGCGTCCGGGATTGTGTTCGTCGATGACTACGCCCACCTTCCCACCGAGATCGACGCGGCGATTGCTGCCGCGCGGGATGGACAATGGGACAGAATCGTCTGCGTTTTCCAGCCCCATCGATTCAGCAGAACCGCAGCCCTCTGGAAGGAATTCGGCCGCGCGTTCAACGGCGCCGATCAATTGGTGGTAACCGAGATCTATCCGGCAGGTGAAACCCCCCGACCTGGCGTCACGGCAAAGTTGATTGTCGATTCCGTTCTGGATGCAGACCCCGACTTTCCGGTCGTGTTCCAACCGCGTCTCGCCGACGCGGCAGACTGGCTGGCATCGAATCTCCGATCGGGTGATCTGTGTCTCACCCTTGGGGCGGGCGACCTCACAGCGCTCCCCGATGTGTTGGTCGAGCGGATCGGGGCCGGGAGTTCGTCGTGACTCCCAAAGACCGTGGCTCCGGGGAACTGGTGCAACTCCTCAAGGCGGCTTCGTTCGTCTCGCGAGTGGTGTTCGATGCACCCATCGGCGTCCTCACCACCTATCGCGTGGGCGGTTGTGCCACCGCGCTGATCGAGGTCCACAACCCGGACGAACTGGTTGAACTGGGCCGAATTGCCGCGAGCGCCGCAACTCCGGTTCTCGTGGTGGGCGGGGGCTCCAATCTTCTGGTGGCCGACTCGGGATTCGACGGAGTCGCACTGACTCTCGGCTCATCGTTCTCCCGATCTGAGGTTTCAGGCACGATCGTCACCGCCGGCGCAGCCGTGAAGTTGCCGGTGCTGGCCAGAGCGACCGTTGCTGCCGAACTGACCGGGTTTGAGTGGGCTGTGGGCGTTCCTGGCACCGTGGGCGGAGCCGTCCGAATGAACGCCGGTGGCCACGGTGCCGAGATACGTGACTCATTGAAATCGGCGGACGTTGTCGACTTGGCATCGGGAGCGAGAGTCCAACTCGGGATCAGGGATTTGGACTTCGGTTATCGATCATCGTCCATCACCGAATCGCAGGTGGTTGTGAGCGCCGAGTTTCATCTCGACCGCGGCATCCCAAGAGATGGCGAGAGATTGATGTCCGAGATCGTCCAGTGGCGTCGTGCAAATCAACCGGGCGGTCAAAACGCCGGATCCGTGTTCACCAATCCGCCTGGGTTGAGCGCAGGTCGTCTGATTGAGGAGGCCGGGGCGAAAGGACTTCGTCTGGGGTCGGCGCAAGTGTCCACCAAACATGCCAATTTCATTCAGGCAGACGAGAACGGGTCGGCTGACGACATCCACAACCTGATGCGAGAAGTGATGTCGATGGTGCTTCAAACCCACGGGATCGAACTCCGAGTCGAGACAAAGACTGTGGGATTCTCCGATCCGGTCGGCAGTCGGGGATAGCACGCAATTGGCCATCGATCCAAGAATCAGAGCTCGCCGAGTGGCGGTCAAACGCGCCGAGGGGCGAAAGCGGCTTCGGCTTCTGCTTGTTCTGTTGGGACTGACCTTGGGCCTGATCGCGGCATGGGGGGCAACACGATCAGTGATCCTCGATGTGGATCATTTCGAGGTGAACGGTCTGTCCAGCCACTCCGAAACCGATGTGATTGCGGCAGCTGACGTATTGCGCGGCACTCCATTGCTCGACGTTGATCTCGGTCTGGTCGACTCGAGGGTTCGGGGACTTGCGTGGGCGAAAGAGGCAAAGGCGGCCAGACAGTGGCCCGGCACCATTCGCATCGATGTGGTCGAGAGGGTCCCCATGGCCCTGATTCCATCGAGCGAGGGCGTTTACGCTGTCATAGACGAGTCGGCTGTGGTCACCGCGGAGGTCACCCTGGCATCGGCGCCCGACCTCCCGGTCATTGATGTGCCTCTCGACACCAAACTGGGCGAAATCGAGTCCTCCGCGATTCCCGGATTGGCGGTGATCGCTGCCATGCCGCCCGACCTCTTCGCCTGGGTTCAGCTTGTCCTGGTCGATGTCGAGACTGGAAGGGTCGGTCTAGATCTGGTCGGCAGCGCTCGAGTCGACCTCGGCGATGAGTTCCTGTTGGCCGACAAGCTCGAGTCCGTTCGTTCGGTTCTGGCCGGAGCCGACCTGACTTGCGTGGCATTGATCGACGCGTCGGTGGCCGATTTGCCCACGATCGAGCGTGATGCACAATGTGATGGTTCGTCCGACCCCGACGCCAATACCGCGGGTGGTGAGTGAATGTGAGTGCTGTGGCACGATCCGCACGCGGTTACCGTTGCTCATATAGCGTCATCACGAGGCGCACGTCGCTACGGTGCGGCGGTTATTCGGTGCAAATTTGCCCTCAAAGCCTGGAAGGCTGATTTCAATATGTCTGATCCTCAGAACTACCTGGCGGTAATCAAGGTGATTGGAGTGGGCGGGGGCGGTGTGAACGCCGTCAACCGGATGATTGATGCCGGACTCAAGGGCGTCGAATTCATCGCCGCCAACACCGATGCCCAGGCTCTGATGATGAGCGACGCCGACGTGAAGCTCGACATCGGTCGAGACCTCACGCGAGGTCTGGGTGCCGGAAGCGATCCGGAGATCGGGCGTGAAGCCGCGGAAGCCAATCTCGACGAGATTCGAGAGACACTCGCCGGCTCCGACATGGTGTTCATCACCGCCGGCAAGGGTGGCGGCACCGGCACCGGAGCCGCACCCGTGATTGCCGAGGTGGCAAAGAGCCAGGGAGCTCTCACCATCGGCGTCGTCACCCGGCCTTTTGCCTTCGAGGGCCGCCGGCGTTCGGTCCAGGCCGAGCAGGGGATTCAAAGACTCAAGGAGAAGGTCGACACCCTTATCGTCATCCCCAACGATCGATTGCTGTCGATCGCCGACACCAACACTTCTGTGATCAACGCCTTCAAGATGGCCGACGAGATTCTCCTCCAAGGGGTTCAGGGGATCACGGATCTGATCACCACCCCCGGATTGATCAACACCGACTTTGCCGACGTTCGCACGGTCATGACCGATGCCGGCAGCGCTCTCATGGGTATCGGACACGGCAGTGGCGAAGGGCGTGCGGTTACCGCGTCCCGCTCGGCGATTTCGAGTCCGTTGCTCGAGGCAAGCATCGAGAATGCCCGGGGGATCCTTCTCAACATCTCGGGTGGCCCCGACTTGGGGTTGCTGGAAGTGAACGAAGCCGCAGAGATCATTCATGCAGTTGCCCATCAAGACGCCAACATAATTTTCGGCGCGGTCATCGACAACGAGATGGGCGATGATGTGCGCGTCACCGTGATCGCAGCTGGATTTGATCGGTGGGATGATTCCTCATCGTCGCGTTCCCGACCCGCACCGCGAGTTGCCCAGACTTCCGAAGGTGGAGACCCCACCGGCGAGGTGGCAATCGCCGATGTGTTCTCCGATGACGGCGATGCTCTCGACTTGGGCGATGGCGACGACGACTTCGATGTTCCTTCGTTCCTGAAATAGTTGTGGCCAGGGGAGTCCGTCACATGGGATTCCGCCAGTGATTGTCCACGACATATCTGCCGGTCCGGGGTTATTGGCGCGCGTTGTTGGCACAGACCGCAGCGACGGAGACTTCAACGTGAAGCTGCCCGCCGCTCAACTGGAGCGTGTGCGGTCCGAGATCGCTCCCACACCATGGACGTGGCTCAACCAGGTACATGGTTCGACCGTGGTGAAGGTCTCCGAAGCGGGTGAGCACGCGGGGCGCGACGCCGACGGCGCGGTCACCACGACTCCGGGCTGCGTTTTGGCCGTTCACACTGCGGATTGCGCTCCCGTGGTGATCGTTGGTGAAGGTGTCGTGGGTATTGCCCACGCAGGTTGGCGAGGAATCGTCGAGGGCGTAATTCCCAACACGATCGATCTTGTTCGAATGGCAGGTGGTGGAGGCCCAATCCGAGCATATTTGGGCCCATGCATACGCCCCGGTGCCTACGAATTCAGCGAGTCCGATCTCGACACAGTCACGGCCGTGGTGGGAGATTCCGCACGCGGTCTCACCGCCGAAGGCAGGCCGGCTCTTGACATGGGAGCGGCAGTGTCGGCGGCTCTGTCATCGGCCGGTGTCGACGAATTCACCGACACCGGACTCGACACGTCGCTCGACCGATTTTTCTCCCACCGAACCCGAGGCGACGTGCAACGTCAAGTCACGGTCACGTGGATCGAGGTGACACCATGAGTTCAATCGATGCCGATGTGGTGGCCCGCAACGTCGAGATGTTGAAATTGCGACTACAAAGTGCCGGTGCATCCGACTTGAAGATCGTGGCTGTCACGAAGACCTTCGGACCCGATGCCATCAGCGCGGCAGTCTCAGCAGGTCTCGACGACATAGGCGAAAACTACGCACAAGAGTGCGTGGCGAAGCTCTCCGAGATGGAGGCCACGCCGAATGTGCATTTCATCGGCAATTTGCAGCGAAACAAAGTGAGAAAGCTCGCTCCAATTGTCGACGTGTGGCAAAGCATCGACCGAATCGAGATCGGCGCTGAGATTGCCAAGCGGTCTCCGGGCGCAACGGTGATGGTCCAGGTCGACATCTCAGGGGAGGAGACCAAGTCGGGATGCGACCCGGCCATGGCCGAGCCGTTGGTGGCCGACCTCGACGCTCTCGGGTTGGATGTGATCGGTCTGATGGGGATCGGCCCTCTCGGCCGACCCGAAATGAGTCGACCGGGCTTTCAGCTGCTCCGCGGCCTGGTCGACCGATTGGGATTGTCCGAGTGCTCGATGGGAATGAGCGGTGATCTGGAAGTGGCGGTTGAGGAGGGGTCCACGATGGTTCGTGTCGGACGAGGTCTGTTCGGCGAGCGCACAGTGACCAAATCATCGCTGTGACGACCATTGGCGGGTATGCGCCCGTGGTCGGAGCAGAAGATAGTAGATTCATGTCACTCGATCGACGAGGGTGACAATGTTGAAAAAGGCGCTCATCTATTTGGGCTTGGGCCCTGACGAGGAATATGAGCAATACGCCGATTCGGGCGAATCTCTCGAAGCCGTGAGACCAATCCGTGATGCCCCGGTGGCTCGTCCATCCGGAACGGTTCACGCCGTGGCACCAACCACTCCGGGTCATCGCCCGCCAGTCAGACCTCTCGGATCACCGCCACGGCCTGAGGCGGTTTCACCGGCGCCAACGCCCACGAATCGTCAGGCCGGTTCTGCGATAAGGATTGTCGAGTCTGCCGTGGTCAAACCTCACGCTTCCAGCCCGACGTCGTTCAACGAGGCCCAGGACATCGGCGACCGGTTCAAGTCCGGTCAGCCGGTCATCGTCAATTTGCAAGGGGTCGATCGGGATCTACGCCGTCGGATGATCGATTTCTCGAGCGGGCTGTGTTACGCCCTCGGGGGCAAGATGGACAAGGTCGCCACCCACGTCTACATGCTCACTCCCGCCGATGTCGAAGTGTCGGCTGCCGACGCTCGTAGCGCTCTCGACTGATTCGCGCCGCTCGTGCAAAGCATTATCTGTCTCGCGCTCTACATCTACCTGATCCTGATTTTCGCTCGGATTCTGTTGAGTTGGTTTCCCCTCGACCCCGGCGGTAATGCCGCGGTCGTGGCCGGATTTCTCTACATGGTCACCGATCCGGTATTGGCGCCGCTTCGAAGAGTCATTCCGGGGGTGAGGCTCGGCCGGGTGATGCTCGATCTGTCTCCGATCATCGCCATATTCGGAATTCAAATACTCAGCCGAATCATCTGCTGAGGCCCCCGCCGCTGAAGTTCCCACCGGTCCCCCGGATCGTGTGCCTATCGGGTCTAGCATCTTCAAATGGACGAAATGTCAGCGCTGTCCCAGGAGATCCAGTTTCACGAGAAGTTTCGTGGCTACGACCCTGATGAGGTCGACGCATATGTCGATCGGGTCAGAAACTCGGCTGCGCTTGCTGCGGGACGGATCTCAGAATTGCACGAGCGGATCGATGCATCGGAGTCACTAGTTGAGTCGTATCGGGCCAATTCGGCTGAGGAGACCGTCGGACGAACCCTCATTCTGGCTCAGCAGACCGCCGACAGAGTGATCGCTGAAGCGGAGACCCAGTCGGCCCACCTCACCTCCGAGGCCACCGAGCAGGCGGCAGCAACGGTGTCGGCAGCCAATGAACAATCGTCGAGGATTCTCGCTGAGGCCGAGACCGACCGACGGGAGATGATTCGCAACGCGGAGGCCGATTCGAAGGCAGCCGCAGAAGAAGGGCTGGATCGCCTTCGCGACGAGGTGGCGAATCTCACCGCCGTGCGCGAATTCCTGGAGGACGACATAGCAATCCTGGAGAAGCATGTTCGCGAGCAACGGTCGAATCTCTCCGACGTGGTGACGTCTCTGACTCAGTTGATGGAGCAACCGGAGTCGCTTCGCTTGGAACCGGCTCCAGCCACCAGCGGCGTCACACCGGCCATGCCCGATGCGGTCGAGGCGATTGATGACTTGTTGCCAGAGGCCGAGGTGGTTGAGGAGGTGCCGAGTGAGGCGGAAATGGTCGACGAGTTGCCGAGTGAGCCTGAAGTCATCGAGGAAACACTGCATGAGCCTGAAGTCATCGAGGAGACGCTGCATGAGGCTGAAATCATCGATCTCAGCAATGAGCAATTCGACGAAGTCGAGGTCGACGAACCCGACGTAGATCTCGTGCCGACTTCACCGGAGCCGCCCAGGCTCATGACCGCGGCGGACATGGATGACCAGTCCGGCGGCACGACTTCGATCCACGAGCCGGATTCTCCGGTCCTGCATCAGGAGCCGGCGTTCGCCGTCCCCCTCTTTGCCGACATGGTGTCCTCCGACGGGCCCGACCGCATCACGCATCAGGTCGCGGGTCTGACGGATGACGAGATGCTGGCTGACGATGATGCCCTGTCGGCGTTCTTCGATCAGGACGATGAGCCAGATCGGCCTTGGTTCGGTCGCAAGGGTTGAAACATGGGTCAGAGCGGCGACCTGATCGAGGTGAAGGTCACGCCCCATGCCAAGCGAAATCAAGTTCGGCTCGACGGCAGTTTGTTGCGTGTCGCCGTAGTAGTGGCCGCCGAGAACGGCAAAGCCAACAAGGCGGTGGAGGAATTGGTGGCCAAGGCACTCGGACTGCGTCGACGAGAGGTCCGAGTGGTGTCGGGTTCCAAGTCGCGTCGCAAATTGCTGGAAGTCGGCAAACTCGATATTGCACAGATTCGGGAGATTTTGACCGACTAACGCTGCCTCGATGCGCGTCATCGTCGTGTGATGGGCCTACAATCCCTGCTTCCACGGGGTAGATATCTCGCAGTACGGCAGGGAAGGCAGCGGTTGCATGGCCACGGCTCGCAAGGCGACAGGAAAGTCAACAACCAAGAAGTCGACGGCCAAAAAGGCGGTCAAGGCCCGCACCAAGAGCGCGAAATCGGCGGCATCCACCAAGCCCAAGAAGTCGACGGCCAAGCGAGCTGTCAAAAAGGCTGCGGCCAAGAAGACCGCGGCGAAGAAGACGGTCAAGAATACCGCGGCGAAGAAGGCGACGGCCAAGAAGTCGGCGGCGAAGAAAACCGTGGCGAAGAAGGCGACGGCCAAGAAGACCACAACGAAGAAGAAACCCGTCAAGAGCAAACTGCCAAAGAAGTTTGTCGACGAGATGAAGTCTCGGCTGATCGAGGAGCGCTCCAAGTACGTCCAAACTGCAGCAGATCTGCGAGCGGAAGCAGATTCGCTCTTCGCCGATCGCGAACCTGGCGACGTGCAATTCGATGAAGAGTCCGGAGAAGGCGACACTCTCGCGGTGGAAAGAGAACGAGGGCTCCATCTCTCGTCCCAGGCGGCATCGGCTGTGCAGCAAATCGACGATGCTCTCGCGCGGATAGCCGCCGGCACCTACGGCATCTGCGTAACCTCCGGTCTGCCAATCCCCAAGGATCGACTCGATGCCATTCCTTGGGCCGCAGAGCGCGTCGAAGTGAAGGCCGCTGGGTTGAAGAGACGTTGAGTCTCCGACGCTCCCGCTAAGGATTCTGTCGTGAGCACATGAAACATCTGATCGAAGAGACGATCCCCGGAGGCTTGGTAGGGGAGCGTGTCGACAGGGTCGTGGCCATGCTGGCTGATGTGAGCCGATCCGGTGCCTCACGATTGTTGGAGGGCGGTGCCGTGCGACTCGACGGCCAGAGCGTCAGCGCCGGGTCTGTGCGCGTTGTCGGTGGCCAGTTGATCTCCATCGATATGCCAGATGATGCCGATCCGATTATCGGGCCGGAACCCGATGTGGACTTCAGTGTCATTCACGAAGATCCGCATGTGCTGGTCATCGACAAACCGGCCGGATTGGTCGTTCACCCGGGCGCGGGCAATCCCTCGGGCACGCTTGTCAATGGTCTTGTGGCGCGGTATCCAGAGATTGTCGACGTGGGCGAGACCCATAGACCGGGAATAGTCCATCGTCTCGACCGTGGCACATCGGGATTGTTGGTGGTGGCGCGTACAGAGTCGGCGCACGTCGAATTGGTCGCTCAGATGTCTGATCACGAACCTGAGAGGACTTACACCGCTCTCGTCTGGGGTGAGATGGACGCCACATCAGGAGTGATCGATGCCCCGATCGGCCGCTCCAACCGCCAACCGACACGTATGTCGGTGATCCAGGGTGGACGTCCGGCAGTCACCCATTATCGAGTGGACCGAGCCTTCGCTTCGCCCAAGCCCACATCCTTGCTCACCTGCCGGCTCGAGACAGGGCGCACCCATCAGATCCGAGTTCACTTGGCGGCAATCGGGCATCCGGTGGTCGGAGACCGCGACTACGGCGGCGGTAGGCCGGGTATCGATCCCGGTCGACCGTTCTTGCATGCGCGCGAGCTCAAGTTCACTCATCCGGTCGACGGCGACCCGATGAGTTTCGAGTCGGAGCTGCCAGACGACCTTGCAGAATTGTTGGCCGGACTGGCCTGAGCGATTGCCGCTCAGTCGTCGCTGATGTCTGGCCAGGGCGACTTGCCGTCGGCCATCGAGGCGATGTCGGCCAGCGTGAATGAATCGAGATACTTTCTCATGTGAGATCCGGCCGCCCACCAAATGGTGTGGAGCACACACTGGCCCTCGTGATCACATGCCCCATCCGTGTGTGGCTCCGCGAAATCTCCTGCCGTTATCGGGCCGTCTACCGCTCGCACGATGTCGGATAGTTGGATCTCGCCGGGATCACGCGCGAGTACGTACCCCCCGCCCACGCCCCGTTTGGAACGGACGATGCCGGCGCCTTTCAGGGCCAACAGGATTTGTTCGAGATAAGGCTGAGGAAGAGCTGTGCGTTCGGCAATCTCACGCACCGAGGTCGGTGTGTCCTCGGGGTGGAGTGTCAGCGACAGCAGAGCTCTCGCCGCATAATCTCCTCGGGTCGACACCCGCATGGGCGCATACTAACCAAGGTGCGGCGGTTGACACCGCATCATCACAAGGCAAAGCAGCGAGGATTTCGTGGAAGACGTGAAACCAATGGTTCCCCGCTTTGGCAGAGACTGCGTGACCAGCCTCATCCCAGCGTTGCTCACCCCTGAATCGATGGAGTTCAAACTCCTGCCGGATCGCGTCGTCGAGTCCCGCGCGACGGTGGTTTTGGTCGTGGACGGACTCGGATGGAACCAGCTTCGCGACGCGTCGCGGATTGCGCCGGTCATGTCGGAAATGGCCGGTGGCCCGGTGACAACCGTTGCGCCATCCACAACCGCCGCGGCGCTCACCTCGATTGTCACCGGCACGGCACCGGGTGAACACGGCGTGGTCGGCTACCGGATAGATGTCGGCGGCCAGGTGCTCAACACGCTGCGGTGGTCAACTCCACGAGGAGATGCGCGGTCAACGATCGATCCGGAAAACTTCTCACAGGTCGATCCCTTCCTGGGGGAGCGTCCGGTGGTGGTCCAGAACGCGTCGTTCGCCACCAGCGGGTTCACACGTGCTCATCTTCGTGGCGTACGTCACCGCGGCTGGAGAACCTTGCCAACCTTGGCTGTTGAGGTCAGACAAGCACTGGCGGCCGGTGAATCGTTCGTCTACGCCTACTACGACGGCATCGACAAGATCGCTCACGAGTTCGGATTCGGAGAGCACTACAACGCCGAGATGGTTGCAGTCGACCGTCTTGTGACCGATTTGATGATGTCGTTGCCTCGAGATGCCGCCCTGATCGTCACCGCCGATCATGGTCTGGTCGATTGCACTGGTGGCAAGGTGGAGCTGGCCGACGACGTGAAGCGCCTCGTCGACCGGCAATCCGGTGAGGCACGATTCCGATGGCTTCATGCCACGCCGGGGCGGTCCAGAGACCTGCTCGATGCTGCTGTCGAGGCTCACGGCCATCAGGCTTGGGTAACACCGGTCGAGCAGATGGTCGATGAGGGCTGGTTCGGTCCCGTCATGTCCGAGGTGGCTCGATCGAGAATCGGGGATGCAGCTCTGGTTGCTCGCGATACCAATTGGTTTTCCGACGCCGCGGACGGAGGGCGGATCAAACTCATCGGACGTCACGGGTCACTCACCGCCGATGAGATGCTTGTACCGATGTTGAGTTTCGTATCCTGAGCGGGGTTCGATGTGTGGGAGCCGAGTCTCCCGCTCCGTTTCGAAGAAGGAAGGGTTCCAGTTGCCAAACGAAGAAATTGCCGAAGTGACACCGATTACCGACCGTCCTGAGATTCTCTCCGAGGACTCGTCGGGATCCGAAGGTGTCGACGAGGAGTCGGTTGACGAGACCGTCGATCATCCGGCGAAGGTCATGCGGATCGGGGCGATGATGAAGCAGCTCCTCGATGAGGTTCGCTCGGCCACGCTCGATGAACCCAGCCGAGGCCGCCTTCGTGAGATCTACGATCAATCGGTGGGTGAACTTGGTTCGGCTCTGTCTCCTGATCTTCGAGATGAGCTGGGTCGGCTCATCCTGCCCTTCACCGGCGATGATGTTCCGTCATCGTCGGAACTTCAGGTCGCTCAGGCCCAATTGGTCGGGTGGCTCGAGGGTCTGGTTCAGGGCATGCAGGCGATGCTTTTCGCGCAGCAGATGGCAGCTCAGCAGCAGTTGGCCTCGATGAGAGGCGCCATCGGTCCGGGACCGGGCAAGGTCAATGAGAGCGACGGAGAAGGCCATTCGGAGGCGTCCCATGGCACCTACCTGTGAGACGGGTGTGAGCGGAGTGGTCGATCGGATGGCCAAAGCGAGGTTGACCTAGTCAATATGGGGAACTCATTCACCCATCTGCATGTGCACACCGAGTATTCGATGCTCGATGGGGCGTCCAGACTCGATGATGTGATCGCTGCGGCGGCCTCCGATGGGCAGCCTGCGCTTGGGATCACCGACCACGGAAACATGTATGGAGTTCTCGATTTCTATCGAGGATGCCGCGATGCGGGAATCAAGCCCATCATCGGCACCGAGGCCTACATGGCCCACGATTCACGATTCGAGAGGCCGAACCGGCGAGGCAAGATCGACGATTCTGGCGGCGACACCGAGGGGGGCAGGAAGCTCTACTACCACCTCACTCTTCTCGCTGAAAACAATGTCGGCTACAAGAACCTCATTCATCTGGCCAGCCGGGCGTTCATGGAGGGCTACTACTACAAGCCGCGGGTCGACTGGGAGATCCTTGCCGAGCATTCGGAAGGGGTCATCGCCAGCACCGGCTGCTTGGGCGGCCATGTGCTCCAGTCTCTGATCCACGGCGACGAGCGTGGCGCACTCGAAAAGGCGGCGCGGCTTCAGGACATCTTCGGCGCCGACAACTTGTTCGTGGAGATCCAGGATCACGGCATTCCGGAGCAGCGGCGTACCAACCCGCAGTTGCTCGAGATCGCCAAGAAGATCAACGCGCCCCTGCTGGCCACCAACGACAGCCACTACACCCATCAGTCTGATTCAGAGGCTCACGATGCGTTGCTCTGCGTGCAGACCGGATCATTGTTGTCCGACACGGATCGCTTCAAGTTCCACGGCGATCAGCATTATTTGAAGACCGCGGGCGAGATGAGGCGCCTCTTCGCAGAGGTCGAATCGGCATGCGACAACTCTCTTTGGATAGCCGAGCGAGCCGACGTCACGATTGAGTTCGGCAAGCCTCAGCTTCCCGAGTTTCCCCTGCCTGACGGCTTCGAGAGTGATCGTGATTACCTGCTGCACTTGACCATGGAGGGCGCCAGGAAGAGGTGGGGAGAGGACCTCCCCGACGCGGTTGTTGAGCGACTCGCCTATGAGCTCGAAGTGATCAACAACATGGGTTTTGCTTCCTACTTCATCATCACCTGGGATCTCATCAAGCACGCGCGAGACAACGGAATTCGGGTCGGTCCGGGTCGTGGCTCGGCTGCGGGCTGTGCTGTGGCCTACTCGCTTTGGATCACCGATCTCGATCCAATCGAATACGACCTGCTGTTCGAGCGTTTCCTCAACCCGTCTCGCGTGTCGATGCCCGACATCGACATGGACTTCGACACGCGTTACCGCGACGAGATGATCCGGTACGCCGCCTCTCGTTACGGGCGTGACAATGTGGCGCAGATTGTCACCTTCAGCCAGATCAAGGCACGTGCCGCGGTTCGTGACGCGGCTCGCGTGCTGGGCTTTCCCTATGCAATGGGTGATCGGGTGGCGAAGGCCATGCCGCCTTTGGTGATGGGACGTGACACCCCCTTGAGGTATTGCTTCGAGCAGAACCCCAAGTACTCAGATGGCTTCAAGGCTGCCGGCGAACTGCGTGACATGGTGTCCTCCGACGCAGAGGTGGCGCGTGTGGTGGAAGTGGCCCGCGGTCTGGAGGGACTGAGGCGACAGGACGGAATCCACGCGGCGGCGGTGGTGATCACCAAAGAGCCGCTCACCGAATACATGCCGATTCAGCGCAAGCCCGAGTCCGGAAAGAGTATCGAAGAAGTCCCGGTTGTGACGCAGTACGAAATGCACGGCGTCGAGGACCTGGGCTTGTTGAAAATGGATTTCCTGGGGCTGCGAAACCTCGATGTGATCAGTGACTGTCTCGAGTTGATCAAGACCACTCGAGGGATCGTCGTCGACATCGATTCGGTCCCACTCGACGATGGCCCGACCTTCGAACTGCTGCGCCGCGGTGACACGATCGGCGTGTTCCAGCTCGAGTCCGGGCCGATGAGGGCATTGATCAAATCTCTCTCACCCACCACGTTTGATGACGTGGCCGCACTCGTGGCGTTGTACAGGCCGGGCCCCATGAGCGCCAACATGCACAACGACTATGCCGACCGAAAGAACGGCAGAAAGCCCGTCGAATTCTTCCACGAAGACGCCCGAGACTTGCTCACCGACACCTACGGGCTGATGATCTATCAGGAATCGGTGATGCGAGTTGCCCAGAAGTTTGCCGGCTATTCCCTCGCCCAAGCCGACTCTCTACGCAAGGCTTGCGGCAAGAAGGACCGTGAGATCATGGCCAAGGAACGGGCCGGTTTCGTGCAGGGTTGTAGCGATCAGGGATACGGCTCCGATCTGGGCACCGAACTGTTCAACGTGGTCGAGAAATTCGCCGACTACGCCTTCAACAAGAGCCATTCGTTCGGATACGGCTACGTGGCGTATCAGATCGCATATTTGAAGGCCAACTACCCGGTCGAGTACCTCTCGGCCCTGCTCACGAGCGTGAAGGGCAAGCTCGAAACGGCCGCCATTTACCTGAGCGAGTGTCGTGCCATGGGGATCGATGTTCAGGTTCCCGACATCAATCGCTCCGACTCCGATTTCACTCCGGCTCCTGATTTCGGCGAATCCGAGAGTCTCGGACGAATCGTGTTCGGTCTGTCAGCGGTTCGAAATGTCGGAGTCGGATTTGTGGCGCGAGTGATTGAGGAGCGTGACGCCAACGGGCCGTTTGAGTCTTTCAACGATTTCGTCGAACGTGTCGACTTGGAGGCTCTGAACAAGCGCACGATCGAGTCGTTGATCAAGGCGGGTGCCTTCGATTCGATGGGGCATCCTCGCAAGGGACTTCTCCAGGTGTTCGAGAGCATCGTCGATCTCACGGTGAAAAGGCGTCGCGAACACGACATGGGAGTCATGTCGCTGTTCGGCGACCTCGACGATGGGCCGTCTTTCGATGAGAGGCCCACGATTGGCGATGTCGAGTTCGACAAGATGCCGAAGCTCGCCCATGAAAAGGAAATGCTCGGTCTCTATATCTCTGACCACCCGCTATTGGGAATCGAGGGGCTGATTCGACGAAAGTCCGATTGCTCCATCGCCGATCTTGTCGACATAACGGATGGGTCACTTCGCAAAGTGGGCGGGGTGATCACCAATCTGCAGCGAAAGTGGACTCGGGCCGGTCAACTCATGGCGGTGTTCGAACTCGAGGACCTCGATGGCTCCATCGAGTCGATGGTATTTCCACGCACCATGCAGGAACTCGGAACCAAGCTTGTTGATGACGCCATCGTTGTCGTT
Organism: uncultured Acidimicrobiales bacterium; assembly: GCA_964533595.1. GTDB lineage: Bacteria > Actinomycetota > Acidimicrobiia > Acidimicrobiales > Aldehydirespiratoraceae > SZUA-87. The sequence goes on along the minus strand of CAZHMP010000002.1, from coordinate 7,861 downwards.
CGCGGACGCGTTGAGAATCGTGATGACATGCCGAAACTGTTCGTGCAAGACGTGGAGGTTGTGGAGGATCTGAGCGACGCGGCTCCAGTGCGGGCGAGGCTCATCCCCGAGAATCAGACGGCCACGTGCATCGCCGATCTCAAGTCGATTCTCGCCGCTCATCCCGGTGACTCGCCGGTTGAGCTCCATTTGAGCGATCGCAGAGTCGTTCGTCTCCCTGATGAATTCGCTGTCAACAATGCCAACGGTGTGATCGCCGAATTGCGGGTTTTACTGGGCCCCGACGCCATCATCTGAGGAGATTTCGGCCACTGAATCCGAGTCGCATCCCAACTTGATTCTCACTTGGAGCGTTTCGAAGTTGCGATTCAGTCGGAAAGGCTGTGGACTGTATGGGTTCGAATCGACGAATTCAGGAGTATGGCTGCAGTGGCGATCGAGGTAGAAACCAGGGACTGCACCAGCTTGACCGACGCCGATCTGGCCGAGATGGCTGATTTGTGTACCGGATCAGTCAATGCCTATGAGGTGGGACTGCTTTCGAAACAAGCGGAGGAATGGGTCTTGGTGGCGATTGCCACCGAATCCGGGAAGATCCGTGGATTCTCGTATTGCACCCTGGAACGCATAGGTGGAACCCCCAGCCTTTTGATCGGGGCGGCCCACACGTGCCGAAATACCAAGCGCGACACGGTGTTGCGGGCCATGATGACCGATCAGATGCGCCGATCGGTCTTGGCATTTCCCGACGAGGACGTCCTTGTTGGTTGCCGGTTCAACAATCCGAGCGGATTCGAGGCATACAAGGCTCTTCACAACATCGTTCCCAGACCGGATCACAAAGCGTCTGGGGAGGAGCGGGCGTGGGGTCGTCGCCTGGCCAAGCGATTCGGAATTGGCACGAATTCGTATGAGGACCGTGTTTTCACCGTTCGCGGCCACGGCCAGCAAGCCACGGTTCTCGATCATGAAAGCTCCAAGCCCGAGAAGATCTCTGCAGAAGTGGCCGCGCAATTCGACGGCCTTGATCTCTCCGACGGAGACTCGCTGATCGCGTTCGGCTGGGCCATGGCCGAAGACCTCGACAAGCTCCTTTGATCAGCGGCGCGTCGCGCTGACGTGGAGTATTCCGAGGTAGTTGCCGGTCGCAGAATGGTTCGCTCGTTCGAGCGCCGTCCGGTCGCTCCCGACTTGGTCGACAGTCTGTTGCGCCAGGCGCTGCGAGCACCGTCGGCTGGAAACGCCGACTCGCTGGAGGTCCTGGTACTCGACACGCCGCAACAGACCGACCGCTACTGGGAGACGACTCTCACCGACGACCGCCGGTCGGCATTTCCCTGGCCACACCTCTTGGATGCTCCCGTCCTGTTGGTTGTGTGGGTGGATCCGTCTGCTTACGTCAGACGCTACGCGGAATCCGACAAGGTGAGTTCGGGTCTTGGCAGCCGGATCGCCGACTGGCCCGTTCCTTATTGGTATGTCGACGGCGGAGCCGCGGTGATGTCAATCCTCCACGGAGCGGTTGATGTCGGATTGGGAGCGCTCTTGTTCGGGCTGTTCGAGCATGAGGATGCCATTCGAGGGGAGTTTGGCGTCCCCCAACAGGTGAGAGCGGTGGGGACGGTGGCGGTTGGTCATCCCCTTCCCGTCCGAAGGTCGAAATCTGCCCAGCGTCCCAAGCGGCCCTTTGACGATGCGATACACAGAGGCCAGTGGTAGATAGTCCTCGAGATACGCAATCGAGGTGGCATCGGGCCCGGCGTTCGTACCTCGAATTGGTGGCAGACGCTGATCCGGTCCCGGCCGAAATGCGTGATGGAATTGTTGATTTGCGTCCTGGATGGGATCAGTCCGAATTTGTTCGATTGGTTGAGCATGGCTCGTTCTGTTGGGCTCCGGGGCCTCACGATTTGATCGAGTTGCGTCACATTGTTGAGCGAATGACCGGTGCTGCCACTTGGCCAAGGGTGGAATTCCCCCACGACACGGAAGTCGTTGAGATACGACGGTCCTCCATCGAATTGCCACGACCGGCACTGGCCCTTGGTCTGGTGATGTCAATGTCGGATCTGATCGAGGACCGATCACGAGCGTGGCGTACCTGGCCAACAGTTGTCGAGTCCGTGGGAAAGGCCCTCGGTACGCAATCGAGACTCACCTTGCAGACTTGTCTGGCAGTGCGTCGATGAGCTGCGGGGTCAAAGCGCTTCGAGACGCTCGATCTCGGAGCGAACTCGTTTGACGCTTACTTTCTCACGAGTTCCCAGCGACTGTGCGAACAGGCTCACCCTGAGTTCTTGGAGGCTCCACGTGAGATTCTCGAGTTGTGGCGACCATGGCCGAGTAGCCAACAGGTGCTCGTGGCTGGACTCCAGGGAGCGCACGGTGACCGTGGTCTGACGATCGTGAGACACAGTGTCGGAAAGTCGATCAAGTCGACGGTCGGCCGCGGTGAGGTATCGGACGATGTCGGGCAGTCGGTCAGCACCGACTCCGGCAATGAATCCTTCGTATATGAGGCGCTGCATTTGCTCGCGGATATCACCCACCGCGGTGGCAAAAGAACTGTGGTTGAACGACTCGAGGCGCTGACCCAAATCGGTCCAAACACCGAGGGCCTCCAGCGAGGCCACGGCAACTGCGTGAACCTGCTCGGAAAGGCCTTCACGGACGCGACCCTCCAGAACTCGGTATCGCTCTGCAGTGAATGCCGGCCCGCCGGCCTCGGCCATGATGCCATCGATGGATGCCGACACGCAGTCATCGAGCCACGAACTCGGCTCTGCGTACGGGCTCGTGAGGATCGACAGCTTCACCGAGTTTGTGAGAAGCGGGCGAACGGTGCGTGACACCGATGGCCTGTTCAACATGAGCAGTCGACGCGTTCCGGACCACATTGCTTCGCTCTGTTCGATCTCAGTCGACAGCAGTTGGATTGATACGGAATCGCCTTGGTCGACCAGCGCCGGGTAGGACCTGACGACCTGACCCAAACCCTCTGTCTCGATGACCTGGGGAATCTCGTCGATGGTCCACGTGGTCAGTCCCGCTTGTTCGATGGGATGTCGGTTGCCAGTGAGCAGTTGCCTGGCCTCTTGTTGGATGTGCTGCTTGAGCAGGTCGAGATCGTCGTCCTCCGCGAGAACGCCGTGGTCGTCGACGATACGAAAGTGGGGCTTCAGGTGGGTCGGAATCGCATTCAGGTCGAAGTCATCGATCGATGTCGACACCCCGCGAGCTCGACGCAGGGCACCTTGCAATTCCTCGACCAGTCGACCATTGGGGTCCAAGAGTTGAATCACCTGTGAGATTGTCTCGGGTATCGGAACCAGTGTTCGCCTGATTTGTTTCGGAAGAGATCTGACCAGATGCTCAATCAGCTCCGATCGAAGGCCGGGCACGTTCCAGATGAAGGTCTGCGGATCGAGCCGGGTGAGGACGTCGACCGGGATGTCGATCGTGGCGCCGTCGGTGGGACTCGACTGGTCGAATTCGTAACTGATGCGCAGACTCAGGTTGCCGTGAACCCAAGCTTCGGGGAATCCGTCTGACTCGATGGGGCCGGCGCGCGGATCGAGGAGTTCTTCCAGCGTGAAGTTGAACAGGTCGGGCTCATCCCGCGACCTCGTTTTCCACCAGCGATCGAAATGGCCCGCGGACACGATCTGATCAGGGATTCTGTTGGCGTAGAGGCTCATGAGTTGGTCGTCATCGCCGAGCAGGTCTGTGCGTCGCAGCGTTGTCTGAAGCTGGTTCACCTCCTCGATCCGATCAGCGACCTGATCCAGGAACTTGTGTGGTGACACCCATTTGCGTTCCACCAGCGCGTTGCGAATGAACATCTCACGCGCCATCTCGGGGTTCACTCGTTGCAGGTTGATCCTGCGGTCGGCCACCACGGGCAGGCCATGGAGATAGGCCCGTTCGGTGCACATGGCCGCACCTCTGTCGGTATCCCACCACGGATCGGTCCACTCCCATCGGAGCAGATGATCAGCCGCCTTCTCGACCCATTGCGGCTGAATCCCGGTTACGACTCTTGCCCGGAGCCGGTCTGTCTCCACCAGCTCGGCGGCCATGATCCACTTGGGTGGGTGGCGACGCAGGGTTGAGCCAGGTGCAATCGTGAAGCGGGCACTTCGGGCGCCGCGGTATTCGGCCTCGTGAGGTCGGCTGTTGCGACGGTGCGCGCGTGCCTCTTTGACTGTGGGCTTGGTGTCGCTTGGCAGAAAGCCGATGTGCGACAAGAACCCGGCCAACAAGGCCCGATGCACAAGATCGGCCGGAGCACTGTTTCGGCTGCGGCGCAGGCCGAGGTTGTCGCATACACGTCTGAGTTGGCCGTGAACGTCCTGCCATTCGCGAATTCGAAGGAAATGCAGGAATTCGCTCTTGCACATCTTGCGAAATTGGTTCCCGGATCGCTTACGGCGCTCGATTCTCAGGTGGTCCCAAAGATGCAGGTATGAGAGAAAGTCGGAGTCGGGGTCTCGATAGCGAGCGTGAAACTCGTTGGCAATCTGTTCGTTTTCCCTCGGCCGCTCACGGGGGTCCTGTATCGACAGGCCCGACACGATCACGAGAACCTCACGAAGGCACCCCAACGAATCGGCTTCGAGAACTATCCGAGCCAGTCGGGGATCGAGGGGAATACGAGCCATGCGTCGACCGACGGTGGTGAGCCAGCCATTACGGCCCCTGCGCCCCTCCCGCTCAGGATCAACGGCGCCCAACTCCTCGAGCAGGGCGACCCCGTCGCGGATGGCACGGGTGTCGGGGGGCTCTACGAACGGGAACGTCTCCACGTTGCCGAGACCGAGCGCCGACATCTGCAAGATGACGGAGGCGAGATTTGTGCGAAGAATCTCGGGCTCGGTGAATTCGGCGCGAGCATCGAAGTCGTCTTCGGCGTAGAGCCGAATGCAGACGCCGGGACCGACGCGACCGCATCGACCGGCCCGCTGGTCGGCTGATGCCTGCGAAATTGATTCAATCGGCAGGCGCTGAACCTTGGTTCGGCGATTGAATCTGGAGATCCGAGCGTTGCCAGGATCGACCACGCATCGTATTCCGGGCACCGTCAGCGACGTCTCGGCGACATTGGTGGCTAGAACCACGCGACGCTTCGAGTGCGGTTCGAACACGCGGTGCTGCTCGGCGGCCGACAAGCGGGCGTAGAGAGGGAGAATCTCGGTATCGCGGAGGTTGAGGTGTTTGAGTGCGGAAGACGCGTCCCGGATGTCACGCTCACCAGCGCAAAAAACGAGAATGTCACCGGCCATGGCGCGTTGAAGACTCTGGACTGCCCGGCAGATTCCCTCGCTCTGGTCCAACACCTCACTCCCCGGATCGTCGGGGTCGCCGAGGGGTTCGTATCGAATATCGACGGGATACGTTCGCCCGGACACTTCGACGATCGGAGCGTCATCGAAGTGCTGTGAGAATCGTTCGGTATCGATGGTTGCCGAGGTGATGATCAGCTTCAGATCGGGACGACGAGGCAGCAGCCGCTTGAGGTAGCCGAGCAGGAAGTCGATGTTGAGGCTCCGCTCGTGGGCCTCGTCGATGATGATCGTGTCGTAGCGCCTCAACTCACGATCTCGTTGCATCTCCGCCAGCAAAATGCCGTCGGTCATCAATTTGACGAGCGTGTCGGGCCCCACCTCGTCGGTGAACCGCACCGCGTAGCCCACCAGATCGCCGACTTTCGTATCCATTTCGTGGGCGACGCGTTCGGCGATCGTTCGAGCCGCCAGCCGTCTCGGCTGCGTGTGTCCGATGAATCCGTTGGTGCCGCGCCCTAGTTCGAGACAGAGCTTTGGAATCTGGGTGCTCTTGCCGGAGCCGGTTTCGCCGGCCACCACCACGACCTGATTGTCGGCAATAACTCGCAGAAGCTCCTCACGGCGATCGGTGATGGGCAGGTCGCTCGGGTAACGGACCCGAGGTATGAGCGCGCGCCTCCGCTCCACCTCTTCCGGTTTCAGCGCGTGGGTGCGGCGGCGGGTCATTGCCCGAGAAGGCTACGCAACTCCTCAACGGTGCCTACCGGTGCCTGGCACGTGTAGTTGTGACAAACGTACGCCAACCCTTCTCGACGCCCCTCCCACAGCGGGGAGTCGTGGGGCTCACCCCATGCCAGAACCACCTCAGGCCTCCACTCGGATTGCACGCTTGCCACCAGATCGGGTCGATCGCCGGGGATCACAACTTCTCTGATCCCGGTCGCTGAAAGATTCACCGCCGTGAGCAGGTGGCCGAAGCCGGTTGGGTGGCTGATGACCGGACCGCTGAGCATGGAGAGAATTCGTTCGGCCTCAGCGGTGTATCGGTCGATTCCTGTGATGGCGCCCAGGCGCAGCAGGGCAACGGCCGCCAAGGACTGAGCCGATGGTGTGGCATTGTCGGTGAGATCCTTGGGTCGCTTGATCAAATCGACGGCATCCGAGCCGGTGGTGAAGAATCCACCGTCTTCGGTGTCGGCAAACAGTTCGATCATGGCGTCCGCAGCGTCTGCGGCGTGGCTGATCCACCGGGACTCTCCGGTGAGCTCCGACAGTCGGGTGAAGGCGTCGATCAACGCCGCATGATCCTGGGCGTATGCAAGATGGCGTGCTTGTCCCGCCGTTGAGCCGTCGCCTGATTGCCAACTGCGCATCCAGCGGCCATCGGATCGGCGCAGATTGTTGATGAGGAATTCGCCGTTGGCGACGGCGGCCGCCTTCCACCTCTCATTGCCCGTGGCTGCTGAAGCCTCGGACAGGCTGGAGAGAAAGAGTGCGTTCCACTCGGTGAGGACCTTGTCGTCGAGGCCGGGTCGAACGCGGGAATCACGCTCGGTCAAGAGTGCGGCTCGGGCAGCCTCTATTGAGCCGGATCGGATCAGGTCGCCACGAACGGGTCGGTGCAAAATGTTGGCGCCCTCGAAGTTTCCATCCTTGGTAACACCCCACCACTTTGCCGCCACGTCGGCATCGACCCCGGCTCCATCGCAGACGGCACGGAAGTGTTGATCGGTCCACACGTAGTAACGGCCCTCAACGCCTTCTGAGTCGGCGTCCTCGGCGGAATGAAATCCGCCCGAATCATGTCGCAAATCGCGAAGGACATATTCGACGATCTCGTCCGCAACCTGTCGGAATCGTTGCTCACCGGTTGATTGCCATGCGTGCAGGTAGACCCGAAGGAGAAGAGCGTTGTCGTAGAGCATCTTTTCGAAGTGGGGCACCAACCACTGTCGATCGACCGAATAGCGCGCAAAGCCACCACCGATGTGGTCGTGGATGCCGCCAGATGCCATGGCATCGAGGCTCGTAGTGACGATTTCCAAGACTTTCGGATCCGACGTGTGGCGGTGAATCTGCAACAGTGCATCGAGCCCCATGGCGGACGGGAACTTGGGTGCGCCTCCGAAACCTCCCCATTCGGAGTCGAACTGTTCGGCGAATTGACCGGCCGCAGCCACGAGTTGATCCAGCTCAGGTGCCCAGCCCTCCGCCGAAGTGGCCGGCATCGATGAGTGCAGAGCCTCGCCGAGTCGGCCCGCCTGCTCGACAACGTCGGATCGGCGGTTGATCCAAGCGTCATCGACAGCTGTCATCAGCTCTTGAAACGATGGCATTTGTCCCCGTCGGGTAGGTGGGTAGTAGGTGCCACCGAAAAAGGGATGGCCATCCGGGGTTAGGAAGACCGTCATGGGCCAGCCGCCCCGACCGGTCATGGCTTGCACAGCCTCCATGTAGATCGCATCTATGTCAGGACGTTCCTCTCGGTCGACCTTCACGTTGACAAACAGATTGTTCATCATTGCAGCCGTGTCGGGATGCTCGAAGGACTCGTGAGCCATCACATGACACCAGTG
>CAZHMP010000001.1:103922-110558 GCA_964533595.1 uncultured Acidimicrobiales bacterium | reverse complement strand
GACGCGATCTGACGCTTGATTGCCAGCTTCTTGGCTCGACGAACGATGTTCTCCACCATCGCCCCCGAGGCGAAATCCTTGAAGTACATGACTTCCTTGTCGCCATTTTGATAGGTGACTTCCAAGAAGCGGTTGGAGTCGTCGTCGCTGTACATCTCCCGAACCGTCTTCTCGATCATCGACTGCACTGCCTTGGCGGGATCGCCGCCGCCGACATCTGCGATCTCGTCGGCGGCGATGGGCAATGACGTGGTGAGGTAGTTTGCGAATATCGCCGATGCAGAATCCGTGTCGGGGCGTTCAATCTTGATTTTCACATCGAGACGACCTGGCCGGAGTATGGCCGGATCGATCAGGTCTTCCCGATTCGATGCGCCGATCACGATCACGTTTCGCAAAGCCTCCACTCCATCGATCTCGGCCAACAGCTGAGGAACGATCGTGGATTCGATGTCGGAGCTGATACCGCTGCCACGCGTTCGGAACAACGACTCCATCTCGTCGAAGAAGACGATGACCGGCCAGCCTTCCTCGCTCTTTTCACGCGCCCTTTCGAACACGAGGCGTATCTGACGCTCGGTTTCCCCGACGTACTTGTTGAGAAGCTCCGGCCCCTTGATGTTGAGAAAATAGCTGCGGGCGTCCTTGTTACCGGACACGTCGGCCACCTTGGACGCGAGGCTGTTGGCCACGGCCTTGGCGATGAGCGTCTTGCCGCAGCCGGGTGGCCCGTAGAGCAGGATGCCCTTGGGCGCGGGCAGGTCGTAATCGGCGAAGAGGGTCTGGTGGAGGAACGGCAACTCCACCGCGTCGGTGATTTGCTCGATCTGGCTATCGAGGCCTCCGACGTCGTCGTAGGACACATCGGGCACCTCCTCGAGGATCAGGTGACCGATCTCGTGTCTGGGAAGTCGCTCCAAGGCCATTCCCGACCGGGGGTCCACGAGCAGGGGGTCCCCGGATCGAAAACTGATGCCGATGAGGTCGTCGCCAAGTTCGACGATTCGTTCCTCGTCGGCTCGACCGATCACCACGGCCCTGGTGCCATCGTCGAGGAGGTCCTTGAACCTCGACACCTCGCCTGTGCGATCCGGGGTGCGGGCCGACACCACATTGAACGATTCGTTGAGAACAACTTCCTGTCCACGTTGCAGTGTCGCGACCAACTCCGATTGTGCCGTGACTCTCATCTTTCGGCCCCCGGCGTGAACGTCGACCGTTCCGTCGTCGTTGATCCCCAGGACGGTTCCGTATCCCGATGGTGGCTGAGTGAGCTTGTCGACCTCGTCTCGCAATGCGGAAATATGGTCGCGGGACTCGCGCAACGTGTAGGTGAGTTTCTCATTCTGCGAGACGGCCTGAGAGAGCTTGCCCTGTGTGGCAAGCAACCTTTCCTCCAGAGTGCGGACTCTTTTGGGAGAATCATGTAGGCGGCGCCGGAGAAGCGTGAGCTCATCTTCGAGGCCGGCCGCGATCATCCGGAGCCGGTCCACCTCAGTGCTGCTGGATTCTTCGCTCATCATCGTCCTCCTCTCGGCGTTGGGCTCACAATAGACCGGGCCCACGTCCTCCAGTCGGACGGGGCACGCTGAGATACAGGACTTCACCGCGAACGGCCGCCGGGACCGAAGTCACAAAACCGTGCGTGTGATGAACCAACCACCTCAAGTCGGCGGATACACTGCCGACTCAATTAGGGAACCCGGTCACGGGTTTCCGCAATCAGCCAACACCAACTACTACGTGAGGTCGAGTGACACCATGAAGGTCTGGATCGATCAGGATTTGTGCACTGGAGACGGGCTCTGCGAAGAGATCGCTCCCGATATTTTCACCCTTCTCGATGACGGGCTCGCCTACGTCAAGGATGGTGGCAAGGTCTTGTCAGACCCGGGCGGCGCCGAGGGGCTTGCTCCGGTTCCCGATGGGCAGGAAGAAGCAAGCATCGAGGCTGCTGAAGAGTGCCCCGGTGAGTGCATATTCATCGAAGTCTGACACCGCACGTGAGCGCGGCATCCAGTAGGAGGCTGCGGTCGACAAGCGTCAACATCGCGATACATCGAGCGAGTGGCTCAGGTCACCCGTGATCAAATCGACCAGCTCGAGAGCCCTAGTGGCATACGCGACGCCGGTATTTCGAGTGGTCGTGGCGTAGGCGACCCCCACCACGATGCCGCTGGCATCGATGAGCGCTGCCCCCGAATCGCCTGCCTCGACATTGGCGGCGAGAAGCCATGACGGGCGGTCCACCACAGTGGTCCCTCCGACTTCGGCAATCTGCACAATGATCGGACGATCGATCCGAAACGGGCTCGGGTCGGGGCTCGGGTCGTGCTCCCAACCGATGAGTGCCCCAACTGTGCCATCTGGTGCGTCGCCCAGAGGCAGGGGTGTGAGTCCAGCGTCCTTGGTTCTCAACAAGGCCAGGTCGTTGACCGTGTCGAACGCGACGACGGTGGCATCAATGCGACGTCCGTCGACGAGAGTGACGTGAACGCCGTCGATACCTTCAACCACATGGGCGGCCGTGGCGATGAGTTCCGGTCCTACCGCGAATCCGCTGCCCTCCTTGCCGATACCGCATGCCAGGCCGTTGACCCACACCGTGGAGGCAACGGCGCGATCACGAACGTCGGTTTCGAGTCCGTCGGAGGAGGGTGGTTGACCGGGATTCGGTGGGTCGGACAGGGGCACACGGGTGGTGGTTGGCGGGACGGACAATGCATTGTCGGCTGCGCAACTCGAGCCGACGAGTGAGGCGAGAACCAACATCGCCCACAAGAATCGCCGCGTTGTCAAGCGAGTAGCCGTGCGTGGGTGAGAAAACCGGTATGGGCCACCATCCGATGATCGGGCCGCACGGCCTTGCCCTCTACATGCCACGTGCGGTTGAGCACCTCGATTGTGTCGACCATACCGAATTGCGAATCGGCAAGATCTTCGCAGAGTTGTGACACTTGAATGATGCTCGGCGTGTAGGCGAGAAATATGCCGCCGACCCGCAGCGATGTCGCGGCATGGGGAATCACCTGCCACGGTTCCGGAAGATCGAGGACCACTCGGTCCAGGGCGGTCTCGTCGATGCCCTCATAGACGTCGCGAACGGAGGTGCTGTAGCGGGCGAGAGCGTCGGCGCCAAGGAAGCGGCCAACGTTGTCGCGAGCGCGTTGCTCGAAGTCATCACGAATCTCATATCCGGTGATCTCAGCTCCGGCTCTGAGCAGACCAGTTGAGAGAGCACCGCTGCCAAGCCCGGATTCGAGAACTCTCGCGCCCGGGAAGATGTCGGCGAGGATCAGGATCGGGCCGATGTCCTTCGGATAGATCACCTGTGCCCCACGAGGCATCTTGAGAACGTAGTCCGTGATCGTTGGACGGACCGCGAGGAAATACATGCCTCGGGTCGATCGAAAAGAGGAGCCCTCGACGGCACCGATCATGGCATCGTGGGAAAGCACACCAGAGTGGGAATGAAACTCGCCACCGCCAACAAGGTCGATGAGGTACCGACGGTTCTTGCGGTCGATCAGCAAGACGATGTCTCCGTCGGCCAGTTTGGTGCGATCAGTCACTTGGCAACCTCGTGTGCGCCTCTTGGGAATTCGACTTCCGGGCGTGGCCGGAGTCGTTGTCGCGGTCGGATCAGGACTCCCCCGGCGCCGGTGGACGATGGCTGATGGTCAGCGTCTCGCCCACAGCCAATGACTCTGAGAATCGAATCGGCTTCTCGCCGCGCTTCGTGATGATCTGAATCCTCGAACCCACGAATCGAACTCCGAATACCGTCAACCAGAACTTGGACCCGCCCAGCAGGCCTTTGCGGATGCTGTTGAGACGTATCGTGCGGCTCAGGTAGGCCCGTCCGAACGTTTTCGCAGCCATCAGATACGGCGAATTTCGACGACGGTGGATTTTGTACGGCCGACCCTTCGGCCGGCCAGAAACACGAGGATCAAGAGAATGACTCCGGCGGCCGCGGCGAATGGCACAGCCTTCGATGCTGCCTCGTCTGCAGATTGGTCGATGCCGTCCTTGAGCGACTGGAACGAAGCGCGAAGATCGTCCCGAGATATTTCGTCTGTGTCATCTGCCATCAGAGGCTCCTCTTCGAGATCTTTGACACCAGCAATCCGAGGACGACGACCGTGGCGGCAAGGGTGATGCTGGTGGGTACCCATGACAGGTTTCCGGTGAATGTGGATCCCGTCTCCTCCTGCAGCACTCGCAAGAGCGCCAGGTTCAACGAGGTGAACCCGATCATCAAGAGGACACTTCCCAGGAGCCCGAACGCGAGCCACCGACCTGATCCCTCGAGTGGCCCCAGGATCTCCTGTTTGGCGTACGACTTGACGAGGTCGAATACCTCGCCCGGTGCTGGTTTGTCGGCCATTTGTCCTCCGAGTCGGAACGGCAACCCTACCCGCTCGGTTCCCTTCCCTGCTGCTCCAGAAGCCGTACGAGTTCCAGTTGTTCGTCCACCATTGACCTGAGCAGTCGGAGCCGGCCGGCGAGAGTCGGAGCGGCCAGAAGTCTCTGCCGGTCGATGTCCCCAATCGGGGCCGCCGCTGCCGAGTACCAGCCAATGTCGACCGGGCGCAAGGATGCCAACGGTGGACGATTCACGTTCATACCAACGGCCTGACCGACTACCGCCAATTCGGCCAAGTCGGTGACCAATTGCCGGAGTTCGGACGGGGTGTGAGCATCGCCGTCGTCGTCGGGCCATCGCTGAATCAAGCCCCGTGGCCACGGCGCGTCGTCCATCCACTCCAGCACTCTGATTCTTTCGGTTGCTCTTGTGAGCAATACCCAGCTGCCGTCGTCGGAGGGCCGACATTGAATGACCTCGAGCAGGCACCCGACACTCGAGCGTTGTTCTCCGCCACCAACCTCACTCCCCCGCTCAATCATCACAGTCGCAATTTCGCTTCTGCCGGGTGTGGAGTTGAGATGGGTCCCAAGTTGTCGATATCGCGACTCAAAGAGCCGCAGCGGCACGACCATCCCGGGAACCATCGCGGACGCCAGCGGAAAGATTGGAGATTGAGTGCCGTGGTGGTGGTCCATCACAATCTCGGAAGGATCGGAGCTAGCCGGAAACCGCGGGGAATGGAGCCAACTCGTCGAGCGCGGGACCATACGGATGGCCTGTGATTGCCTTGATCATCGCGATTTGCACGGCGTTGCACTGACCGAGTTCAGCGCCGAGTTCCGGTCCGTTGATGATCATGGCGAAGGTGACCCTGTCGCCGTTGTCGGCCACGTAGCTACCCACGGTTCCGGAGGTGTCGGCCTCGGCGGTGGCCAGGACACGCAATTCGCCGTCAAGAGGTCCGGTGCAACCGGCAAGCGGCCCGTCCTCGACGTCGGGAATTGCTGCCAACAGTGGGCTGGAGTCGGTGCTGTTGTCCAGAATGGAGATCAGCAAATCACACGACATCCGATTGAGATCAGATAGCCCGGAACCGTCGGCAATGATCGTTCCTGCAGTTGGCATACCCGCCCTGTCGAGCAGAACAACCTCACCGAACAGGATTGCGTTGAATCTCAGAGCGGTGACTCCACTTCTCACGCCAAGCTCCTTGAGCAGCATTTCCGAGATGGTGCCGCCATCCGGAGCAATGGCCAAACTGAGTATCTCGGAAAACGGAATCGACTCGACATCGCCCAAGGTTCGACGCTCGGCGCCCTGAGGCGCTACGGCATTGCCGGGCGCGCCGGCGATCTCGATGCCCCGGTCGGCCAGCAACTGGGAGAACAAGGCAGCGGCGTCGGTGGCCGGATCGGCGGAGCGAACATTTTGTGAGGCATCGGATGTTTCCGGCCAAGCGGTGAAACCGTCGTTTACCTGCAGAGCCGACAGCGGACCGATCGTGTTGTCGGCGTTGTCCTCGGTGGTCCAAACCGGACCCAGCGGTGTGTCCTCGTCGATGTAGTCTCGCTCTGCCGGGGCGTACTTGGACTCGTCGCCCAACACCGCGCCCGAGATGCCGGCGATGCCGTCGCTTGTCAGTTGACCGGCCACCTGGTCGGCCAGATCCTCGAGATCCGTAAAGGGACGTGAACGATCTATCCGATGGGCGTAGTCGGATGTCGCCAGCAACGGATCTCCGCCGCCCACAAGCCAAATGTCGCCGTCGAGTACGCCTTCATCGGAGACCTCGACGGACTTTTGGACCACGGCTTCGGTGCGAAAGACCGTGTCGGCCGAGAGGGCCTCATTTGCGGCTGCAGCGGTGGTGAAACGCTGAAGCGACCCGGGCGCGAACATGTCGCCAACTTGATTCTTCGCCACGTCGATTTCGTCACGATGAACGCTCACGCAACGCGATTCGGGCATCGACGGATTGGACAGCACAGTCTGGATGGATCGTCCGAGCATCGTGTCGGCGGTTGGTCGGCGCAACCAATCGGGAGCTCGTCGAACGCTCAACAGCGGTGTACCGGCGAGGTTGCCCGACGAATTCGCCTCGACCGCGTGGCCGGGATCGGAGGCATCGTCGGCACGTGTGGTCAGGGTGAACGCAGCGATCACACCTGCCAGAAGGATGAAAGGAACAATTAACCGGCGCATGGCAACCCGCAGGTTAGGCCGTCAGAGGGCACCGATCGCGACGCGGGCACAGATCAGTTTGT
>CAZHMP010000001.1:102263-103822 GCA_964533595.1 uncultured Acidimicrobiales bacterium | reverse complement strand
AGTGTTTGGGCTGCCGCAACAATGGCATCCTTGGTGGGCGTCTCGATCACGGTCGCATCGTAGTGCGGTGCATGGGGGTAGGGTCGTTTCCGATTTCGACACGGAGGACCGATGACCGATCTCGACCAGCGTGCCATCAACATGATTCGCGGCATCGCGATGGATGGTCCGAACGTCGCCAAATCCGGGCACCAGGGCACCGCCATGGCGTTGGCACCGTTGGCCCATGTCTTGTTCACACGGGTGATGAACTACGACGCCGAGTTTCCTGAATGGCCTGACCGCGACCGCTTCGTGTTGTCTGGCGGCCACGCATCGATCTTGCAATACGCGTTGCTCTACATGGCCGGATTCGGTCTGACAATCGACGACCTTCGTGACTTTCGCCAGTGGGAGTCCGCCACGCCGGGGCACCCGGAGGTGGGCCACACCGCAGGGGTGGAAGCCACCACCGGCCCGCTCGGACAGGGAATTGCGAACATTGTCGGAATGGCTATGGCCGAGGAGCAACTCCGGGCCCGATTCGGTTCGGAAATCTTCAACCACCACGTGTTCGCCACCTGTGGAGACGGCGACCTCTCCGAGGGCATCAGCCACGAGGCTGCCTCGCTCGCAGGCCATCTGGGATTGGGTCGAATCGTGCTCTGCTACGACGACAATCACATCACGATCGACGGCCCGACTGAGATTGCTCTGTCAGACGATGCCGCCAAGCGGTTTCGTGCCTACGGATGGCATGTCGAGGAACTCGGCGAAGTCGGCGAGGATCTCGATCAGATCGAAGCAGGCATCCGGCGAGCAATGAGCGTTACCGACAGGCCATCCCTTGTGGTGATTCGAACCCACATCGGCACGCCATCGCCTGATTCTCACGACACGCCCGGAGTGCACGGCTACTCGATCTTCGATGACGAGATAGCCGCAACCAAGTCGTTGATGGGTCTCCCCCCGGATGAGACGTTCCACGTCGACGACGACGTTTTGCAGATGTACCGGAAGGCAGGAACTCACGGGCGCGATGCCAGGCTTTCATGGCAGGCAAGATTCGACGCATTCTCAGGGGATCGTCAAGAGCTCGAGGCGTGCCTCGCCGGTACGGGAATCGAGGGCTGGCAGGACCAATTGCCAGCCTGGGCGCCCGGAGAGTCAATTGCCACTCGGAAGGCATCCAACGCCGTGCTTCAGTCCCTCACGGAGGCGGTGCCCGGGCTCACCGGGGGCGGCGCAGACCTCACCGGCAACACCGGAACGGTCTTGAAAGGTGTCGGGGCCTTCTCCTCAGAAGACCGCTCAGGCAGACAGATCTATTTCGGCGTCCGCGAACACGCGATGGGAGCAGTCGCCAACGGAATGGCTCTGCACGGCGGAACAATTCCGGTGGTCGGTACTTTCCTCGTCTTCTCCGACTACATGCGAGGGGCGGTTCGTGTCGCAGCGCTGTCGAATGCCCACACGGTCTTCGTGTGGAGTCACGATTCGGTCGGTGTCGGTGAGGATGGACCAACCCACCAGCCGGTTGAGCAGATCGCCGCGCTTCGAGCGATTCCCAACCTGCGAGT
>CAZHMP010000001.1:99717-102163 GCA_964533595.1 uncultured Acidimicrobiales bacterium | reverse complement strand
TATCAGGATTCTGTGCTGCGTCCGGATCTGCCCTCGCTGGCGGTTGAGGCCGGGGTGTCGATGGGGTGGCACAAGTGGGTCGACGGCGTGGTCTCGATCGACAGATTCGGCGCATCAGCGCCCGGGTCGAAGGTAATGAGCGAATTGGGTATGAGCCCCGACAACGTCGCTCGAAAGGCAAGGGAGATGCTCGGTCGCACAAGCTGAGCCCCTCCAGTTCACTTCCAACGGAGATTCAAATGTCGAATTTGCAGAAGGTCTTTTCAGATGAAGGTCAGAGCCCTTGGCTCGACAACATTCGACGCGGTTGGATCACGGGCGGCCAACTCGAGGAGTGGGTACGCCGAGGGGTGCGCGGTCTCACGTCGAACCCCTCGATCTTCCAAAAGGCCATCCAGGGATCAGCCGATTACGACGAAGAGTTTCGTCAAGCTGTGGATGCCGGACTCGACGTGGAATCCAGCTACTGGAAGCTTGTCACGTCCGACATCGAGGCGGCTTTGGCGATTCTTCGCCCCGTCTACGACGAATCGGATGGCCTCGACGGATACGTTTCGGTGGAGGTCGATCCCGGATTGGCGCGGGACACGCCCGGAACCGAGGCCGCGGCCCGCGACCTTCACGAGGCCATCAATGAGCCGAACGTCTACATCAAAATTCCGGCCACGGCCGAGGGCTTGTCCCCGATCCGGACGATGATCTCGGAAAAGCGCAGCGTGAATGTCACTTTGATCTTCTCGCTCGACCGATACGCCGAAGTGATGGAGGCATACATTGCCGGCCTCGAGGCCGCTCCCGGAGATCTGTCGAAGGTCTCGAGCGTGGCGTCGTTCTTCATCAGCCGGCTCGACGTCGAGATCGACCGCCGTCTTGACGCCATCGGCACCCCCGAGGCACTCGAGCTTCGTGGACGCGCCGCTGTCGCCAGTGGACAACTTGCCTACGAGGCATACCGACAAACCTTCAGCGGCCCCAGATGGGAAGCCCTCGAATCGCGCGGGGCCCGCCGGCAACGCCCTCTTTGGGCATCCACATCCACAAAGAATCCCGAATACCCCGACACGCTTTACGTCGATTCCCTCATCGGCCCCGACACGGTGAATACGCTGCCCGACCAGACTCTCGAGGCCTTTGAGGATCACGGCACAGTCGCTCGCACGATCGATGCCGATATCGACGGTGCCCGCCAAGTGATGTCGCAATTGTCGGCCGTCGGCGTCGACATCGACGATGTCACCAGGACCCTCGAATCCGAGGGCGTGGCATCTTTTGAGAAGAGTTTTGATGACTTGATCGCAACGCTCGCTCAGAAGGCAAAGGGTTTCACCTGAGCGTCGTCGCGATAAGGTGACGGGGCCTCGGGGCATATGAGGCCAAGCAAGCCGACCTGCATCAGCGTTCGTTCTGGACACGAATGACGCTGGCCGGCCGCACCGCGATGACGGTGGGGCCGCCCGACCAAACCTGCATGGCAGACGCTGACGCGTCTCGACGCTGAGGAGATGGCCGTAGCCACACAGACCAAATGGACACCCGCGACACTCGATGAGTTGGACCTGGCAGTTCAACGTCACATCGATGGACGGGCTTCCGCGGACGAAGTCAAATACTTGCAGGCCCACCAGGACAGGTGGGTCGCGTCGCTCTGGAGGTTGCTCGATTCCGCAGAACGACGTCTCGAATCGGCTCGTCACGGGCTGCAGGGTTCGGTCCGCAGCGTCGTCCTCAACGACCTCGACAACGAGTGTTTCAGGATTGATGACGTCCTCACGTCCTTGATCGGCCCGCCGGATGAGGCCGAAGTCGTGGACCGAACCGGTGAACACACCGACACCGAGAAATCGACTGTCCCAGGGGTAGCCCAACTGCAACTCTCCAGAACAGATGGCCGAATTGTTGCCTGGTCGGCCGGTCTCAACGCCAGACCGCTTCGCGAGTCCGACGTTCTCGACCACGTCAAGGCTCTTGGCGGTGGCGGGATCGAATGGGATGAGCACGGCACCCTCAAGGTCCCGGGAATGGGCAGAGCCGAAACCATGTCGGCACCACTCTCGGCTGCCATCGGGTGGCTCGTGGCATTGGGAACAACGCGTGATGACCAAACCGTCGGTGCCAGTGCGACGTGGATGGGTTTGGCCGCCGCGATGGCCGTCGACCTGGTGGCTCAAGGTCGTGTTGTTCCCCAACTCATTCAATCCAAACGTGGCCGGCGTGACAAAGCCGACGGCCAAGTCAAGTGCCGCGTCCGGTGGTTGCCGGCCCTCGTCGATCCGACCATGTTCGCCGAGTTGGTTTCGTCCGTTCCCGGGGCTGTGATGGTCAACAACCGCGATCAGAATCCGGAGAAGTTCACTGCCGCCGTTCTCGGTGATCTCACTCACTCCATCGTGTCGACAGCTGCCGGTCAGATAGCGGTGCCGGCAAGTCCACCCGAGATTCTCACGAA
>CAZHMP010000001.1:94091-99617 GCA_964533595.1 uncultured Acidimicrobiales bacterium | reverse complement strand
TCTTGTCCCAGAACGAGGCGTGGCAGTTGATGACGGTCACCGGCGACATCTTGAAGGCTTCCGGATATGAGGTGCGGGTGCCTGCGTTGTCGCGCAAGAAGGCCACGGCCTCGCTCCGACTCACTGCCGAGGATGCCCAATCCACGGTCGTGGGGGCCCAACAGCTGGCAGATGTTCGGTGGTCGGCCGTGTTCGACGATGTCGAATTGACGGCCGCCGACATTTCGAAACTGGCCACCGAAGCTCGACCCCTGGTCAAATCCCGGGGCCAATGGGTGGAGATAGACAAGGCAGACCTGGTTGAGGCAGCAGCCGCACTGGCCGAACGCGCCGACATGACGCGGCTGTCCGGCGCCGACATGCTTCGCCATGCGCTGGGCCTCGAAGGCTCACCGCTCTCTGGCGGGATCTCGCTCATGGGCGACGGTTGGGCGGCCGATCTATTGCGAAGTGTTGAGGCTCTTCCCGAGAACCCACCGACGCGTCCGCCCGGATTCGACGGTGAGCTTCGGACATATCAGGCCGATGCGCTCGCATGGCTCGATTTCTTGGATGATGCCGGTCTTGGCGGTTGTCTTGCACTCGACATGGGGCTCGGAAAGACCCCAACCCTGCTCGCTAATCTTCTCACCGCCCGAACCGACCGGCCATCGTTGGTCATCGCTCCCCCCGCGGTCGTCGGAAACTGGGCCGCCGAGGCCAGGCGATTTGTTCCAGGCCTCACGGTTCTCGTTCATCACGGAGCAAGCCGGCGCCACAATTCCGAACTTCAGAAGAACATCGAGGCATCCGATCTCGTCATCACCACCTACGGAACGGCGGTGCGCGACATCGAAGAGCTTGTCGACGTGGGTTGGTCAAAGGTGGTGCTGGACGAGGCACAAGCCATCAAGAACCCGGCCGCGGAAACTTCTCGCCAGCTGCAGCGCATTGAAGCCCGTACTCGGGTCGCACTGACAGGCACGCCCATCGAGAATGGTCTCGGAGATCTCTGGGCCATCATGAACTGGACGAATCCTGGACTTCTGGGCGGGCGAACCGCTTTCATTTCGCAGCTCACTCCGGACAACAAACGCAAATCCGACGGCGAGGCTGCGTTGCGCGCTCTAAACGGATTGCTGGTATATCGGCGCACCAAATCGGAGCCGATGATTGCTGCTGAGTTGCCGGATCGAATCGATGAACTCGACCACTGTGCCATGACCACCGAACAAATCGGCCTCTATCAGGCAGTGGTCGACACATTGGTGATCGACGCACAAACCAAGGAGCCCGGCACTCCCGAGCGCAAGGGAGCGGTGCTGGCGGCGATCACCGCCTTGAAGCAGATTTGTAACCATCCGGTCAACTATCAGGACGATGAACAGCCACTCGAGGGTCGATCCGGCAAGCTGGCACGACTCAACGAGATTGTGGAAAGCGTCTATGCCTCAGGTGAGAGGCTGCTCGTCTTCACACACTTCGCCACGTGGGGCGTCAAGTTGGCGGAGTATCTGTCGCAGCGTCACGGCGTTGCGGTGTCGTGCTATCACGGCGGCCTCTCTCGGGGTGCACGAGATCGAATGGTTGAGGAATTCCAGTCGGCATCTGGTGCGGGAGCGATGGTTCTGTCGCTGAAGGCCGGTGGCACAGGTCTCAATCTCACCGCGGCGAATCATGTGGTTCTCTACGACCGCTGGTGGAATCCCGCGGTCGAGGATCAGGCGCGTGATCGTGTATGGAGGATCGGCCAGACCAACACGGTGATATGCCATCGCTTGGTCTGCCCGGGCACGGTCGACGAACGCGTCGAAGAGGTCGTGTCGGGGAAGCGTCATATTGCTGACGTCACGCTGCCCAAGTCGAGCTCAATAGGCGACTTGGACGCCGATCAGCTACGTCAGGTATTCGGCATCGATGAGGGAGAATTGCTCGACCTCGAATCGATAGACGGTGAATTGGAGAGGGCATGAGTCCATCAGCCGTCAACGGAAATCAGTCCACCTCGGATGGACCCACTGAGCATCGTGGACGCAACTCCAAGAAGCGAGGCAAGCGCAAGGGCAAGGGGAGGCAGAAGGATCAAACGCCTCTCGACATGGCGAAGTTCTGGGGTGACGCCGAGTCGCTTCCGGATCCCATCGACCACGTTCACTCCTCTCCCGATGTCTCGGCAATGGTCTCTTCACTTGGTCGAATGCCGATTCCACCGCATGAAACTGCCGCGGAGCATTCCTTGAAATTGGTGTATCAGCGGGCAGGAATACTGGCTTCAGCACTGGTCAAGGCCAGCGGGCTGGAAGAGGACGACGACCCCGATCAGTAACGGGAATACCACTCGTCATCCGACAACTGTGGTCGCCGCTGACGGTCATGGAGCGGTCGACAAGATTCGGCCGCTACCGAGCAGAGATTCGAGAATCTGGATCGTGCCGTGGACGCGAGTGCGTGTAAGCGATCGACCGGCGAAATGGGCAGACAGTCTCCCCACACTGCCCTTCCCGCCATGAATCCGCTGCAGCCGCTGCGACCTGCCGCCTTTACCTGACGAAGGAATTCCTCGATGGGATCGCCACCTGAGAGCAACGCCCATGGCTGCTCCAGGCACTGGTCGAGTTCTCGGCAGGCTTCGTCGAGTTGGGCTTCATCCGCGGAAGCGGTGTCGGCCATGGGGAACTGCATCTTCATCACGTCGGCACCGAGTGGCGACAATTGGCTTGCAGAATCGATGACCAACGACCGCCGATCCTTTGACGGATCGCGACCGGATTCGACCTCGTAGAGCATCGGCTCGAGAAACAGCGGAATGTCGGCTGCTCGACAGTGCGATACCACGCTCGCGACCGTGTCGCGCTGACGGGCAGCCGCCTCGACAGAGTCGGGATGGTAGAAGATCAGCAGCTTGACTGCGTCGGCTCCCACCCGCACGGCCTTCTCCACCGACCAGCCGTCGAGCAGAGTTGTGGCGCGCGATTCAGGGTCGCCCAAATAGCCTTGGGCTTCCAAGGCAGTCATGAATCCTGTGTCTCCGGGAAGAGCACCTGAGGAGATGACCGGCAACAAGCCGTATACGGGATCGAGCATTGCCCCTGATGCGAGATCGCCCAAGGCATTCACGATGTCGACTTTGATGTTTGAGATTTGCTCGGACGTGATGCTGTAAGGGTCGTCGGGTGCGAGTACTGCTCGCAGCGAGTCGCGATGGTCGATAGCGAGAATCTTGAGGATGCCGTCGGTGTCGGTGAGTCTGTCCAATCGTCGGACTCGGCCGAGATTGCCTGAATCGTCGGACTCCAAACGGGCGGATGACTCCGTCATGGATGCACTCTGGGGAGGTCCCATCCAAACGCATCCCAGTCATTTTCGATCCAAGTGTGATCGGAATGGAAACAAGGAGGCGTGATCCTCTGGCCGTCGACGAGTTCACCCGCCAGGTAGTTGAGAAAGAACATGTGGCTTCCGGGACTGGCCGCAGTGGAGTGGTATCCCCGGGGCACCGTCACGAGATCCTCGTCGCCGGCGACGTGCGTTTCATCGAAGTTCTCCTCGGCGCGCCAGTTGCGATGCATGGCGAATCCCACCGACGGGTCGAGCCGGAAATAGTACGTTTCCTCGAGATAGGGCGATCCGTCACGGCCGTCATGGCAGTGCGGTGGCCAGCCCGACCATGAACCGCGTGGAACGTACACCTCGTAGAGGATCAGGCGTTCCGCCGCGATCGGTGGCGCGAGTATGTGGTTGACCTGGCGCCGAGCCGCTCCCCCACCCCTAACCTCGCTTTTCATTTCCTCGGGGGCAATGACTCGAGCGGGGTAAGTCCCCTCTGCCGGAGCGCTTCCGACGGCGAACTCGAACCTTTCCATGGCCCGGACGTCGATTTGCGTGCCGGGAGGCGCGTATACAACTGTTGGCATCTCATCGAAAACGTCTGAGCGTGAGAGGTGGGTTTGGGTACCTGCCATTGCGACGGTGGCCGTCCCGCGAAGTGGCACCAGTGCGGTTTCGCGATCGTGCGAGGTGATGGAGTGCGACCCACCGGGAGGGAGGTCGATAACGGAGAACTCCAAGTATCGCCACCCTGCAGATGCAGTTGTGACCTCGTGACGGACTTGTCCCTCTCGGGGGTGAAGTGTGTGATTCATGCCGATTCGATCTCCTCCACCTTCACTGGCCGACCCTCGCGGTAGGACTTCCAGGCGGCCAAGCCGAGCAGAAGCGGAGCACGTCCGTCGGCTCCATCGACCGGACTCGGCGAACCGCCGGAAACTGCCGCCAGGAACTCATTCCACTCATTGATGTAGCTGGCGGTGTATCGCTCCAGAAAGAAGTACGGCATTGAGGAGGAGTGTGCTCCAGCTGAATCGCTGAAGGTCGTGGTTGTGGTCGGTGGGTTGTCGGATGACACCATTCCTCCCGACCCGAAAGCCTCGACCCTCTGGTCGTAGCCATAAACGGCTTGGCGGCTGTTGTCGATTGTGGTGATCGCCCCGTTTGCATGGGTCATCACCACAACGGCCGTATCGATGTCGCCGGCCTCCCCGATGGCTGGGTCGATTCGTACCGATCCCGCTGCGTGCACCTCTGTCACCTCGGACCCGGTCACATATCTGGCCATGTCGAAATCGTGAACGGTCATGTCGAGGAAGATTCCGCCCGACACCTCTATGTAGGAAATTGGAGGTGGTGCCGGATCACGACTGGTGATTCTCACCAGATGAACGTCTCCGATCGCACCGGTGGCCACAGCGTCGGCGACTGCACGATGGCTCGCATCGAATCGTCTGTTGAATCCGATTTGCAGATAGGCGCCCGTTTCACCGATGACGTTCAACGCACGGTCGACCTCCGCAAGATCCTGGGAAATCGGCTTCTCGCAGAAAATGGCCTTTCCAGCCCTCGCTGCTCGGATCATGAGGTCGACATGGGTGTCGGTGCTGGTACAGATGGCCACCGCATCAATGGAGGCGTCGTTGAATATGTCGTCGACAGACGTGGCGACGACGGCTCCCAGGCGTCTGGCCACCTCTTGGGCCGCGTCGGGAAAGACATCGTAGATCGAGCTGAGTTCGGCTCCTTCCACACGATGGGTGATCAATTCGGCGTGCATGGCGCCAATGCGGCCGCAGCCCAATAGCGCGATCTTGGTGCTCATCGTTGAAGCTCCACATTCTCGATTGCCGGAGGAACCGGTGTTTCGCCGGCTCCCAAGACGGTCTGGTCGTAGTCGATACATGCACCGGTGAGCATCCCCGACTCGTCGGTGGCCAGATGGGCGATAGTGCGGGCGATTTCCCGTGTCTCGATCAGGCGTCCGAACGGTCGTGTGGCCGCCGCCCTTTCAAGCCATCCGTCCTGGGCTCCGTGGAACTTTCGCTGCACCACGTCCTCGGCCGGGGTGTTCATCCATCCCGGATTCAACAAGTTGACCCGAATCCCGTCGCGCATCAATTGGAATGCGAGGTTTCGGGTCATGGCAACGAGCGCCGACTTCGACGACGAATAGGCCAGCAATTCCGGGGCACCGCCGTGCCCGGCCACCGATCCGAT
>CAZHMP010000001.1:78679-93991 GCA_964533595.1 uncultured Acidimicrobiales bacterium | reverse complement strand
GCAATGACGTATGTCCGATCAGCATTTCGGGCGCGCTGGAGGGCGGCCTCCAAATCGCTGATGGACGTGACGGTCTCGCTGAGACAGCCCTGTGCCGCGGCCAGAGAGGCAAAGTCGACATGGACCGGTTCCACAACTTTCGCATCGGAGATCAAGTTGTTGAACGGAACTCCACCTTGGTTGATCTGCAGCCGGTTGATCACGGCAAATCCACCGTTGTCACAGACAATCACGATCATCTTGTGACCCGACAAAACCGAGCTGTAGAGATCAGAATTCAGCATCATCGTCGATCCGTCACCGACAAACACGATCACTTCGCTGTTGGGCCGGGCCATCTTGGCGCCCCAACCGCCGCTGATCTCATATCCCATGCACGAGAATCCGTACTCGCAGTCGAAGTTGTTGACTTCACGGGCGCGCCATCCGTTGTTCACCTCGCCCGGAAAGCCGCCGGCAGCAGCGACGACGTAATCACCGGGTCGCTGATCCCGATCCACTACACCGACAACCTGAGCGTAGGTGGGAGTGTCACCACGATCGGACGGTGCGGCGATCTCGTCGATGTAGGCGTTGTATCCGGACACTTCGTCAGCAGCGCGGGCTCGCCAGGATTCGGGAGCTGTCCATTCACCGAGTATCGAGGTGAGGCCACGTAGGCCCTCCCTGGCATCTCCGATCAGCGGGAGAGAACGATGCTTGACAGCGTCGACGCGCGCGGTGTTGAGGCCGACGATCACCGCATCGTGATTGCGAAATGCCGTCCAGGAGCCGGTCGTGAAATCTCCGAGCCGACAGCCGACGGACAGAATCAGGTCGGCCTCTGCCGCCAGGTTGTTGGCGGCCTCGCAGCCGGTGACCCCAATTGGGCCGGCGTAGAGAGGGTGGTCGGCCCGCACGTTGGCCTTGCCGGCCACCGTTTCCACTATCGGGATTCCATGAACCTCCGCGAAGGTTGCCAGGTCGTGCTCAGCCAGCGAGTAGTGAACTCCTCCCCCGGCGATGATGAGCGGCTTTTCGGATGCACCAATAGCGGCTGCCGCTGCGGCCAATTGCTGAATGTCGGGACGCGGCCGCCTCGGTTCGTGGGTGATCTTGTCGAAGAAGACCACGGGAAAGTCGAATGACTGCGCCTGCACATCCTGGGGCAGGCCGATGAAAGCGGGTCCACAATCGGATGGGTCCAGAAGTGTGGCGAGGGCCTGGGGCAAAGTCTGTGTCAGTTGCTCAGGCGATGTGATGCGATCCCAGTATCGGGTGACGGCCCTAAAGGCGTCATTCACGGTGGTAGAAGGCGATCCAAAGTGCTCCACCTGTTGAAGAACGGGATCCGGGATTCGACTCACGAATGTGTCGCCGGCAAATAGCAAGAGAGGGAGACGGTTGGCCATCGCGACCCCGGCCGCGGTGACCATGTTGGTGGCGCCCGGCCCCACCGAGGACGTGGCGATCATGATCTGGCGACGGCGGGTCGCCTTTGCATACGCAGTGGCGGCGAGGGCCATTCCCTGCTCGTTCTGACCGCGCCAGGTCGGGAACTCATCCTTCACGGACTCCAGAGCGTGACCGAGACATGTGACATTGCCGTGCCCGAATATGGCGTAGACGCCCGGGAAGAGGGGTGCATCCTGATCGTCGATGACGGTTCGTTGGGCCATCAGGAATTTGACTATGGCCTGCGCTGTGGTGAGGCGGACTGTTTCCATTGTGTGCTCCCTACGATCGTGATCGGTTCAGTCGGATGCGAGCCGGGTAACGGTTTCCCAGCTTTCGCTTTTCCAAGATCGAATCAGGGCGTCCTGAACGCTTACGTAATCAACCGCCTCGGCGAACCCGGGATGGTGTTGGCGGCCGGCAGCAACCGATGACAGGAACTCGTAGTCCTCGATCACCTTCATGTCCTCGTAGCCGATGGCGTTTGCATCACCGGGCACGAAGTGGCCGTGATACGGATAACGATCACCGGCGTAGACCGTCGTGTAGCCGCGCGCCTTGTCTGAAGAGAGGTACAGCTGGAGCTCGTTCATGGTCTCGAGATTCCACTTGAGAGAGCCTTTTGTGCCGTATATCTCGAATGCGTTCTGCGATTCCGGACCGATGATCGATCGGGATGCTTCGAACACGCCACGCGCGCCGCTCTCGAACTTAACCATCGCCCCGAAGTAGTCCTCATTCTCAACCTCGCCGGTGGGGTCACCGGGCTGTCCGAGGTCGTAGTGCGTGCCACCGGCCTTTGGCAATGGGCGTTCGGTGATGAAGGTGTGCCCGGTCCCCACGACCTTGACGATCGGTCCTGCCAACATGTGGGCGAGATCCACTGAATGGCTGAGTATGTCGGTTGAAACGCCATATCCGGCCTGGTCGTGCAAGAACCGCCATGACAGGAGACCCATCGGGTCGGCGCCGTACATCGAGAAGAACCGGCCCCGATAATTGGTTATCTCTCCGAGTTCCCCAGAATCGATCAGTTGTTTCGCGTACTGGACGAGAGGCGCCCACCGATAGTTGTAGCCAACGCCGGTGATCACGCCGGCCGCCCTCGTTGCGGCCTCGATCCGAACCGTCTGCTCCGGCGTGCCACCCACCGGCTTTTCACAGAAGACACTCTTCCCGGCGGCGGCCGCGGCAACCGCGATTTCCTCGTGGAACATGTTCGGTGCACAAATTGACACCACATCGATCTCGGGGTGCTCGACGACATCGCGCCAATCCGTGGACGATGAACCAAACCCGAAAGACTCCACAGCGTCCTTGGCGCGGGACTCGACGTTGTCGGAGATCATGACCAAATCAACGTCGTAGCTGCGTTCGGGAAACAGCGTTGGAATCCTGATGAAGGATCGTGTGTGGGCCTGTCCCATCCAGCCGAAGCCGATGACACCAACGCCGAGTCGTTTACGAGCCATTGCGGCCCCTTCCGTGAGGTGAATATCAGGAATTCAGGATTGCCGGCGAAGTTTCACTCACCGGAATGAACCACGACCCCATCAGCTGAGGTCATGGGGCACCGAGGATCTGTGGGTTGTCCCGCCCATGTGTCGCGCACCCAGTGATGGGCTGGGTCGTCACAAAAAGCCATGGACCGTGACTCTCCCCCGCCGGCGAGAACGTTGAGGTAATACATGGTGTAGCCGGGCGCGGCGATGCACGGCCCGTGGTATCCCTTGGGAACAAGGAAAACGCTGCCATCACGCACCGCTACGTTCTGATCTATTTCCCCGTCCGGGGTGTAGGTGCGATGCATCCCGAATCCGTCCGGTGAGTGATCTGTGGTGCCGGCAGTTCCGATTCGGAAGTAGTAGATCTCTTCGTTGTTTGCCAGGCACTCAGCGGAGTCGTCATGTCGATGGGGCGGATATGAGGACCAATTCCCGTCTGGTGTGAGAAGTTCGACGCACATGAGTTTGTCGGCATGGCCCCACACCGTCGGGCTGAGAAAATTCGTGACCTGTCGCGTGGCCGGGCCGGCGCCCCGAACCTCCACGGCCACACCCTCGGCGGGGCCGTACTTCGGCGAAAGTCGGCGATCTGTGCGGGCCGTGCACAGCGCGAACTCGCCGCCTTCGGCACTTTCGATATGGAACTCCGATCCACTGGGCATGTAGGCGAAATCCGTGACCCTCGCGAACACGGAATCTCTTCCGTCCAAATCGATGGTGTGGGTGTTGTGGGAGATTGTGGCGCTTCCACTGAGTGGCAGCACGGCCATCTCGCATCCATCCGCCGAGATCTGTCGAGCGATCCCCGGTTGGAGCGAAATGACTCGCAGCCCCGAGTAGTTCCAGCCGGCCAGCTCAGCGGTGAGATGGACGGGGTCGTTCCCGTCGCTCAACGAACCGTTTGGATAGTGCAGGTCTCGCATCAATTGCCTCCGTGAACGATTTGGGCCGCCACTGCTACGGCTGACTCGACATCACCGTCGGATGGATACAAGAGACTTCGGCCAACGACGAGACCGCGCACGTTCGGCACCGCCATGGCACGGCGCCATGAGTCGAAGGCAGACGCGGGGTCGGGGCCCGGTGCTCCGCCCAGGATCAGCGCAGGAAGGGTGGTGGCTGCCATCACCTTCTCGACTTGATTGGTGGACGGCAGCTTCAACCACGTTCGGGCCGACGTGTTGCCGAGCGCCGAGGCCACTCCGACGCAGCGAATCAGTTCGTCATCGGACTTGTGGAGCTGAGCGCGTCCGTCAATTGTCGTATAGGGCAGAGGCTCGATCATTGCGACCAACCCGGCATCGGCCAGCTCCGAAACCAATCTGGCACACGTCTCGATGGTCCGGCGACAATTTGGGTCCGCCGGGTTGATTCTGAGCAGCATCTTTCCACCGTCGAGACGCTGCTTGACGATCGACGCCACGTCGTGTCCGGTGAGTTGATCATCGAGTTCCCAGGCCGATCCCTGAAGGCCACCCCGATTCATTGATCCGATGACGACTTTGTTGTCGAGCACACCCAGTAGGGCAAGCTCATCGAGCACGTCGGGGGTGGCCATCACGCCATCCACTCCCGGATTGTCGAGCGCGGTGACCAGTCGATCGAGCAACGATCGGCGGTCGGCCATTGCGAGGGGGTCGTCTCCAACGCCCACGGCGCGCCTCGCCGGATGATCGGCGGCAACGATGAAAGTCGATCCGTCCGGCGCGAGAAGTGGGCGAGCCTGGCGGGACGCGTAGGCGTCGGTTATCAGCTCGGGTGCGGCGGCCCTCTGGCGGAGTAGCTCCGTCCACTGCGCGTCGGTGATCACGGCAATGACTCCTCGATCTCCGCGAGCGTGGGCATTGCTTCCGAGCACATCAATCGCCCTGCGACTATGGCCCCGGCCGCGTTCGCGTATCGAACGATGCGAATGGGGTCCCAGCCCTCCAGCAATCCATGACAGAGGCTGCCCCCGAACGCGTCACCGGCACCGAGGCCGCAGACAACGTCGACCCGTACTGGTGCCACCGTCTCCCGCATGTCTGCAGTGGCGACGAGAACGCCATCGGCACCCAACTTCACGATGGCCAATTCAACCCCTGATTCGAGCAGCAGATCAGCGGCGCAATTTGGATCTGCGGTTCCCACGGCAATCCCACATTCTTCGCGGTTACCGACGGCCACCGTGGCGTATCGAAGGGCAGCGGCGATGTGAAGGGAGGCTTCCTCCGGGGACCGCCAGAACATTGCTCGATAGTCGAGGTCCAAGACGGTGTGCCCGCTCTTGCCGCGCTCTCGCAGAGCGTGCATGGTGGTGCCGCGGCTGGGTTCGCCTGCGAACCTGGATCCCGCTGTCCAGAACAGTGGCGCTTCTGTGATAGCGGTGATCGGAAGGTCATCGATTGTGAGGTCCATCTCCGGTCCTCGCGGCTCGCGGTAGAACCACAGCGATGGTTCTTCGGGCGGAAGCAGCTCACAGAAGACCACGGGAGTGAGCAAATCAGGGTGAGTTGTGACGAATCCGTCGTGCACCCCGAACTTTTTCAGCTCTTCCCTTATCGTGATGCCGAAGGCGTCGTTGCCGACCTTGTTTATCAACGCGGCCCGTCGACCGAGCCGAGCTGCAGCGACCGCCACGTTGGTGGGGCTCCCGCCGATGGCTTTGTGGAAGCTTGTGACCCCTGAGAGGGGCACTCCGGTTTGTTCGGGATAGAGATCAATGCTCGACCGGCCCATTGTGAGGACCTCGAGATTACGGAGGGGGAAGGGCTCCATATTTGTTACCTCAATGGGCCCCGTGAGACCCCGGAAAAGTCAATCCATCGTTGAGCTGATTCGCGGTCACGCACCCTCCAACTCGTGGGTGAGCTCTTCGAGCTCGGCGCCGCCGGCCATCATTGTGATGAGCTCCTCGCGGGTGATCTCGTCCTTGGCGAAGTTGCCCAGGGACTGGCCGCGATTGAGGATCATGAACCGATCACCGACTGGCCAAGCGTGATGGGGATTGTGGGTGATGAAGATCACCGCCAAGCCTCGCTGGCGTGCGGCCACGATGTACTTGAGCACCACTCCGGACTGCTTGACCCCCAGCGCCGATGTGGGCTCGTCGAGGATGAGCACCTTGGCGCCGAAATATGCGGCGCGCGCAATGGCGACGGACTGCCGCTCGCCTCCTGACAGAGTGCCGACGGGCTGTTCGGTGTCTCGGATGTCGATGCCCATTTTGGCCATCTCTTCCTTGGCAATGCGTTTCGACTTCTCTACGTCGATCCAGGAGATGGGTCCAAAGCTCTTGGTTGGCTCGGAACCAAGGAAAAAGTTTCGCCAAACGGACATGAGAGGCACCATCGCCAGGTCTTGGTAAACCGTGGCGATTCCCTTGGCCAGCGCATCGCGGGGAGACGCGAACGAGACCTCCTCACCATCCATTCGCAGCGTGCCGAGGCTCTGCTGGTGAGCGCCGGCCAGGATCTTGATGAACGTCGACTTGCCGGCACCGTTGTCTCCCAGAACGCAGGTGACCTTTCCGGAATCGACCGACGTGGTGATGTCGTGAAGAGCATTGATGTTTCCGTAGAACTTTGAGATGCCCTCGATCTCGAGTGTTGGTGCAGTCATCGTGAAGCCTCCGCTTTCGAACGGATGAAGTTGTTGGCGATCACCGCCAGAAGCAGGATTCCGCCGAGGAATACGAACCGCCAGTCGGAGTTCCATCTCGAGAACGGAATTCCCTGTTTGGAGATGGCCATGATGACCGCTCCGATGGCGCCGCCGAATGCCGATCCGTAGCCGCCGGTGAGCATGGTGCCCCCTACGACGGCTGCAATGATGTACTCGAATTCAAGACCGTCTCCGGTGCCTGACTGCAGCGTGTTGAGCCGGAATGCCAGGAGCAAACCCACCAGCCATGCGGCTACTGAGACAATCATGAACAGCTGCGTTTTGGTGCGGGCCGCCGGAACGCCCACTTGTCGGGCGGCGTCTTTGTTACCGCCAACGGCGAACGTCCAGCTTCCGAATTTGGTTCGGCCAAGCACCCATGTGGCCAATGCAGTGACTCCCACGAACCAGAGGATTCTCACACTGAATTTGGCGGGACTCATTCCTGCAGCTATTTCGTCATCGGTGGTGAACAAGAGCCTGAGAAGTGCGCCAACCGTTATGGCGAGCAAGCCCGCGAGGCCCAGGAGCCGCCCGAGCGCATCGGCCGCTTGGTCGGGGTAACGACGCTCCGAGCAGGTGGCAGTCGAGATGGCCCACGAGATGAGAAGAGCCGCCGCAACCAGAAGAATGGTGAAGATGACACCACGGAATTTGGGCGAGGTTGATTCGGATCGGATCAGGAAGGCAAGGAAAGTGGATGTGGCGGCGAGTACCGCCAGAGCGACGGCTTTGGTGCGAGTTCCCGAGGCCGATGCTTGACGAACCGCGATCATCATGTAGGTGGCACCCGCGGCAGCCAAGCCGACGAACAACATCGCTCGCAGCCCTTGCTCGGTGACCAGGAAGACCAGATCCTTGCTCGACGACGAGTCGAGAGTGATCGCTGCGACGGTGGCGGCAGCGACCGCGGCGAGTCCGATGCTCAGCGACTTCCGAACGTCGGCATCGATCGAGAATGGCCCACTGTCCCCGGTGGATTCGAAGCGCCAAAGGCCGTAGCCGTAGAACCCCACGACTATTGACGTGCCGATAATGGCACCGGCCAACCAGTTGCTCGAGGTGCTGTCGGCGGCGTGCATCACGAGTACCCCGGCGACGCCCCCGCCGAGACCAGCCACGAACAAAACGGCGCCCTTGGGGTCGAAGACCTTCTTCCTTACGAAGGTGAGCTCGTGGACGGCAATCATCACTATCGTCAGCCCGCCGAGAATTCCGGCCGTGTAGAAAAAGTCTCGGCCGCTCAATTGATGGTCGTTGCGCTGCCATTCCGAGGCGAAAATCTTTCGCCAAAAGCCATAGCCGGAGCCCTCATCGATGCGTCCGACCTGGATTTGGTCGACGATGAGCTTGGAGAAGCCGAGCTTGGCTCCCTTGAGAATGAAGAAACTGCCGAGCGTGACGATGAAGCTCGGCAGCGAGGTTCGCTCGACCATCGTGCCGTTGAACCAGCCGATGAACAGGGCCACAGCAAGGCTGATTGGAATGGCCAAGAACAGGCTCAATCCGGCACCACCCATCGCGCCGGTCTCTTTTACCAGAAGAATCGTGACGATCCCCAACGCGCCCGTGGATGCACCGGAGGAGAGGTCGAACTCGCCGCCAATCATCAGCATCGATACGGCCACCGCCATGATTCCGAGAGTGGCAGAGACGTCGAGAATGCTGGAGGCACCCGCCACCGTTCCGAACGGAATGGCCACAGCCCAGAAAAAGATCCAGATTGCTATGGCTCCGATGATGGCCCCGATCTCGGGGCGTATCAGCAGACGCTGGAACACTCCTCGGTAGGCAAGTCTCTCATCGGACTTGGGCCCAGAATCGGCCGCGACTGTTGTGTTGGTGGTGCCGGCACCATTCACGGTGCTCCCCCTGTCGTATCGGAACCCTTGGATTGGCAGTATTGCCCAGATATTCAAACCGCGCCCCGGTGGTGACCAATTGGTGCGGGCATTACCTCGGTCCGGGTCGCCACCACCTGGAACGTGGCGACCCGGACCGAACTTCAATCAATGAATCAGCGTGTGCCTGCGGCCACGAGGGCCTTGACGGCAGCTGCATTGTCGGGGGTGACGAAGCCTGGTCCGGTGAGGATCGGCAAGCCGCCGCCCAGAGTGTTCTGGTTGGTGACGTTGAGGAACATCAACAGAACAGGCATGTAGCCCTGGAGGTATTGCTGCTGGTCGACCGTGAAGATGATGTCGCCAGCCTCGATGGCATCGATGATGTCGGGGGTGATGTCGAACCCGCCGATGAACAGATCACGACCGGCGTCGTTGGCTGCACCGAGTGCCGACATCGGGATGACCGGACCGGTGCCCAGGAATGCATCGAAGTCGGGATCGGCAGCCAGCGCGGCAGCAATGGTGTTCTGCTGCTCGGTTTGATCCGCATCAAGACCCATGAACTGCGAGACAACCTCGCCGTTGAAGGTCTCGGCCGCTCCATCACAACGCTCCTGCAAGGCAACATTGCCCTGCTCCTGGATCCCACAGAGAACCTTGGTGGCACCTGCGGCGTTGAACCTCTCGCCAGCACCGTTACCGGCGATGACTTCGGTTTGCCCCACGTGGGTGAGAGCACCGATGGTCTGGTAGTCGTTCACGCCCGAGTTGAGGGTGATGACCGGGATACCAGCCGCTACGGCATTTTGGAGTGGACCGATGAGGGCATCAGGGGCCGGCAACGAAGCAGCGATACCGCTCGCACCAGCCGCGACCGCGGCATCAATGTCTTGGACCTGCTTCTCAGGATTGTTGTTGGAGCCCTGCCATACGAGGTCGACACCCAGGTCTGAGGCAGCAGCCTCGGCGCCGCGCTTGAGAACTGACCAGAACGGGCCGTCGTCGGAGTGGGTGATCATGTAGAACGTGAGATTTCCGCCCTGGGTCTGATCAACCGGCTCTGCGGTGGTGGCGGGTGCGGCGCTGTCGCTACCAGCGGTAGTTGCGGGTGCAGCGTTGTCGCTACCAGCAGCCGTGGTAGCGGGTGCAGCATTGCCTGAGTCACTCGAGCTGTCGCCGCAAGCAGAAGCCAACAACCCGAAGGCCATTACCACTGCCAACCATTTGAATCTTTTCATTTTCTGTTCCCCTCCTATGGGATATTTACAGAGCCGAATCGAGCGGTTCCGCGTGATCATGAATATCACGTTTGAGCGCTCTACGAGAAAGAACCTTCCAACAGCATGCGAAGATGATCCACCGATGCGGCCACGTCAGCGAGTGGGCTTTCAGCGGCTTCTTCCGTGCCTGTGATGGCCGCGTCTTGCTCGACCACGTACCAGCCGTCGTAGCGTCGGTGTTCAAGTGCAAGAACGATTTTGTCGATGGGGACGTCGCCGATTCCAAGATTGCAAAACATGCCGGACTGGACGCCCGCCATCAGGGTGAGCTCGCCAGAGACGACCTTCTGGGCCACAGCCATGTCGACATCCTTGAGATGGACATGGCGAATTCGATCAAAGTGTTGTTCCACGAACTCGAGTGGATCACACCCGCCCATCATGAGGTGGCCCGTGTCGAGGGTGAAGCCCACATCACTGACGTCGAGGACCTGCTCGACATCGGCTCGCGTCTCGACGATTGTGCCGTAATGAGGGTGGAGCGCCTGGACCATGCCGTGGTCGGCCGCGATCTGGTCGATCTTGGCGAACATGGTTGCCGCGAAGTCCCAACCGCGGTCGTCGACGGGCTCACGTGGCGCCCAGTCCCAGGACGTGACTGCAGCAGAGATGAAAACGGAGGCCCCCGCGCCGGCCATGAGAGCCGCGGCGCGTCGCGCTGCTTCGAGGCTGGCATCCTGCTGGCTTGGTTCGTGAACGACCACGGGTACGAAACCACCGATCATGCCCAGTCCGTGGCTCTCCACGACCCTGCGCAAGTCAGACGGGTCGTCAGGCAAGTAGCCATCCGAACCGAGTTCAGTGGCTTTGAAGCCCAAGGACGCCATCTCCGACAGGACCTGATCGATGGGAAGCTCGATGCCCCATCCAGGCACCTCGCATACGCCCCAGGAGATGGGAGCGCTGGCGAGTCTTTCGAGAACTGCGGTGGTCATCGGTTGGATCAGCCTGTGATAGTTCTTGGTGCCTGGAAATTATAGAGCGCTCTAACTATCATTCGTGACGGGCGTCATGTCAAGTACCACTACGGTCCGTGCAACAGAGGCCGGAACGGCAGCGCCACTCAACAGGAGATTCTCCAGCATGTCTCGACCGACAATGGAAGATGTCGCCAACCGGGCCGGCGTTTCCCGGGCCCTCGTATCGCTGGTCATGCGAAACGAGCCTCACGTGAGCGAACGCCGGCGAAAGGCTGTGCTCGCCGCAGCCGATGCCCTCGGATACCGCCCCAACGTGTTGGCCCGAAATCTGGCGAGTGACCGTAGCCGAACGATGGGCGTGGTCATCAACGATCTGCACAACCCATTCTTCGCCGAAACAGTCGATGGGCTTCAGGCAGGCGCCTCAGAAGCCGGCTACCGCCTCATCATCGGCAACGGCTGCCAATCCAAATCTGGAGAACGCCTCGCCGTCGAGACGTTTGTGGACTACCGGGTGGATGCGATGATCCTGATCGGCCCCCATTTGCCGACCGCGCAGATCGTCGCACTTGCCGAGTCGATGCCCGTGATCGCCATCGGACGTTCACTGCGCAGCCGCGCCGTCGGCACGGTCAACAACGATGATTCGTTGGGTGCTCAGCTTGCCGTCGGCCATCTGGTGGATTGTGGTCACCGAGACATTGCCCACATCGATGGAGGCCCCGGTGCGGGCGCCGGACCGCGACGGGCCGGATACGAGCGAGCGATGAAGGCCGCGGGTCTCGCTTCGATGATCAGAGTTGTCCGGGGAGATTTTCACGAATCGAGTGGCGCCTTTGGGGCTGAGAAGTTGCTTCGGTCCGGGCGTCGGCCGACGGCGATATTCGCGGCCAACGACCAATCGGCGATGGGCGCGCTCGGGGTGATCGAGTCGAAGGGACTCACGGTGCCAGGGGACGTGTCGCTGATCGGTTACGACAACATCTGGGCGTCGGCAACGAGGCGGCTTTCCCTCACAACTATCAACCAGCCGAGGGCTGAGATGGGCCGTGTGGCAAACAAGTTGGCGATGGACCGAATTGAGGGCAGGACCTCAGAGGGAGTCCATTATGTGGTGGAACCCACCCTCATCGAGAGGTCCACGACTGCACGTCCACCTCGTCGCTCAAGAGAGACCAGACAATGACCGTGCGAGTGGGCGTCTTCGGCACCAGCTGGTGGGTCGATTCGATGTACTTGCCGGCGTTGACGGCAAACCCGAATGCTCAGGTCGTGGCGGTGTGCGGAAGGGATCCGGCTCGAGCCTCGAGTTTCGCTGACCGATGGGCGGTGCCGAAGTGGTTCACCGACGAAGACGCGATGTTTGCCGAGGAATTCGATGCGGTGATCATCGCCACACCGAATGATTCTCACGCTCGATTGGCCCGACGGGCAATTTCAAGCGGACTACACGTGCTGTGCGAGAAGCCGCTGGCAACTTCCCTCGCTGATGCCCGGGCAGTTGCAGATGACGCGGCCAAAGCCAACCTCACGACCATGGTGCCGTTCACCTACCGGTACATGCCATCGAATCAATGGGTCAAGGCGCTCATCGAGGATGGCTTCATCGGCCGCCCGTATCACTTGGGCCTTCGCTACTTCACCAGTTTCGGTCGAGACTCACAATACTCGTGGCGCTTCGACCGAGATACGGCAGGCTCGGGAGTGCTCGGAGATCTGGGCAGCCATTGGCTGGATATGGCGAGCTGGCTGTTCGGCGACATCGTCGAGATCGGGGCCACTTCGGAAACGATGGTGGAGCGAGACCCCCGCCCTGACGGATCGTCGTATGCACAAGGCGAGGACAGCGCGATCATCACGGTCCGCTTTGCCGACGGATCCAATGGCATGCTCCAGGTGAGCGCCATGTGCTGGGAGGGCGATGGCTTCGGTCAGGTGCACCATCTCGATGCCTTCGGAAGCGAGGGCACGATCCACGCGGTCAATGATTGGAAGACCATCCAGGAGGTTCGCGGACTTCGATCCGGAGATCCGGGTCCCGCGGAGGTCCTGCCGATTCCCGACGAATTATGGCGCGGCGCTCGCCGAGACACGGTCCACAACACATATCGGGACACGTTTCGCAAGGCGGGTCGCATGGTGGGCGACTTCATTGATGCAGTCTCCAACGGTCGGAGCTGCGACCCCGATCTGGCTGCCGGCGCGCGGGTCCAGAGGCTCTTGGATCTTGCCGTCGCCAGCTCATCTCAGGGCGGTGTGATGCTGCGGGTAGCCGATTGAGGCGGCGGCTGGCCACGCTGTTCGTTGTCTGTTTGGCGTTGGTCGTACAATCGTGTGCTCGCGATGATCTCGAATCGAGACGGACGCTGAGCGCCACATTCACCATCCAAGCCGAGGGTTGCAGCTTGGTTGCGTCAAGGGGGGTGGGCGTTGCCATCGGAGACGCTGGAAGGATTGTCACCGTGGCCCACACGATTTCCGGCGCCACGCGAATCGTGGCAATCGACCGCAATGGCGTCGAGCACATCGCATCGGTGCGGTCCTTTGACCCCGACGCGGATTTGGCGGTGCTGGAGATAGCCGGTCGGTCGACCCCGGGGCTCGACCTCGTTAGGGCACATCCCGGTGGCCGCGCCGCGGTGGTCACATATCGCTCCGATGCCGGAGCCACAGCAGTCGCCGCGACGGTTGAGAAATTCATTGATGTCAGCATTGACAACATCTACCGCGATGCGATTGCGCATCGATCCGCCGTCGAGATACGCGCCGACATCATCAACGGAGACTCGGGTGCGGGTTTGATCGACGAACGCGGAAACGTGGTTGGGCTGATCTACGCGATGTCGCGCGAACGCGAGGGAGTGGCCTTCGCTCTTGATGACCATCAGATTCGGTTGGCAATGGAGGCCGCGCAAGCGCACGAGGTACCCAATGGCCATTGCACCTGACGAGTCGGTTGCAAATCTAAACCGACACCCCTTAGGGTGCCTCCGTGCCAGGCAGGGAACCAGCTGAGGAATGTTCGATCCAACGAACGCTCGACGCCATAGGTGATCGCTGGACACTTCTGATCATGCGGGATCTATTCCGCGGAGTTCGCAGATTCACGCTTATCCAATCGGATCTTGGCATCGCCAGGAATCTTCTCACCGACCGCCTCGCGTCCCTTATGGCCGAGGGCGTGGTCAAGAAGGTCCAATACCAGTCACGGCCCGTACGCCACGAGTATCACCTCACGGAAAAGGGTCGGGCGCTTTCCACCGCGCTCGTTGCACTCATGAGGTGGGGCGACCGCTACTACTCGGTTGCGGGGCCTCCGGTCGAGTTGGTGCACGACGTCTGCCGAACGCGCCTCGAACTCCAGCCGTGGTGCACCACGTGCAACATGGCGGTCGAGCCGACCCACATTCGATCCGACCACACGGTCGCACACGACATCGAGACCAGGGAGAACCATGAACACGCAAGTTGAGGTGCTGTCGCTGGACCGGCAAGAGTTGTCTTCCGAGGCACGCGCGATTCGCGATCGCGCCTTCGGATCGGTTATCACCTACTCCCCCAAGGTCTTCATTCCCCTCACGAAGCTGTGCCGCGACAAGTGTGGGTATTGCACCTTTGCCCAGCCTCCGGCCCGGCTCGACTCGCCGTTCATGTCGCCGGAGGAGGTTCTGGCTATCGCCGGACGTGGAGCAGACGCCGGTTGTCATGAGGCGCTGTTCACGCTGGGCGAACGGCCTGAGTTGCGTTATGCGTCGGCAGCCCAGTGGCTGAGCGATCACGGGTACGAATCCACGATCGACTATGTGGTGGCAATGGCCGAGTTGGTGGTGGCAGAGACGGGCCTTCTCCCTCACGCCAACACGGGTGCAATGTCGCTTGCAGAGATAGAAGAGCTGCGGCGCGTCGCTCCAAGCCAGGGAATGATGATCGAGAGTCTGCGCGACGATCTCCCCTGCCATAGAGGCGCACCGGACAAAACTCCCCAGCGTCGACTGCAGACACTCGAATTCGCGGGCGAGGCAAAGGTTCCGTTCACGACCGGGATTCTGGTCGGTATAGGAGAGAACCGAGCGGATCGCTGGGCCGCGCTGCAA
This sequence comes from uncultured Acidimicrobiales bacterium, assembly GCA_964533595.1. GTDB lineage: Bacteria > Actinomycetota > Acidimicrobiia > Acidimicrobiales > Aldehydirespiratoraceae > SZUA-87. Next base: position 79,272 of record CAZHMP010000001.1, on the reverse strand, counting down.
GCCATTGCAGATTCCCACCGGCGGCATGGGCACGTGCAGGAAGTGATAGTTCAGAACTTCCTGCCCAAACCCGGAACGGCCATGCAATCGAGCGAACCGTGCCCAAGGGATGTCTACCTCGATGCGGTGGCCTTGGCCCGGGTTGTGCTTCCCGAAGACATTCACGTCCAAGCTCCACCAAATCTGTCCGACGAGTTCGGAGACCTTCTCGATGTCGGGGTCAGCGACTGGGGAGGCGTATCACCGGTGACTGCCGATCATGTCAATCCCGAGCGTCCATGGCCGGCGGTTGAAAGGCTTCGCGAGGTGACCGAGCGACATGGATTCTCGCTGGCACCAAGACTCACTGCACACCAGCGCTACGTCCGCGAACCCCAAGTTTGGTTCGATCCGGATCTGTATTTCCCGGTGATGGATCGATCGGACTCGCACGGTTTGGCCCGCGACGATGCCGGCTCGGTCTGGCCCGAACGGACCATCGAGAGAAACAAGGTGGGTGATGGCGCCGAGATAGATCAGATCGGCCATGTTTCATCGCAGTGGTACACCGGCACGGGTGTCGAGCCGGCGAATCTGTTGTCTGGTGATACCCC
>CAZHMP010000001.1:74702-78579 GCA_964533595.1 uncultured Acidimicrobiales bacterium | reverse complement strand
GGATCCGACGTCACCTACGTGGCCAATCGCAACATCAACTACACGAACGTCTGCACATTCAAGTGCCGTTTCTGCGGATTCTCCAAAGGTCCGCTCTCCCTCAATCTGCGAGGAACGCCATATCTCCTCACACTTGACGACATTGCCGACCGTGCCATCGAAGCGGCCGAGGCTGGTGCAACCGAGGTTTGCCTACAAGGCGGAATTCACCCTGACTTCGACGGTGACTACTACATAGACGTTGCACGCGCCGTCAACGCCGCGGTCCCCGGGATGCACATACACGGTTTCACGGCACTCGAGGTGACTGAAGGAGCGAAACGCAATGGTGAACCATTGGACCACTATCTGAAGCGACTCATGGATGCCGGTCAGGCCTCGCTTCCCGGCACGGCAGCCGAGGTACTCGTCGACAGCGTGAGAGAGACGCTGTGCCCCGACAAGATCAACACCGAAGAGTGGCTCGAAGCCCACCGGATCGCTCACTCAGTCGGACTCAGGTCCAACATCACGATCATGTTCGGGTCGATTGAGCGTCCCGAGCACTGGGCCGAACACATGATCCGCACCCGACAGCTGCAAGAGGAGACGGGTGGCTTCACCGAGTTCGTCGGACTTCCCTTCGTTCATATGGCGTCTCCGATCTACCTCCAACGCAAAGCCCGGCGCGGGCCCACCTGGCGTGAGGTGTTGTTGATGCACGCGGTCGCCCGAATCGCCTATCGAGGAAGAATCGACAACATCCAGTCCTCGTGGGTCAAGCTCGGGTTCGGCGCGGTTCGTCAGCTGTTGATGTCCGGGGTCAACGACCTTGGGGGAACGCTGATGGACGAAAATATCTCGCGCGCTGCAGGAGCCACGCACGGGGCCGAAGTGACCCCTGAGGATTTCCGCGAGCTGGTCGAGCCTCTCGGGCGACGCCTGGTGCAACGCACCACGCTCTACGGGCGACCCGATATGAGCGCTCTCCCGCTGGCCAGTACCCGCCCGCGGCGTGCACCGATCCCTGTGGCGATCAGCTGAGCGATTCAATCGGGCAAGTGCCACCCATGCCGACTCGGAGCATGGCAGGCTGCGCTCGTGGATCAATCGAAGCTTCGATACAAAACCGGCGATCAACAACTCGACGACGAGATTCATCGCCTTGTCGAGGTGGTCGACCCGGCCGATCGTGAGCTCGTGTTCGAGATGGTCGTTACTGCACTGCGTCTCGGACTCGAGGAGGTCGACCGAGGTGACCTGAAGCTTGTGTCGGCCGCCATCAAGGAACTGCGTTACTCATTTCAAGTGTTCGAGCCCTATTCCGATGTCATGAAGTGCACCATTTTCGGGAGTGCGCGAATCAGGAATGGTGATCCTGCCTACCAATGCGCACAGGAATTCGCCAGGGCGATTGCTGCCGCGGGTTGGATGGTCATCACCGGCGCGGGTCCGGGAATCATGCAGGCAGGACACGAAGGCGCCGGCCGAGACAACAGTTTCGGCGTCAACATCATGTTGCCCTTCGAGGCTGATGCCAATCCGGTGATCGCCGGCGACCCGAAACTGATCAATTTCCGCTACTTCTTCACTCGCAAGGTGATGTTCATGAAGGAGTCTCACGGATACGTCCTGTTGCCGGGCGGATTCGGAACCATGGACGAGACCTTTGAACTGCTCACCTTGATTCAAACCGGAAAGACCCCTCCTGCTCCTGTTGTCCTCCTCGATCAGCCCGGGGGAACCTACTGGCAAAACTGGCGCCGATTCATAGAGAAAGAGCTCCTTGCGGGAGGTCTGATTTCCGAGGATGACTTGTGCCTCGTGAAGCTCACCGATTCGGTCGATGAAGCCGTGGCGGAGATCTGTCGTTTCTACAACAGCTACCACTCGATGCGTTTCGTGGGGCCAGAATTGGTTATCAGGCTGAAGCGAGAGGTTGGAGACGATGAGTTGAGGGCGCTCAATCGCGACTTCTCAGACATTGTTGAAGACGGTGAAATCGAACGCATTGAAGCCACAACGGCTGAGCGCCGCGATCATGACGCCCTCGACCTGCATCGGATCGCGTTCCGATTCGAGCGACACGCCTTGGCTCGACTCCGACGTTTGATCGATGCTCTCAACGACCATTCGGGAGACTGATCCGCCGGCCGCCAACATTCAGCCGAATGTTGTGTCGGGCTCCTCGAGCAGGTGAATGGCCTTCTCGACGGCTCGTCGAGCACGGGTGAGTCGACGCTCATCAACCGGGAGCTCCGACCCGCCCGCGTCTATCGACTCTCTCAGCCGTGATATCGCGAGGTCGGCCAGTTCCTCAGCGATCACTTCGAGTTGCGATCTGATTCGGTCAAACTCTCCTGCCACGACGACACGATATATCGAAGCGGTCCGGGTACCGTCGCTGGAATGTCACCGCCGCCGGATGTTCATGAGTGGGTCAGTTTCTCCGATTCCGACGGCGACTCGTGGCTCTTTGATGTCACCTTCATGGTGAGCAACTACATGTGCATATACGGATGCGGGTGCCCCGGCGTATTCACCGAACTTGCGCCGGAGTACGAGCACGGTTGCTGCACCTACGGCGCCCACCTCGTCGACGACGACGATAGAGAGTTGGTTCTCAGACGAGCCCAGCACTTGAGTGCCGAAGAATGGCAACTCAAGGATCAGGTTGCCGAGACCGGAGGGCCCATCATCCAAACCGACGAGGGAGAGTGGATGACGCAGACAATCGACGATGCCTGCGTTTTTCTAAATCGCCCCGGTCATCCGTCAGGGGCCGGATGTGCTCTGCATCAGGCGGCGTTGTCACGCGGAGATCGTCCGATTGATTGGAAGCCTGACGTTTGTTGGCAGGTGCCCATTCGATTTGATGATTTCACCGACGACAACGGCCACACCACCTACATAGTTCGCGAGTGGAAACGGCGTGACTGGGGCGAGGGAGGATCCGAGTTCGCGTGGTGGTGTACGGACGACCGTTTGGCATTCGTGGGTGACAGGCCGGTTTGGAGATCCCTTCGAGACGAGCTCGTTGAGCTGGTTGGAGAGGAGCCATACAGAATGCTCGTCGACTATCTGTCCGAGCGCTCCAATGCCGAATTCCTTGCTCACCCACGCCTGCGTATGCAGGGTTGATGAGGTTGAAGGCAAGGAGATCAGACTTTTTGCCTTAGTTGAAGCGCAAATCGGCCGACGACAAGAGTGTGCCGAGTTTCACCACCAGCGATCTCCAGGATGCCGTCGACGAAGCAGGCCTGATCCTGCCAGCCCATGTGGTGGACCAGATGGTCGCCGCGATCGACTCCGGCAAACACATAGTTCTCACCGGGCCACCAGGCACCGGCAAGACCACACTCGCGTATCTATCGGCGGAGGTCGCCCGACGGTCGATGATGTGCACCGGGTATCTCCCGACGACAGCAACCACCGAGTGGACGACATTTGAGACCATTGGTGGTCTGCAGCCGACCGCTGAAGGGCTGATCTTTCGACCCGGATTGTTCGTCGACGCGATCGAGAGCGGGCGATGGCTGGTGATAGATGAGTTGAACAGATCGAATTTCGACAGAGCTTTCGGGCAGCTCTTCACGGTGTTGTCCGGCTCCCCAGTGGTGCTCCCATTTCGCCGAAAGGGGCAAATACGGCCGGTCTCATTGGTGCCATCGGGCGTGGATGCCCCGACGGAGTCAGATCCAATTCGAGTGCCGGCCGGATGGCGAATAATCGCGACGATGAACGTCTTTGACAAGAATCTGCTCTTTGAGATGTCGTATGCGCTCATGCGCCGCTTCGCGTTCATCGAAGTCGGCTCTCCTGACGATGAGAGTTTCGTGAGGCTGTTGAACGGCAGAGGTTCGATCGTCCAGCGCCTGCTTCCTCTGCGCGAGTTCAC
>CAZHMP010000001.1:6430-74602 GCA_964533595.1 uncultured Acidimicrobiales bacterium | reverse complement strand
GGAGATGAGGCAGACAGGCTTCTCTTGGATATGCCCTCCACCTTGCGTCGGCTGCGCATGGGCAGCACCCAGAACGCTGAGCGAAGCGCCTCAGGTATCCGAGGCCCGGTGCTCTGGGGCCAGACGATTGCGGCGCGTTCGTCGAGTCTTGGCCATTCGGGCGTGTACGTGTGCAGCGTGCCGGGGCGCGTCTACGACGTGATGGAGAACCGACTGCTCGTCGAGTCGCTGCGCATGATCGCCAAATCCGGCGAACGAGTGCAGCTTTCTGTGGGGGCGTTCGGCACAACCGCCGACGAGGCTGCGAAGGCAAAGGCCAATGCGGAGACGGCAAGCCGCTACCTCGGCCACCGCTCTCTGGCCCAGGTGGGGTCATTCGACCGTAGGGGCAGGCGCAACTGGCGATCACTGGGGAGCGGGCGGAACTCGGCGCCGTACCAACCAGCTGTCGCTCTGTTGGAAAAGGTTGTCGAACCGGTCGAATTGGGCGCGCTTCTCGACTTGAGTGCGCCCGGCACGGATTCACAGCACCGACTTCTGATGACCGCGATTGACACCGCTGGGTCGATGGGAGTTGCGATTCCGCCGCTTCGGTGCGAGGGGGAGACCCTGATTGTCGGGTCGTGTGATTATGTCCATCCCTATTCAGGGCTCACAGGCGACCGCAGCGTGGGTTTGCTCAGGGGGGCCGACATGGTGGTGGCGCTCGACCCAACTGGCGCCGGCCCTGATCACCTCGACGCGAACCTGGTGGGCTCGCGACATTTGACCATGGCGGAAACCGAGGCCGATATGGCGCGCGTGACCAATCAACTCTTCAACTGAGTTCCGTCCGCGCATTGCCTGACATGCGCCGGGAATGGTTCGGCAGGCGGTAGACAAGTCGCCAGTGAAAACTCGTCTCTCATCCGTTGTGCATGGGCACGATGTCCGACTGCTGGCCGCGTCGGTGGCGACAGGCGTATTGGTGGCGAGCGTGGTGTCGGTGTTCCAAGCGCTGACCGAGGACGTCGCTCTGAACTGGCTCTTCGAGCAAGCCCTGCCGATCGTGATGATCGCGCCGATCATCGGCATCGGTTTGGCCTACATCACGCTGCGCTACGCCGGCCGCGGCACATCGTCGGCAACGTCGGATGAATTCGTACGCTCGTTCCACGATCGCAAGCCCCGGCTGCCAATGGGCGAGTTGCCTGGAAAGCTTCTTGCCGGGGTCACCTCAATGGGTCTTGGCGGCGCGCTGGGCTTGGAGGGACCATCCATATACGCCGGGTCATCGCTCGGCTTGTGGATCCACGAACGATTTGGACGGTGGTTCAATCGTGACGAAGCTCAACTTCTCTTGACCGCGGGCGCCGCGGCCGGAGTGGCGGCTGTGTTCAAGGCTCCCGCCACAGGAGTGATGTTCGCGATGGAGGCGCCATATCGAGATGACGTCACTCCTCATGCGCTTCTTCCATCGTTGCTGGCATCTGCTGCCAGCTACGCCACCTTTGTCTCGCTTGTGGGCACGAAGCCAGTGATTCCGTTTTTCGTCGAGGGAAGCACGTTTGTGGCCAACGAAGCCGGAGCGTCGGCGTTTGGGGTGCGGGCGGTCGACCTTCTGGGTGCGCTGCTGCTGGGAGTAGCCGCTGGTCTGGGAGGCCGCGGGTTCGCTTGGCTTATAAGGCGGGCCAAGAAGGCGACCCACGAAATACCCGCCACCACCCGTCTGCTGAGCGGTGGCGCCACACTGGCCGCGCTTGCCCTCGCAGCGCAGATCGCTTTCGACTCGCCGCTCACGCTGGGCCCTGGGGCTGAGGCGATGTCGTGGGTGATCGAGGGCCGAGGACTTGGACTGATTGCCTTGCTGCTCGGACTTCGCATCGCAGCCACCACCGCGTCGGTGTATGCAGGGGGAGTTGGTGGACTCTTCATTCCGTTGTCGGCACTCGGCGTGATACTCGGACAGTTCATAGGCACTGCACTGGGACAGGACAACACCCCGTTGTATCCGGTGCTCGGGCTGGCCGCGTTTCTCGGCGCCGGTTACCGCGCTCCGATCACGGCGGTGATGTTTGTGGCCGAAACCACGGGTGGAGTTGGGTCACTTGTGGTTCCCGCGCTCGTTGCGGCGGCCGTCAGCCAGGTGGTGGCCGGGCCTTCGTCTGTGGCCGGATATCAGATGTCGAAGCGGCTCGGGCATCTCGAACGGCGTTTCACGCTCCCTCTCAGCTCCATATTGACCACCGACAAGCTGACCGTTCCACCAGATGCCACAATCTCGGAGTTTGTCTACATGCACGTGCTGGGACGAAGAGAGCGGGTGGTTCCGGTCGTCAGCGAGAACAGATACCTGGGCATGGCCCGACTCGCCGATATTTCAGAGATCGAGCGCGAAGGGTGGGATCAACTTACCGTCGGCGAATGCATGGCGATCGATCACCCGATCGCCAGGCCCACGTGGACGCTGCGCGACGCTGTGGCCGCCATGGAAAAGGCCGATGTGGACGTTCTAGCCGTGACCGACCGAGAAGGAATGTTCATCGGAACGGTCAACGAGGTCGACATCTTGAAACTCGACGAAATCCTCGATGAGACGGGTACCTGACGCACACATCAGGATTTCCCCGGTTCAGTCTTCGCCGTCGGCCTCTGGCTCGGCAAAGTCAGCAGCCCAAGCCGCGTGTTCGGGCTTCTCTGGTTCTGAGTCTTCATCGTCAAAATTGTGGAGTAGCGCTTCGAAGTCGCCGTCGTGGGAGCGTTTGAGCTCCCGGGCTTCTTCATAACGCCGGTGTCGCCCTTTTTTCATGGCTCCAGCTCCTTGGTCAACTCGTCAAGGTGACAGAGTGTAGCCATCGGGCTGGTGTCCGCAACGCACCCCGGCGGGCAATCAGGCCAGATCAGGCAGGATTTATCGAGCGCCGCGAGCGTTGCTCCAGAACCACCCCACCGTTTTCGAACGCCAGGGCAGCATCGCCGGAGACGAGTTGTTTGATGGGACCACCCGCCATTTCCGCTCGCCATCCATAGGCCAGTCGGGCATCCTCATCCCCGCGCACGAGCGCTTCGACGTCGGCGCGAGTGGCCAACAAGGCCGGGTCGATCTGTTTATCCCTGGCGATCTGGTTGACCCAAGCAGCAACCAGCGCCACCGCAGGTCGGAGCTCACGTGAATGATCGCGACGGTTCGTGGACCTTGGAGGCCTCCAGTCGAGTTCTATCCCTTCTGCAACCACTTCGAGGATTTGTTTGCCGAGCGAATTCCGAGCCAAACCCTTGTCGACCCCACGGATTTTCGCCAGCGAGTCGGTCGTGCTGGGGGCGGCTTGGGCGATGGCCACCACGGCCATGTCTGCGATCACGAATCTGGCGGGCTGGTCGATCTCGGCGGCGCGATTCTGTCGCCACGCTGCGACCGATCGAGCGATGCTCAACGACCTGCCCTTTAGGTGACGGGCCTCCTTGATCCGAAGCCAGGCCTCGTCGGCAGGCTTGGGCCCATGGGGTTTGGTACGAACGATCTCGCACTCGTCGAGGGCCCATTGGAGCCTCGAACGCACTTCGAGTTGAGCGATGATGAGATCATGGATTTCGAGAAGCCTTGCCACGTCGGCCGCCGCGTACTCGAGTTGCCCGGGCTTCAATGGTCGACTGAGCCAGTCGGTGAGGCGATTGGATTTTGCGAGGTGAACGCCCAACTCGCTCTCGTGAAGTGAAGCGAGCGACGGGGTCGACATGCCCAGGAAACCAGCAGCGACTTGGGTGTCGAACAGGTGGGCAGGAATTTGACCGCATGCCTGCTCGAGAATCTCCAAGTCCTGGGTGCACGCATGCAGGACTGCGACGGATTCGCTCTCCATGAGCTTGGCGAGGGGCCGCATGTCGAGGGTGAGCGGGTCGATGATCACCAACCCGCCGGGCCAAGCAATTTGGACGAGGGCGAGTTTGGGCCAAAAGGTGCGCTCACGGTGAAACTCGGTATCGAGGGCATAACGGGGTTCCTGGCAGAGCAAATCGATAACGTCCAGAAATTCTTCTTGGACGTCGATGTAGCGCGCGCCGGTCACGATTGGTTCGCCTCGTTGTGATCTCCGTGCACCTTGCGCCCCGACTTGATCCAGGCATTGGTGCCGCCGGCAACGTTGTGCGCATCGATGCCCCTTGATCTCAGGTATTGGGCAGCACGATCGCTTCTGGCCCCGCTGGCACAGATCAAGTACACAGCGGCCACACTGTCGAACTTGTCGATCGAATCGACCACCTCACCCAGCGGGATCAGAACAGCCCCTTCGACGTGGGCGATGCGGTATTCGGATGGCTCCCGTACGTCGTAGAGGTGTGCTCCGGCGGCCAAGGCTGCTTCGAGTTCCACAACGCTGATTTGAGGTACGGGCATCAAGTCTCCTGGTTGGTGGCCGAAGGTTACCGCTGTATCGAGTTCAGGACCTTCCGCAGTCCGGAGGCAGATCCTCGGGCGTGTCGGCATCACGGTAGTGAGTCGGGTCGACGACCTCGACTCGGAGCACGTCGAGACCGCCAACGGCCTCTCGGATTGCTCGTACTCCCCGATCGAAAGCCGCACGCAGCGCTTGTCGGCAATCTCGACGCCACACCGAATGAAGCCATTGTTCTCTACCGTCGACCACCGGAACAACCGCCTGGTGGCCGGCGAGCAAGTCGCGCACGCGATTTATCTCCTCGGGTGATGGATCAACCAAGTCGCAGGCGATCACCACCACCACATGCGCGTGAGTGCGGTCGAGGGCGGTGATCAACGCACCAAGGGGTCCTTCCCCGGGCCACTCATCATGAAAGTGGACCGCCGAATCGGACGGGAAATTGCCCGAGTCACCGCCCACGATGGTCAGTGGTGAAAGCCCGGCGCGGCCCAATGCGGTGAGGCACCTCTCAAGCATTGTTTCGCCGCCAACGACGATGGTTGCCTTGTCGACGCCCATCCTTCGGCTCATTCCCCCGGCAAGCACTGCACCGCCGCTTGAGGAGTCGCTCACGGAGTCGATCACACGGTGGACCATAGTGCGCATCGACCGAGCCAGTGCTACTGCTAGCTTGCAGCAGTGCTCCCCGATTTTCTTGATGCAGACAACCTCCAGTGGTTGATTCTTGGCGTGCTGGCGTTACTTGCATTGGCGATGCTCATGGTCGTCAGGTTTGTTCAGAAACTGGTGATGAGGATCTTGGTTCTGGGGATTCTTGCCGGAATCGGAATCTCGCTCTGGGTGCAGCGTGCCGACCTGAGCGAGTGCGCGGAGACTTGTGAGTGCAGTCTCTATGGACAAGACGTCGCGGTCAGCTACGACCAACTGCCCGATGCTGTGCAAGCAAGGATCGATGCCGGTGACACGGGCATTTGCCCCAACATCGTTCGTCCGAGTTGACTCAATTCGAAAGCCGGCTCACGGAACTCGTTCGAGCCTCAACACATTTGCGGACCTTGAACGACTGTCGGAGCCGGCGAGAACAGCAACAAGTTCTCCGGAACGAACCTCGCCCGCGTCCCTCGCCAATCGGATTGCCTCGTAGACCATCTCTTCGTTGGAACCGCTGAGGCTCATCGGGTAGGGCGTGGTACCCCAGCTCAATGTGAGCTGCTGCACAGTCTCAGCTGTGGCCGAGAATCCCAAAATGCGTGCGCGTGGCCTGAAGCGTGCCATCGATCTGACGGTGAATCCGCTGCCCGAGATGCAAAGGATGTTTCGGATGCTGAGCTCTTCGGTGGCGCGCCACGCCGACATGGTCATGGCGTCGGTAACCGATGCAGCTCCCCCATCAGCGTCGGTCATGCGCATCTCTGCCAACTTGGACGCCCACACGCCATGGTCCATTTCGTCATCGGCCCTCGAGGCAATTCGACTCATTGTGTGGATGACGTTTACAGGGTCCGCCCCCACCGCTGTCTCGCCCGACAGCATCACCGCAGACGATCCGTCGAATACGGCGTTGGCAACATCGGATGCCTCGGCACGCGTGGGTGAGGGGTTGGTGACCATTGATTCGAGCATTTGAGTGGCGGTGATGACGGGACGACCGCTGCCGATGCATTGCCTGATGATCGACTTTTGAAGGTGAGGGAGCTCCTCCAATGGGCACTCGTTACCGAGATCTCCCCTGGCAACCATCACTGCGCCGGACGCCTCGATGATTCCGGTCAGGTTGTCGACGGCGGCTCGCGTTTCAATTTTCGCGATGAGGAGCGGGCCGTTGGGATGGGGCTCGGTGCCGACTCGACGCATGTCGTGTGCCGACCTGACGAAGGAAATCGCCAACATGTCAACGCCCGCGTCGACGAAGGCATCGATTCCAAGTAGATCGCTGTCGGTCGGTGTCGAGAAGCGCAGTCGATCCGACGGCACGTGGATACCGGGGCGTCCGCGAAGAAAACCTCCGTGGCTGACCTCGGCCACCAGATGGTCGCCCGCTTGCTCGGCGACGAGGAGAACCGCACCTCCGTCTCCGACGGTGAGTTTGTCGCCAGGCTGCACATCATCAAGCAGCCCCTCATAGTCGACCTCTATCACCTCTGCCGATGACTTCTCGTGGCCCACCTCCAGCCTTACAACGGATCCCGTCGGGACAGCCATGCCATCGGATCCGAAACTTCCGGCCCGGACCTTTGGGCCGGGAAGATCTACGAGGATCCCGACTCGTTTCCCCTCGTCAGCAGCAACCTTCCGGATGCGGTGGTAGCGCTCCAGTCCGTCATCGATCGACCCATGAGCCAGACCGATTCGTGCTACGTCCATCCCCGCACGGATCATGCCGCGAAGCGTTTCTTCATCTTGGGAGGCTGGTCCGATGGTTGCAACAATCTTCGTGCGGCGGTTCATACCCGCAAGCTAGTGGAGGCAAGATGATTCGGTCGCCCGAATGCCATGAAACCGATGAATCCGATGGGTTACTGTTTGGCAATGGCGAGAGAGCGGGATGCCAGACACCCATATTTGTCACTTCACCGTCCGCTCGCGATCGCGCATCGTGGCGGTGCGGGTGTACATCCTGAGAACACCGAACGAGCATTCCGACACGCGGTGGGCCTCGGGTTCACCCACCTGGAAACGGATGTTCATGTCACATCCGATGGCGTGGCCGTTGCCTTTCACGATGAAGCGCTCGATCGCGTAACCGATCGTGGGGGTCTGATCGCCGAGTTGACATGGTCCGAAGTTCGAAAGGCTCGAGTGAACGGGACCGACCCGATCTGCCGGCTTGAAGATCTGCTCGGAGATTTCCCAGACTCGTACTTCAATCTCGATCCGAAGCACGATGCTGCGGTGGGCCCCCTGGCCGATGCTTTGACACGTACCGCATCGGTCGATCGAGTGTGCGTGGGCTCGTTCTCGGACCGTCGAATTGACCGAGTGCGGAAGCTGGTCGGCGAGGATTTGTGCGTCGGAATGGGGCCGAGGAAGACACTCATCTTGATGATGCGGTCCATGCATATTCCTCTGAGACTCGCTCATGCGGATGTTGCCCAGATGCCGGTGAAGGCGGCGGGGATTCCGATCATCACCGATCGCTTTGTGAAGGCGGCTCATCGACTGGGAATCGACGTACACGTCTGGACCATCAACGACGCGGCCGAAATCGAACGTCTACTCGATCTTGGGGTGGACGGGATCATGACCGACCAGCCTGACTTGCTCAAGTCAACCTATGTCAAGCGAGGCGTGTGGACCGACTCAGCCGGCTGAGCTGTGGGTGAGTCTGTGGAGAACCCACGAGTCTCTGGGGATTCGCGGTGGTTTTCTCCCGCCAGCCTGGGGATTTCCCAAAACCCTATTGACTCTCATCGAACCGGTCGCGAATATGCACTCGTCGAAGCGAGAGCAGCGACTCGGAGGTCTCGGGGCGGTTCGGGCGGCGCAAGCCAAACGTTCCACCAGGGTCCGAAGAGGAACCGTTCAAACGGAGACACGGCTGAGTCAGGCTGACGATCTTCGGAGAGTCAGTGGGTCGATCGGAGTTACGGCGAGTCATCGCCAATCCGACCGGAGCCGGCCCTTACGAGGGGCCGTCCGGAAGGTGCGGAGATTTCTCACCATCCGAAGGGCCGCTTGGTAGTTGGCTGATCCCCACACGGGGGCGACGTCAACCCGAGCGGATCAATCCTCCGGATGGCACGTATCGGGTCAATTCGGGCCGGGGAACCACCGTCGGGTGGCAACTTGGTTCGGTTTCGATTCGATGTCGACGGACATCAATGATCGGTTCGGATGAGGATCGGAGAGGACGAACTCCGGTTTGAGTCAAGGTCAATCCCCGTACGGGGGGCGATCGCAAGTGTCGGGAGATCCGTCGGGTTCTCCAGACCGGGTGATCTGAGTCGATTCGAAGCCCCGAGGAGTTGACCGGTGCGAGCCGGGAGGCTAATCGGGGCTTCGTCGCGTCCGGGGCCATCCACGACGATTGTGGGAGGAGCGAATCGCGCCGCTTTCAATCGTCCTTGAGCGCGACCGCATTGGCCGTGACATTGACCTTCGGAACATATTCAGTCGCGTCGACTCGCCGCTTCTCGCCTCCAAGAGTTGACCGAAGCTCGACTCGACACCCATGGCACGGTCCGTAGTACTCCTCCGCGACTGCCAGGTGACATCGTGGGCATTCAAACGAGATGTCGAGACTGGCATCGTTCACTGAGGCATCGTTCACTGGCGCATTGTGCCACGGCCCACCCGCGGTGATGGGGACACCGATGACCGGCGGTAGGATCCGCCGGATTACTGGAGGCCCCCGCATGTCGGACGCATCGAAATCGGAACCGGTGCGACCCGAGACGGTGGTCATCGGCGCGGGTCCGGCCGGCCTAACAGCGGCGTATCAACTCGGGAAGCACGGTTTGGACGCAACGGTGCTCGAGGCCGACGACGTCGTGGGCGGAATCTCGAGGACGGTCACACGCGACGGTTGGCGGTTCGACATCGGTGGCCATCGGTTCTTCACGAAGGTGCCGCCCGTGTCCAAACTGTGGCACGAGATCCTGCCTGACGAAGACTTCTTGGTACGCCCTCGAATGAGTCGGATCTTCTATCGGGGCAAGTTCTACGACTACCCGCTCAAGCCGGTCAATGCGTTGCGAAATCTCGGTTTGATCGAGTCAATTCGTTGTGTGCTGTCCTACTTGTGGGTGAGGTTGCGACCTCCGAAGAATCAGGACACGTTCGAGGGCTATACGGCCGCCCGCTTCGGATGGCGGCTTTATGGGATCTTCTTCAAGACCTACACGGAAAAGGTTTGGGGAGTACCTGCCAATGAGATTCAGGCCGATTGGGCGGCCCAACGAATCAAGAATCTGAATCTGTTCAGCGCCGTCTGGAATGCTCTCACTCCCAGACGCAACCAAAAGAGCATTGCCAGCCTGATAGAAGAGTTCGAGTATCCGCGACACGGGCCCGGAATGATGTGGGAACGCTGTCACGAAATGGTCGTGAAACAGGGATCCAGCGTCGAATTCGGTCGACGCGTGGTGAGAATCGACCACGACAACGGGCGCGCAACCAAGGTTGTCACCTCATCGTCTGCAGGACAGGAGGAGTTCAGCTGCGACGAGGTGGTGTCATCGATGCCCATACCACGGTTGGTGGAGGCCATGGATCCGGCCCCACCCCCCGAGGTGATGTCGGCGGCGGCCGGTTTGGCATTCCGCGACTTCTTGACTGTTGCCTTGGTGGTGCCCGCGGACGAGGCGTTTCCGGACAATTGGATTTACGTTCACTCCCCCGCCGTCAAACTCGGACGAGTCCAGAACTTCGGAGCCTGGTCGCCCGAAATGATCGCCGCCGAGGGCATGACGTGTCTCGGTCTCGAGTATTTCGTCACGGAGGGAGATGCTCTCTGGACCGCCGCCGATGAGGATCTGATCGAACTCGGAGCGTCCGAGTTGGCGACTTTGGGGCTTGTCAAACCTGAAAATGTGGGTCGAGGCTTCGTCGTGAGGATGCCGAAGGCCTATCCGATGTACGACACCGACTACGTGAGAAATGTCGACGTGCTCCGAGATTGGCTCGACCGAAACGTCCCCAATGTGCACCCGGTCGGACGCAATGGAATGCACCGGTACAACAACCAGGATCACTCGATGTACACCGCCATGCTCACGGTCGACAACATCGTCAACAACGCCGGGCACGATGTGTGGAGCGTGAACGTCGACGCCGAATACCACGAAGAGATTTCGGCGTCCGAGTTGTAGCGCGACTTCGCGGTTCCGCGTCGGGGGCTCAAGTCTCGTCAACGATGTGCCGATTTGTCTTCACACGAGCATCTCATCAGAGAGGGCCACATTCGGTGCGAAAAGAACCCCGCGACGCTCGGTCGCTTCTTGGCGAACAGGAGTCTGAGTCTGAGCACCGCGCCGGCGTGGACCTCGCTTGGATCACTGTGGCCAGTGTCTCGCTGGTTGCCGCAGCCATCTGGCTCAACACTCCCGATCGAGTCGTCGGGTGGCTGAATAGCTCCGGGACACTCAATTTCAACGGCCTGTTGGCTTTGATGATCGTGGCACCCCTGGGCGCCACGCTCTTCGCAACACGGAGGTACCGAGACGCCGTAGTAGCGCAGCGAGAGCTGGCGCATCTCTCTGATCACGATGCCCTTACCGGACTCCCAAATCGACGCAATCTATGGAGGACGCTGCCTTTGGCATTTGCGGAGGCACGAAGGGTGAACAGCCGCAGCGGAGTGATGTTCGTCGATCTCAACGGCTTCAAGCTTGTGAACGACACATATGGCCACGAGGTCGGTGACAGGCTCATGGTGGCGGTGGGCGAACGGCTTCTGGACCTCTGCGGCGACTCGTTGTGGGTCGCGCGATTCGGTGGTGACGAGTTCGTGGTAATCGACCCGACTCCAACCACTGAAGAAATGTGTTTCAAATTCGCTCAGCGGGTTGTATCGGACCTGTCGCGTCCGTTCGAACTCGATCAGGACCGGATATCGATCTCTGCGAGTGTCGGGATCTCTTTCGGGACCATCGGTGACGATCCCGAATCGGTGGTCAAGGATGCCGACCTGGCCATGTACGAGGCAAAGGACAGCGGCGACCAAGTCGCGGTTTTCTCCGATGCGATGAGGGCTTCACTGACACCGGCCACGGCCGGGGCTCGTCTGGAGAGGGCGATCGCGGAAGGCGAGTTCCGACTCGTGTATCAACCGATGGTGCTTATCGAGACCGGTGCGGTCGTGGGCGTGGAGGCATTGTTGCGATGGGATGATCCCGAGCGGGGCGTCATGAATCCCATCGACTTTCTTCCCGCGCTGGAGACGACGGGGTTGATGGTCCCTGTGGGTCGATGGGTGATGAATGAGGTGTGCAGACAGGCTCGACGCTGGGCAGACATGATGCCGGTGGGGGTACCACCGCTACGAGTCTCAATGAACGTTTCGCCTCGTGAACTTTCCCAAAGTGACTTTGTTTCCGAGCTCGGCATGGCCATCGACTTGGCAGGGACAGATCCCAGTTGCGTCTATCTCGAGGCAAACGAGACCGCACTCACCGCAGACTCGCGCAAAGCATGGACCGCACTGACCGGAGCACGTGAGCTCGGTGTGGGGTTGGCCGTCGACAATTTCGGCCGCGGCTTCGCGTCATTGGGACATCTGAGAAACTTCGAATTCGATTTGTTGAAACTCGATGGACCCTTCGCCGCCGGAATCGTCGATACCGGGCCGGGCGGAGCGGTGGTTCGAAAGGTGATCGAACTGGCTGCC
This sequence comes from uncultured Acidimicrobiales bacterium, assembly GCA_964533595.1. Classification (GTDB taxonomy): domain Bacteria; phylum Actinomycetota; class Acidimicrobiia; order Acidimicrobiales; family Aldehydirespiratoraceae; genus SZUA-87. The sequence goes on along the minus strand of CAZHMP010000001.1, from coordinate 62,896 downwards.
GAGATGGGCATCGCGGTCCTCGCCGAGGGACTGACTCACGAGTCGACATTGTCCAAGCTCGGGACTGCCGGGTGTGTTCTGGGGCAGGGAAAATTGATATCCGAGCCCCTCGACGTTGCGACCGTCGACCAGGTCATCAGCCGAGGACTCGCCGGAACCGCAACCCAACGAGCGAAGCCCAAGCCGAAAGTGTCTTCGCCAGGAACGGTTGTGTTGCCGACCCTTCGTCGAACCAAGGTCGCAGTAGAGCATGCGGGGCGCTAGGGCCTCAATGGGGCGAAGCTTCAGCGGAGGGCTTCCGGCGGTGGTCCGTATCTGTGCATGAAGTGGTCGCGCACCGCTCTGACACGCCCCCGCGGTGACCAGTGCAGACCGCGAGCCGACGGTCGCAGCGCTCCGATGGGTATGAGAAAAAGCGCAAAGCCGGCCCGGAAGGTGACGTTCCACCTGCCGTAGTGCTCCCGCAACAACAAGAGTGTGTTTCGGAGTTGGAGGTAGGCCACCATCTCTACCGATGAGCTCATTCCCGGATTGGTGACGAGTGCGCCTCTCACCACGCCACTGCGCCATCCGGCCTTCGCGGCCCGAAGCCCGAGATCAGCCTCCTCGCAGTAGGCAAAGTATCTCTCATCAAATAGGCCGACGTCTTCGAGGCATTTGCGTCGAGCCAGCATGAGAGTGCCGTGGGGGTAGTCGGATGGGTCAAATCCGCTTTGCGTCTCAGGAGCTGCGTCGATTGCTCCCAGGAAGGGGTCGATGACGGGCCTGTAGCCGTCGCCCACATCGGCGCTCACAAGCCCCACGTCGTGTCGAGTTCTTACGGCATCGAGAATTGTGGCGATCGTGTCCGGACCGGGAACTGAATCGTGGGGTGTGACCGCGACCCACTCCCCCGTTTGGTGTCGCAGCCATCGTCGTAGGCCCAAGTTGGCACCAGGGCCGAAGCCAAGATTGGCGCCTGCGCTGATCACTTCCACCGAAGGGTCGAGTCGACTGAGAATCCCGGCTGCCGTGGCGTCAGACCCATTGTCGACCACAACTACTCGACATACCCCGCGCTGTGACTGATAGGCGGCAACAGTGTCGAGGATGCTGTCGGGCCGGTTGCGATGCACCACCACCACAGTGACCGGCTCGGGCCCTGTGTTCACGGACGGATCGGTACCGGATACGGTTCCAGCCGCTTCGGGAGTCATGACAACGGCATCATCGCCGGGTCATCTCCCAGTTGCAACTCTCGCATCGAGAGGCGCGGTCACTGAGCGATACCCTGCCACCGCCAGAGAACATGGAGCAAGGGTGACAACACAACACCAACCCGACGGTCACGGTGAAGAAGAGTCGCGAAACGACGTGTCGATCGCGAAGATTGGAGATCTGGCTGCCGAGGCCGGACTGCGCCGTATCCACATACTCGCTTGGCGTGACTTGGCCGACGTTGAGGCAGGTGGATCCGAGATCCACGCCTCCACCATCGCGGGGCTGTGGGCCAAGGCAGGCATTGAGGTCACGATGCGGACTTCGTACGCACAAGGCTCACTTCCCGAGGCAGTTCGAGATGGCTACCGTGTAATTCGCAGGGCCGGTCGCTACTTGGTGTTTCCACGAGCCGTTGCGTCCGAGCTCGTCGGCAGACATGGCCGGCGAGACGGATTGGTCGAAATATGGAACGGCGTCCCCTTCATGTCGCCGGTGTGGGCCCGCGGTCCGAAGGTCACCTGGCTCCACCACGTGCACGAGGCAATGTGGCCGATGGTGCTTCCTCCGCGTCTGGCTCGAGCAGGCCAGATTCTGGAACGTCGGATCGCCCCGCCTTTCTATCGATCCACGAAGGTGGTGACGCTCTCGGAATCTTCTCGACGAACGATCATCGACCGTATGAAGTTGCCATCCAGAAATGTGAGTGTCGTGCCTCCGGGAATCGACCCTGTATTCAGGCCCGGAGATGCCAAGTCGAGGTATCCGAAGATCGTTGCGGTGGGTCGACTCATGCCTTCCAAGTCCTTTGATGTACTGATCGATGCGGTGCAGCGAATTCGAGACCGCGTTCCGGCTCGTTTGGTGATCGTCGGCGAGGGGTACGAGCGTGATTCGTTGGAGCGGAGAGTTCGCGAACTCGACGCCGAGAGTTGGTGCGAGCTGGCGGGTCGGGTCAGCGAGGCCGAATTGGTCAACCACTATCAGAGCGCGTGGCTCCTGGCCAGCGCTTCGACCAGCGAGGGTTGGGGCATGACCATCACCGAAGCGGCCGCTTGCGGTACTCCCGCTGTTGCCACCGATATCGCCGGTCACGCGGATGCCATACGCAACGGCACCACCGGACTACTGGTCAAGACCCCCGATGAGCTCAGCGATGCCATGCACCGGGTGTTGGTAGATGTCGACATGCGCATGCGTATGGTGGAAGCATCGATGCGATGGGCGAAAGAGTTCACTTGGCAGCGAACCGCCCACGACACTTTGTCGGTCCTCGCACAAGAGGCCTTGAGCAAGCGGTGATGCAGATTTGATGAAAGTCGGAGAGGCTTTGGTCAGAGAGCGTCGCCGCGGGGCGGGCTCGCGTCTGCTCGTGGTTGCAGCTGCGTTGGTGGCCTACCTGCCGATCGTGATGTCGAGCCCGGGCCGTGTAGGGGCCGACACGAAGACATATCTCTATCTGGACCCGGGCCGATGGATGAGTCGGGCAACATCGCTGTGGGACAGTGATGTTGCTCTCGGCACGGTGACTCACCAAACCATCGGCTATCTATGGCCAATGGGACCGTTCTATTGGATTTTCGAGCATCTCGGAAGCCCGGATTGGTTCGCACAGCGCATATGGCTGGGCACGGTTCTGTTCATGGCTGCCATGGGTGTGAGGTACTTGCTCCGCACCATGGGTTGGGAGGGATCCGGGCTCCTCGTTGCAATGTTCGCCTATGAACTGAGCCCCTACATATTGGACTACTCGGCCAGAATCTCGGTGATCCTGCTCCCCTTCGCCGGGTTGCCGTGGCTCATTGGGCTGACCATTCGGTCAGTGCGAACAGGCGGGTGGCGTCACCCAGCGCTCTTTGCGTTGGTGGCGGTCACGATCGGCAGCGTCAACGCGACGTCGTTGCTGTTGGTGGGAATGGCGCCGGTGTTGTGGATCCTCCATGAGACATTCGTCGAGCGATCCGTGAGCATTGGAGAAGCGATACGGGCGTCCGCGAGAATCGGTGCGGCAAGCATCGGTGTCTCACTTTGGTGGATTGCCGGATTGGCGCTCCAAGGTGGTTACAGCCTTCCCGTAACTCGCTACACGGAGACGTACCGGGTCGTGGCCGAGGCGTCGACGGCACCCGAGATTCTTCGAGGTCTCGGTTACTGGTTCTTCTATGGGAACGACCAGTACGGGCCGTGGATCAAGCCCAGTGTCGACTACACCCAAGGAGTTTGGCTGCTCTTTGTGAGCTTCGGTCTCGTCGTGATCGCGTTGGCCACGGCCGGTGTTGTCCGGTGGCGGCACCGGTCCTATTTCCTCCTGATACTGGTTGTCGGCGCACTGGCAGGAATTGGAGCGCATCCCTTCAACGCCCCCTCGTTCCTCGGGCGGATCTTCAACGATTTCACCCGAACCGATGCCGGACTCGCCATGAGATCCACTCCTCGTGCAGTTCCGATGGTTGTGTTGGCCACGGCTGTGCTGTTGGGAGTCTTGGTAAACGCGGTGGGGAGCCGGTGGCCCGGGTGGGCTCGACCACTTGGCGCCCTCTTGTTGCTGGCCGTCGTTCTCAACAACCCGGCCATGTGGAAGGTGCGCATGATCGAGCAAAACCTGAATCGCCCGGAACATGTGCCGGAGTACTGGGTCGACGCGGCTGACCGACTCGATCAACTCGATGACGGCAGTCGAGTGATGGAGTTGCCAGGATCGGATTTTGCGTCCTATCGGTGGGGAAACACAGTCGATCCCATAACACCCGGGCTCATGGACCGGGGCTATGTGGCACGAGAGTTGGTCCCGTTTGGCTCAGCGCAGTCAGCGGCTTTGCTCACGGCATTCGATCGCCGTTTCCAGGAGGACTCCGTGCAGTTGGAGTCCGTCGTTCCGATCAGCCGGATCATGTCGGTAGGAGACATTGTCCACCGCGCTGATCTCACTTTCGAGCGATTCCGTACACCCCGCCCAGCGGCCACACAACAGATCCTGGAGTCGGTGCCGGGGCTCGCGCCTCCCGAGACATTCGGAGACCCGGTCCCCAACACGCCGGTCGATGATCTACCGATGCTTGATGAGGTTTTCCTCGCCACCGATCCGACGCTGCCGGTGCCTTCACCAGTGGCGCGCTTCGGCGTGCCGGACCCCCTTTCGGTTGTGCGGGTTGCCGCCGCCGACTCCCCCACGATCGTTGTGGGGGGAGCCGAGGGTTTGGTCGACGCGGCCGGGGCGGGACTGATTGATCCCGGTCGGTCGATCTTCTACGCAGCAGATCTGTTGTCGAACCCCGAGGCGATGTCCTCTGCGCTGGCTGATCCAGCCTCGATTGTCATCACCGATTCGAATCGAAAGCGGGCGAAGCGTTGGGGAACGTTGCGAGAGAACGTTGGCTACACCGAACGTGCCGGAGAGACACCGTTGCGGTTCGATCCCACCGACAATCGTCTTGACGTATTCCCCGATCTTGATTCGGTCGATGGCCTCGATGTCGACGACACACGAACTGTGAGCGTCGATGTGGGGCCGATGGTTGTGTCGGCTTCCGACTATGGAAACCCGGTCACATACACGAACGACGACAGGGCATGGTTCGCTGTCGACGGTGATACGTCGACTGCCTGGGTTGTAGCCGCGTTTGCCGAACCGCGCGGCGAGTTCCTGCGCCTCGAATACCCGTCATCCACCACGTTTTCGGAGATCAACGTGGTGCAGACACTGGACGATACGAATCGCCACGTCACCGAGGTGGCGATTCTCGGCGATGGCAAAGAAGTCGGTCGATTCGCCATCAACCCCGATTCTCTGACAACTGCCGGTCAGAGACTCGTGCTGGACGGGCCGGTTACCGCATCCATCTGGGACATCGTCATCACAGATGTCGACCTGACGCGCCGCGCTACCTACCCCGGTGTGTCACCGGTCGGTTTCGCCGAAGTGCGAATGGGTACCGCTTCAAAACCGGTGGTCGAGCAGATACGTACGCCTGTCGCATTTATCTCGAGGGTCGGCGACGACATGGATCGTCATGACTTGTCGATAGTCGTCACCCGTGAAAGATCGAATCCCCAAGAGCCCGTACGTCGCGATCCTGAACGGTCGATGGTGCGACTCGTTCCGAATCCAACCACTCGAACATTTCGGATGGAGGGGACCGGCAGATTGTCCTCATATGCACCCGAGAGTCTCATCGATTCGATACTTGGTTGGGAGGCCGACTCGTCCGGTGTGCCACTCGAGGCATCATCGTCGGGGCGTCTGGCTGGGTTCCTTGCCGGCGCGGCTTCGTCGGCGTTCGACTCCGATCCCTTGACGGCATGGACCGGGGTGTTCGGACCGCAGGCCGGTCAATCGGTGTCGATCACCAGAGCCGAACCAGTGGTCATCGATGGAATCGGGATCGATCTGGTGACGGATTTGTACCATTCGGTGCCGTCGGTTCTCCGAGTGTCAGCCGACGGGACACCTCTTGGTGACTTTGCCACCAATCTCGTATTGAGCGACGCATCCCAAGGCACGCTCACCACTATCGAGCTTCCAGTGCGGGTAACTGCCTCTCAACTCACCATCGAGGCCATTGAGGTCACCGAACGAATGACGATCGACTGGTACAGCCACGTCGAGCACGCCATGCCGATCGCCATCGCCGAGGTGAGAGCGTCGAATTCGCTGCAGTTCGGGCCTCTCTCGGATGTCTCGGCCCGCTGCCGTACCGATTTGGTGACTGTGGATGGCCAACCGGTGCCGGTAACGATCACGGGCTCGGCCACTGACGCTGTTGATCGACTCGACCTCACGATTGCTGGATGTGAAGAGGTCGAGTCATCCGGCGATCTGCTTCTCGTCACCGCACCGGGCTCCAGTACCGGATTCGATTTGGATCAGATCGTTCTCAGGAGTCCTCGAACTCTCCCCGACCGCCCGCAGACCGAGCCCCCGGTTGTGACCCGACACTCCGATACCTCCTACACGGTCGACGTGGCGGGCTCTAGCCAGGACCGTTGGTTGATTCTGGGCCAGAGCCACAACCTCGGCTGGCATGCGACCATTGACGGATCGGATCTCGGTCCACCGATCACGATCGACGGGTTTGCCAACGGGTGGCTGATCCCCGCCGGAGATCACGTGTCCGTGGCGTTGAGGTGGACTCCCCAGCGACTCGTCAGCTGGTTGATTGTCTTGTCGCTTCTGACCGTGGTGGCCTGTCTCGCGCTCGTCTGGCTGGGAAGAGCGTGGCAGGCCGAAACCTACGGGTCTCCCCATGGTGAAGATGCCAGACCCATGATCGGGCCGATTCCGTTCTTGGAACGGAGCAAACAGTTGATTCAGCCATGGCCCAAGGTCATCGCAATCTCGGTCGGCGTCGCCGTCTTCAGCTGGGCCAACCTGCCTCAGTGGACAGCAGTGGCGATTGCATTGGCTCTCACGACTGCTGCCGGTCTGCGTTGGCGAAGATTCGGATCCGCTGCTCCAGTCCTGGCTGCGTTCTCACTGGGGGTTGCTTCGCTCTACATCATGATTCAGCAGCGAAGGTTCCGCTTCCCGCCCGTGTTTGTCTGGCCGCAACAATTCGAGCGAGTTCACATCCTGGGGGTCATCGCCGTGCTGTTGATCGCCGCGGAATATGCGAGGTCGGCGGCGGGGAAGGGCAGCTAGACGGTCGCCACGGTCAGGGCATGTTGCACAAGCTCGAGGAGGGTCGCCTTTGTTGACTCGCGGTCGCGGGCATCGGTGACGATCATCGGCGTGGACGACGACACGGCCAGAGCCTCTCGAATCTCATCCAGTGAGTACTTCAATTGTCCGAAGAAGGCATTCACGGCAACCACGAACGGCACGCCTGCTGATTCGAAGTAGTCGACTGCGGGGAAACAGTCTTCCAGACGGGACGTATCGACCAAGACAATGGCTCCGATCGCTCCGCGAATGAGGTCATCCCACATGAATCGGAATCTGTCCTGACCCGGGGTTCCGAAGAGGTACAAGATGAGATCGTCGCCAAGGGTGATCCGCCCAAAGTCCATCGCCACGGTCGTCGACGACTTGGCCGCGACACCAGCAATGTCAACGCCCTCACTTTGGCTGGTGAGAGCGGCTTCGGTCGTCAGCGGCTCGATTTCACTGATCGAACCCACGAACGTGGTTTTCCCAACCGCGAAACCGCCCGCCACGACGATCTTCACCGGTATGGGAACCGGTCGCTCGACAGGCCCGGGGTCAGATCGCCTGTAGGCCATGGAGAATCCTTTCAAGAAGACGTTGATCCGGTCGACCGTCGGAGTCGGCGTTGGCCTCATCGAGACGGTTGGGAGTGACCAATCCATCGATGACCATGTCGCCGACGAGAACTCTCACGACACCGAGGGGAAGGTGCAGCCGGGCCGAAATCTCGACGATTGAGATCGGGTCGGCACATAGTCGGCAAATGTCTTGCCACTCAGTCCGAAGCGAAGCCGCCGGCGACTCCGCCTTGCCAGTCGTGACGATTATCGTTTCGATCGCCAACTCGGTGTCGGAGCGAACGCGGCCGGCGGTGATCGTGTAGGGGCCGACTCGAAGCCGGTCCCCTCGATCTTGGCGCGCCTCACGTTCGGTCATTGCGGCAGTGACCCCTGCAGCTCCGCTCGCAGCGCCGGTGTGAGAATGGGGCCGGCCTTCTCGACAAGCACAGCCATCTCGTAGCCAACCAGGCCCACGTCGCAGTTGGAATCGGCAACAACGGCCAGAGCAGAGCCGTCGCTGATTCCGGTGACAAAGAGAAATGCGTGCTCCATCTCCACAATCACCTCATTGACTCGTCCACCGCCAAAACGACCGGCGGCGCCGTAGGCCAGACCTATGAGGCCGGAGGCAACCGCCGCGAAGCGGTCGGCTGCGTCTCTGTCGAGCCCGATCGACTTCGCCATCGGCAGGCCATCGGAGGACAGGACCACCGCCTCGGTCACGCCCGGTACGTGCTCAACGAAGCTGCTGACGAGCCAGTTGACATTCGTTGCTGCGTCGCTCATTGGTTGCATATCGATCCTCACTTTGTCTCGCTGGGCTTCTGGTGGTCAGCGCCATCGCGCCCGCGTCGAAGTCCGGTCCGGTAGCTCGAGAGCATCTCCCGAACCTGCTCCGGTGTTCGTTCCTTGACAGCAGGTCGGTCGACCGTCATCGGGGCGACGTTGCCCTTCGCTCGCCCTGGTGTGCGGCGAACCAAGCCGGCACTCGTCCGGGTTGGAGGTCGCTCCTCCTGACCTTGGACGGTTGGTTCGACCGGACCCGTCGGCGTGCTCGTTGCCGGAGCATTTGGAACGCCGAACATCTCGAATAGATCTCGATCCCCCTCGGGCGCTACGAGCGATTCCGGCTCTGGCGTTACGGATGGCTCCTCGGGCGCTGCGGATGGCGGCTCGAGCTTCTCTTCAACGAGAAGTGACGGGGACAGCGATACGACAGCGGTTGTGCCGCCGCCGGGTGTCGGGGTGAGCCGAACCGAGGTTGCCAGCTTCTCGGCGAGCCTTGCAATGACGGTGAATCCGAGCGATCGGCCCATGTCGAGACCCATCACCGGGGGCTCGGATAGCAACCGATTGGACCGCGTGATCTGCTCTGCGGTCATACCGATTCCATGGTCGGCAATTGTCAGCAGGTACCCGCCGTCGAGAGTCAGATGACCGACAACTTCGATTCGGGAGTCGGGCGGCGAGAACTGTGCTGCATTCTCCATGAGTTCTGACGCCATGTGGGCGAGGTCCTCGGCCGCAACCGACGGAACGTGGCATTCATCAAGAGAACAGAAATCGACCCGTGCGTAGTCCTCAATCTCGCTGGCGGCGACTCTCGCCACCGATTGGACGGTAACGGGACTCCCCCTTCGCTTGGTCTGGTCGGCGCCGGCCAAGATGAGCAGGGACTCGGCATTTCGACGCATTCGTGTCGCCAGATGATCCAGACGGAAGAGGTTGTCAAGTTGGTCAGCGTCCTCCTCGTCGGCCTCCAAGCCGTCGAGAAACTGGATTTGGCGGTCGAGAAGACTCTGGTTTCTCCTGGCCAAGTTGACAAACATGTCGGATATGCCCCGGTGAAGCAGTGCAGTTTGTTCCTGCGCGACATCAAGGGTCACCCGCTGAATGTCGGAAATAGCGCCGGCCAGGTCGGCTACCTCGTCGCGGCCCTTCATCCTGATGGGCGTTAGGTCGGGTGGAGCGGTCCTGCCGCCGGTACGCATCGATTCCACCAGCGCAGGAAGTTCTTCGCTGGATAGCTGATTCGCGCTTCGACTCAGGCGTAGCAATGGACGGCTGATGGCTCGGCCCATGAGCACCGCCATGAGAAGCGCCGCCAGGCCCACCGATATGGCGAGGATCATGAAGTTGTCGGCGACACCATGGGCCGTCGAAGCGTTCTGGGCAGCAACTCCGGAAGCGTCGCCAAGTACTTGTTCGCTCAGTCCCTGAATTCCCTCGACTCGGTCGACTCCCAGTTGCAACCAAGCGATCTGGCTGGCGGCGTCGGCATTGGCAACCAACTGTTCGAGATCCTGAAGGGTCGCGCTGCCGCCGCCGGAAACCCTGGGCAATATCGCGGAATTCCTCAGGTCGGCCAGCATCGCCACATAGACGTCGCCGGCCTGGTCTTGAAACTCGGTGGAGGCCTCGGCGAGTTGTTCAAAGGCATCATCGAGTAGGCCGGCTGCCACGGTTGATATCTCGGCGGTGCGGATGGAGTTGGTACCCACCACGGCCAGCTGAGTTGCGGCGTTCTGCATGGTCGCCGCATAGTCCTGGATTGACAGCGCCTTGAAGAGGCTCAGATCCTCCGCCTCGTCGGCCAGATTGCCTGTGACTGCGACCATTGAACGACTCAGGATCGATAATTCGGCCACGACCGATGTCGTGGAGCGGTTCACCTTGTTGGCGCGCTCAATCTGCTCCTGCAACCTCAATGTGAACGAGTCGATGCGATCCCTGGTCGCAGCGGAACGGATGAGCGGCCTGGCATCAGCCGAAGCGTCAAACCAGTCGAGGATTGCGACCTGTGTGTCAAGAGTTGCAGCCTCAAGGTCGCGCTCTGCCCCGGCACCAACCATCATCGCGAGGAGCCGTTCCTGGGATACTGCCGTGCTGAGCTGAGAGCCGGAGTCGGCGAGCCGAGCCAGCACTTCCTCACGTGACTGCGCCGAAGCTGTATCGAGGCGGTTGACCACACCGATGTATGCGAAAACGACCACCGCGAGCAGCGGTGTTACCAACAGCAAGAAGAGCTTGCCGCGCACCCGAATCCGATTGAGCATTCAGTCAAACCCTCTGTCGATCGCCAAAACGGACGTTTTGCGTCCTGGATCAAGTCGGCATTTGACTCGAAAACTTTAGATCCGACCCGAATCAAGGGTTCTGACGTCAGGTCATGTCAGCGAATCGGCGTAGCTGTCGGCGCGATGGGGCTCGGCAGAGAAGTCGACCCCGTGAGGTGCTTGTCGACGGCCGCGGCTGCAGACCGCCCCTCGGCGATTGCCCAGACGATCAGACTTTGCCCACGCCCCATGTCGCCGCAGACGAACACGCCATCGGCCGAAGTCTTCCAATCGTTGTCTCGCTCCACGAGGCCGCGATCGGTCATGTCCACGCCGAACTGATCCAGCAGAGGTCCGCCTTCCGGTCCTGTGAAACCCATGGCCAATAGGACGAGTTGTGCCTCGAAATGACGGTCTGAACCTTCGATCGTCTCGAACGTCATCCGGCCATTGCTCACCACAGACTCGACCGCCACCGTGTCGAGACCGATCAGATCTCCATGCTGGTCACCCACGAAACGAACGGTGTTGATCGAGAACTCTCGTGTACCACCTTCCTCGTGGGCCGAGCTCTCGCGGAGAATCATCGGCCATGTCGGCCAGGGGTTTGATTCGGCGCGGGCCACGGGAGGGCTCGGCATGATTTCGAACTGATGTACGGACTTAGCACCTTGACGCAATGCGGTACCCAGGCAATCGGCGCCGGTATCTCCACCTCCGATGATCACTACGTCACGGTCGGCTGCGTTGATTTCGGGAACGGATGCGTCACCCTCCTGAACTTGATTGGACAGAGGCAGGTACTCCATCGCCTGGTGGATCCCGCTGAGTTCGCGTCCCGGTATCGAAAGGTCACGAGCCTGAGTGGATCCGCAGGCGAGCACAACTGCATCGAAGGTGCTGCGCAACTCCTGCGCCGAGATGTCGACGCCGATCGTGGTGTTGACCTTGAACTCCGTGCCCTCAGCGCGCATTTGCTCGAGTCTGCGGTCCAGATGACGCTTCTCCATCTTGAACTCGGGTATGCCGTATCTGAGAAGACCGCCGATTCGGTCGGCCCTTTCGAACACAACTACTCGATGCCCGGCGCGAGTCAACTGCTGGGCGGCCGCCAGACCGGCGGGTCCCGAACCGACAACTGCCACACTGAATTCAGTACGCAACATCGGCAGTTGGGGGACTATCAGGCCGTCGTCCCATCCCTTGTCGACAATGGAGACCTCGACTTGTTTGATGGTGACCGCTGGTTCGTGAATCCCGAGTACGCATGAACCTTCACAAGGCGCCGGACACAGACGGCCCGTGAATTCAGGGAAATTGTTGGTGGCATGCAGTCGATCGACAGCATCTTGCCATTTGCCTCGATAGACCAGATCGTTCCAGTCAGGAATCATGTTTCCCAATGGGCACCCGTTGGTGCAGAACGGGATTCCGCAATCCATGCAGCGGCTGGCCTGGGTCATCAGCGACTCTTGAGCGAACGGCTCGTATACCTCCTGCCAGTCGCGTAGGCGTAGCTCCACAGGGCGCCGACGCGGGAGGGCACGGTCGTGGTTGAGAAAGCCTCTTGGATCGGCCATGAGAGCCCCTTCAGCCTCGTGCCGCGGCCATGACCGCGACTGTTTCGTCTTCCCCGTTGGCTCGGGCTTGCTCGGCGGCGTCGATTGCTCGCTGGTAGTCGGTTGGCATCACCTTGACAAATTCACCACGAGCGGTGTCCCAATCGGCGAGCAGGCGGGATGCAACCTCACTCGACGTCTCGTGTCGGTGACGCTCGATCCGATCACGCAGCCAGACCGTGTCAGCAGCGGTGAGGTCAACAAGCTCAACCATTTCGTGGTTGAGACGAGCCGGCAGTTTGTTGTCGGGATCGTGGACAAACGCGATCCCGCCCGACATTCCGGCCGCGAAATTCCTTCCCGTCGGACCGAGCACAACGGCACGCCCGCCCGTCATGTATTCACAGCCATGGTCTCCCACGGCCTCGACGACGGCGATCGCTCCGGAGTTGCGAACACAGAACCGCTCACCGACCATGCCTCGGAAGAAGGCCTCACCGGATGTCGCTCCATACAGCAACACGTTGCCCGCGATCACGTTCTCCTCGGCTTTGAATCGAGCCGATGCCGGCGGGCGAACGACAATGCGACCTCCCGAAAGTCCCTTGCCCACGTAGTCGTTCGCATCGCCTTCCAAACGAAGTGTGAGGCCGCGTGGCACGAACGCGCCGAGGCTGTTACCTGCCGAGCCAGTCAGATTTACGACGATGGTGTCGTCGGGGAGGCCGCTGCCGCCGTACCGCGAGGTGATTTCGAAACCGAGCAGAGTCCCCACTGTGCGGTTTACATTTCGTATCGGTAGATCGATCGTGACCGGGCGACCCTCATCGAGGGCACCGCGGGCGGTCTCTATCAACATCTGGTCCAAAGCAAGCTCCAACCCGTGATCCTGCTCGCGATCCTGATGCCTCCGAGCCTCACGTGCGATTTCTGGGAGGTGCAGGATCGGAGTGAGGTCAAGGCCCGACGCCTTCCACTCATCGACAGCATCGGATACATCGAGCGATTCCACGTGACCTATGGCCTCGTCGAGCCGACGGAATCCGAGCTCGGCCAGCAGCTCCCGAACTTCCTCGGCGATGAACCCGAAGAAGTTCACCACAAAGTCGGGATCACCACTGAACTTCTTTCGGAGCTCCGGATTCTGGGTGGCAATGCCCACCGGGCAGGTGTCGAGGTGACAGACCCTCATCATCACGCACCCCATCACCACCAGCGGTGCCGTGGCAAAGCCGAATTCCTCAGCGCCGAGTAGTGCGGCGATCATCACGTCGCGTCCGGTCTTGAGTTGGCCGTCCGTCTGAACGATGATCCGATCTCTCAGATCATTCAGGAGAAGTGTCTGCTGCGTCTCGGCCAGGCCAAGTTCCCACGGCCCGCCGGCATGCTTGATCGACGTCAACGGAGCTGCGCCCGTGCCTCCGTCGTGCCCAGAGATGAGCACGACATCGGCGTGAGCCTTGGCAACACCGGCCGCCACCGTGCCCACACCCAATTCTGCGACCAGTTTCACCTGGATTCGGGCACGGGGATTGGCGTTCTTGAGGTCGTGGATGAGCTGAGCGAGGTCCTCGATTGAGTAGATGTCGTGATGGGGCGGTGGAGAGATCAGGCCGACTCCAGGCGTGGAATGCCTGGTGGATGCAATCCAGGGGTAGACCTTGTGTCCGGGAAGGTGGCCCCCCTCGCCGGGCTTGGCTCCTTGAGCCATCTTGATCTGGATGTCGTCAGAATTGACCAGATACTCGCTGGTGACGCCGAATCTGCCTGACGCGACCTGCTTGATGGCGCTCCGCCGCAAATCCCCGTTGGCATCCGGTGTGAAACGGTCTGTGTCCTCGCCGCCTTCGCCCGTGTTGGACTTTGCAGAGATGCGGTTCATCGCGATTGCCAGCGTCTGGTGCGCCTCTTGGGAGATCGACCCGTAGCTCATCGCTCCGGTTGCGAATCGTTTGACGATCGCCTCCACGGATTCGACCTCTTCGAGCGGTACCGGCGGGCGGTCATCGGTTCGGAACTTGAACAAGCCGCGCAGCGTGCCCAATCGAGTCGATTGGTCGTTCACCCTGTCGGTGTATTCCTTGAAGACGTCGTACCGGCCCGAATGCGTTGCATGTTGAAGCTTGAAAACGGTGTCGGGATTGAATAGGTGGTATTCACCTTCCCTGCGCCACTGGTAGTCGCCACCGACCTCGAGGCTGCGATGAGCCCTGTCGCTCGGATTATCGAGATGGGCCGCGCGATGGCGGATACGAACTTCCTTCGCGACTACATCGAGGTCGACGCCACCGAGCCTGCTGGCGGTGCCGCTGAAATACTCGCCGATCACCTCGCGTGAGATTCCGATTGCTTCGAATATCTGGGCCCCGGTGTAAGAAGCCACTGTCGAGATCCCCATCTTCGACATGACCTTCAGGATTCCGCTACCGGCCGCGGCAATGTACCCAGCGGCTGCGGCATCGGCCCCCATGGTTGGGTCGAGGCCGTGCTCACCTGCGTGGACCATGGCGCCAACCGTTGCGAGCGCCAAGTAGGGGTTTATGGCATTGGCACCAAATCCGAGCAACAAGCAGAGTTGATGGCACTCCCGAGCGTCGCCGGCTTCCACCACTATGCCCGCACTGGTACGAGTCTTTTCTCGGACGAGGTGATGATGCACTGCCGACACCGCCAGAACCGACGGAATCGGTGCGAGCTCGGAATCGAAACCGCGATCAGAAAGGATGATGACGTTGGCGCCGGCGGCGATCTCTTTGGAGACCTCGCTTCTCACCCTTTCGAGCGCTGACGACAGCGCCGCTCCCCCACCATCGGACTCGAAAAGAATCGAGACAACCGCAGATCGGAACCCCGCGGGATCGCCTGTTCCGTCCAGTGATTTCAGTGCTGCCAGCTGATCGTTGCGGAGGATGGGAGTGTCGAGGTGAATCGTTCGACATGACTCAGCAGTGGAGTCAAACAGATTTCCCTCTGGGCCCAGGCGTGCAAACAGCGATGTGACCAACTCTTCGCGGATGGCATCGAGGGGAGGGTTGGTCACCTGGGCAAAGAGCTGCTGGAAGTAGTCGCTGAGCAGCCTCGGGCGCTGCGACAGTACCGCCAGCGGAGTATCGGTGCCCATGGATCCCAGTGCCTCATGAGCGTCACGCGCCATCGGCGCGAGAACGAGCTTCTTCTCCTCGATCGTGCATCCGAACACCTGTTGCTGTTCCAACAGATTGTCGTCGGATGGACCCGACGGACTCGGTGAGGGAAGCGAATCGACATGGAATATGTTCGCCTCGACCCAATCCTCGTATGGCCGCGCATGTGCCAGGCGATTCTTGATCTCGTCGTTGCGGACGATCCGCCCTTCAACAGTGTCGATGAGGAACATTCGACCCGGCTGCAACCGCCCCTTCTCGACAACACGCTCCTGTTTGATGTCGATCACACCTACTTCACTTGCCATCACAACAATTCCGTCATCGGTCACCCAGTAACGAGAGGGCCGAAGGCCATTGCGATCAAGCACTGCGCCGATCACTTTGCCGTCGGTGAATGCGATCGAGGCAGGTCCGTCCCAAGGCTCCATTCGGCTGGCGTTGTACTGATAGAACGCGCGGTGACCGGCGGCCATCAGATCATGATGTTCCCAAGGCTCGGGAATCATCATCATGACCGCTTCCTCGATGGGGTAACCGCCCAATACGAGCAGTTCGAGCGCTTCGTCGAACCCAGCGGTGTCGCTTGCCCCCGGGGTACAGATGGGGAAGGCTCGATCGAGGCCGGGAATGCAAGGAGTCGACAACATCGATTCCCGTGCCCGCATCCAGTTTCTGTTGCCGTTGATGGTGTTGATCTCGCCGTTGTGGGCCACCATTCGGTATGGATGGGCAAGGGGCCACGAAGGAAAAGTGTTGGTCGAGAAGCGTGAGTGCACCAGTGCGAGAGCGCTCTTCACGCGAGCATCCAGCAAGTCGGGGTAGAAGGCCGAGAGTTGCGGCGTGGTCAGCATTCCCTTGTAGACGATGGTGCGGGAACTCAACGATGGGAAGTACACGCCTTCGTGCACACTCGAGGAGCCACCCATCGACGGCGACTCGAGGATCTCTTCATCGACAATCGCAACCTCATGAGCGATTCGCTTGCGGGCGACGTACAGGCGGCGGTCGAGTTCGATTCCCCGTAGCCCGTCTCCGGCAATGAAGACCTGCTTGAACGTCGGCATTGTCATCAAAGAGCCGGAACCGAGCACCGACTCGTCTATTGGCACATCCCGCCAACCGAGCACTTTGAGACCCTCGTCGAGAACGATCGCCTCAACCTCGGCGACGGCATCCATGGCGGCGTCGCGGGAGCGGGGAAGAAAGGCAATGCCGGTGGCGAATTCACCCGCCGGGGGCAGGTCGAAGGCAACCACATCGCGCAGGAACATGTCGGGAATTTGAATGAGAATCCCGGCGCCATCACCCGTGTTGATGTCAGCTCCCTTGGCCCCGCGATGCTCCATGTTGCACAGGGCCCCGATTCCCATTGCCACGATCTCGTGAGTGGCACGGCCATGAATGTCGCAGACGAAATTGACGCCACAAGCATCATGTTCGTTCGCCGGGTCGTAGAGCCCCTGCGGGCCAGGAGTGTTCCGTTGGTTGTGGTCGCTGGTCATTGGTCTCCTAGATCTCCATCAGGGGCGCGCATGAACGCTGCCAAGAGGGAGCAGGGACGTCGTTGGCCCGGCTGCCAGAGCAGCGACAGGATAGCGGACCGATGGCGACACCTACGAAGCAAACCACGACAAAACGGTTTCAATCTTGTAATCATGGCTGAATGACAGACAACCGAGGCCGCTACATCGACAACTTGTTGCCCAGGTTCGATCGGTCTCCAACTCCGTATCACGCAGTGGACACGATCGCGGACGAGCTGGCCGAAGTCGGCTTTTCCGAATACGACGAAGGGGGCCCGTTTCCCACTGAACCCGGTCGGCATTTCACTCGGCGGGGAGGCTCCCTAGTTGCATGGTCATCGGCAATGACTGATCCCGCCACCGGATTTCGAGTGATTGGCGCCCATACGGATTCGCCCAATCTGCGGATCAAGCCGAAACCCGACGGCGAGTCGGTGGGATGGAGCAAATTGGGAGTCGAGGTCTACGGTGGCGCCCTCTTGAACTCATGGCTGGATCGTGAGTTGGGTCTGGCCGGTCGGGTGGCTGTGCGAGACGGCGACGTGGCGCGGACTGTGCTGTTCCACGATGATCGCCCGCTGCTTCGAGTGCCCCAGTTGGCTGTACACCTCGATCGAGAAGTGAACGATCGCGGTCTCATACTCAACCGTCAACAACATCTGAATCCGGTTTGGGGCGCCGGCGATGTCGGCTCGTTCGTCGAGTATCTGGCCGACCAGACCGGTTCCAATCGTGAAGATGTCCTCGGCTGGGATGCAATGGTCTTCGACATCAATCCGGCGTGCGTCGGCGGTCTCAACCTCGACTTTCTGGTATCCGGACGAATCGACAATCTGTTGTCGTGTTTCGTTGCTGCGGACGCGCTGAAACTTGGCGCCGCAGAACCCGGCCCCCATACGAAGATGATTTGCCTGTTCGACCACGAGGAGGTCGGAAGTGTTTCGACATCCGGAGCCGGCGGCCCGCTTCTCGACCAAACGATTGCCAGAATCGTGGAGGCTCGAGGGGGTGCCGCCATTTCACGCGGTCAGGCCATCACGAACTCCATGATGGTCTCAGCTGACGGCGCGCATGCCACCCATCCCAACTATGTCGACCGTCACGAGAAGGACCACACAATAGAGATCAATTCCGGACCCGTGCTCAAGATCAACTCGAATCAGCGTTATGCCACCGACGCTGTCTCCGCCGCCGAGTTTCGTTTGTCGTGCGAGGCAGCCAAGGTGCCAATGCAGACGTTCGTAAATCGAAGTGACCTTGCCTGCGGGTCAACAATCGGACCACTCACTTCGGGTCGTCTCGGGATCCCGGTTGTCGATGCAGGTTGTGCGCAACTCGGCATGCACTCCGCTCGTGAAATGGCGGGATCAGCCGATCCGGAAATGTTCCGCGACGCACTTGCGGCGTTTCTGCGCCGCTGATTCAGCGATTCTGAACTGAGCGCTTTGCCGCGCGCCACGGGGCAGCGAACATGAGAACCATCGGCAGTATTTCCAGTCGTCCGATCAACATGAGAACAGCCAGCACCAGGCGTGCCGGCTGAGTGAATGCCGAGGCAAACGATGCCGTCGGGCCGGCGTTTCCAAGCGCCGGGCCAACACCGCCCATAGCCGTGGCGACTGCACCAATCGAAGCATCGAGGTCGCCACCGAGAGCGGTTACAAGCGCAACTCCGATGACCACCACGAGCATGTAGAGCAGAAAGAATCCAGCCATTCCGGAGACGATGTCCTCAGCCACCGCCCGCCTGCCATGTCGGACGGGAATGACGGCTCGCGGATGTTGCGTGCGCCTGATGGCTCGTAGGGCATGACCCCATAGAACTTGGATTCGCATCACCTTGATCCCGCCAGCGGTAGATCCGGTGGAGCCGCCGATGAGCATTGCGATCAGCAACAGCATCTGTGCTGACGGGACCCACGTGACGTAGTCACCCGCGGAGCCGGGCGACAAGGCGTTGCCGTATCCGGTGCTGGTGCCCAGCGACACGACATTGAAGACTCCGACTCTTATGGAGGTTGCGAACCCAAACGCTCCGTCTGCCCAGAGTAGAGCCGCCACCACGGTGCTGAAACCGATCATGTAGGCGATATAGGTGCGGAATTCAGAGTCTTTGACATGAGCGGTGAGGTCGCCCTTGGCCGCTCTCCAATGAAGCGAGAAATTTGCCGCACCGACGAGCATCCCAATGATCAGGACCCCTTCGACCAGTGCGCTGTTGTAGTAGCCAATCGATTCCGGGTGTGGGGAGAACCCGCCGGTGGCTGCGGTGGTGAACGCGTGAGCCACCGAGTCGTAAAGAGACGGTCCCGGCACGATGAACAGGGCGAGAGCCACACCGAAGGTGTAGATGAGATATACGATCCACAACCGTTTCGCTGTCTCCGACACTCGAGGTGCGAGACGATCCGACGACGGCCCGGGAGCCTCGGCCCGGATCAGCCCGAGGCCGCCAACACCAAGGAATGGCAGGACGGCCACGGCGAGAACCACGACTCCCATCCCCCCGTACCACTGAGTGCCCTGGCGGTACATCAGCATTCCACTACCAGGGCGAGCGAAGTCGAGCAGAACCGTGGAACCGGTGCAGGAGTATCCCGACGCGGACTCAAAGATCGAGTTGACCAGCTGCTCGACGAACCCGACACCCGGCGTGGCGAATGTGCCGGCGAAGATGTAGGGAAGCGCACCGAACACCGTGATCATCACCCATGTCCACCCAACCGCGGCAAATATGTCACGAGGACGCATGTTTCCCGCCGTGGTACGCCACCAAATGGTGAGGCCAAACAGCCCGCACACCCCGGCGGCCGCCACCAGTGCGACCGTGTCGCGATTGGTGGAACCGAACTCGACAATTGCGCTCAACAACATGCCGACGGCCACCGAAGACAGCGCAATACCCATGATGTTGAGAGATGTATTGGCTACCTTGCCGCGCTCGCCAAGCGCCTGGCGCTCACGATGGACCCGTATGCCAGTCACTGTCGGGCCGCCACGGCAAGTCGCCTTCCACGCGCAATCACCGACTTCTTCAGCGACCCGATTCGAGCGAAGCCGAGTAGCACAACCAACACGGACAGGCGCGCCGCCAGCATCATGGGCAGAAGGATGATTCGGATCCATCGTGACAGATCACCCATGTATCCGAACGCCCCAACACCAGGGGCGGGCCCAAGCGATGAAAGTGTTCCAACCGCCAGCCAGATCGAATCCACAACGTCGACACCGAATACCGCTATCAAGAATGCTCCCGCGCCACACATGAATATGTGGGCGATGTGGTAGCCGGAAATGCGGTCGATCGACTTCTCCTCAACGGTTTGGCCAGAATTCTTTATGACCATCACCCGGAGCGGGTCGAGTTGCAGCCTCAACTCCCTAGTCACCGATTTCATGAGAGTATGAACGCGTAGGACCCGTAACCCGCCTCCGGCTGAACCTGCCATGGAGCCCATGGCCACCACCACGAGAAGGATCGTGAGCGGGAAGTCGCCCAGAAGAGTCCAATCGGTAACCGAGTACCCCGTGGTACTCACCGCGGACACCGTGGTGAAGACGGAGTCTCCGATGGACAGCGTTGATTCCGACATCGCCAACAAGGCGGTAGTGGTGGCGATGACCCCCAAGTAGATCCGCAGTTCGCTGGATCGAATCAGCGGCTTGATGCGCCCACGCAGAGCCCACCAAATGATGAAATATCCCGATCCGGCAATGGTCATTCCCGCGATGGCCACAACTCGGGTGGCGCTACCGAATGCGACAAACGAATCGGCCCTGCTGGAAAATCCGCCGGTAGAAACCGTGGTCAGACCATGGACAACGCTATCGAGCGCCGACAAGCCGCTTGCCGCGTATGCCAACACCATCGCAACTGTGAATCCCGCATACACCGAGGTGACCTGTCGGCGGCCCGAACCCGGTCGGGCCATCATCGCCGATTCGTCGGAGCCGGGCGTACGCCCGAGCAACGAAGAGCCGCGCAGCGCCTGAGGAAGGGCGATGACGCCGATGAGGAGGCCGAGTAGTCCCCCGAACCATTGTGTGGCCGCTCTCCAAATTTGCAGTCCGGTGGACAGATTGGATGGGTCGACGACCGTAAGCGACGTGGTGCTGAAACCGGCAGCCGATTCGAGCAATGCTCCGTCGACGGTGTCGATCGCGCTGGTACCCATATAGACGATCGTGCCAAGGGCAACGAGCGTGGTCCACGTGACGACGAGTCCGGTGAGAATCTTCGAAGTGCTCGGCTTGGGGGCCTCCACCAACACTTTTCGCCCGACCGCTCCGACCACAACTGACACGATTGAGATAGCCAGCAATACGACGGCGTCGTGGTGATCGGATCCCAGGCCGATAATCCCGGAGATTCCGGTCATTGCACCGAACGTCAGGAGCGCCTTTGAAATTGCCAAACGCGTGAAGGATTGGCGTTCAGCCCCCGAGCGAACAAACAACTCGTCGGCTGTGCTCCTGTCGAGGAGCCCAAGCTTCGTCACCCGAGGATTCGTCTCACGTCGTCCACCGCCCCGGGCAGGGCGATCACGACAACGTGATCACGCCCCCGCATCCGGCTTCTACCCCGGCCGATCTGGGCCTTTCCGTCGCGGACGATCGCCGCGATGATGACGTCGTTCGGAAGATCCAGATCACGCACAAGTTCTCCGTCGGCTGGACTGTCGACAGCGACCTCCAACTCGATCACCTCGGCATCTCCATGAAGGAAGGTGGCAACCTTCGCCACTCCTCCGCGGACGAATCTCAACACACCGTTGGCCGTAGCGGTGCGGGGCGAGAGTGCAACGTCGATACCGACCTCCTTCAACAGGTTCAGCAGAGCGAGACGATGAACGACGGCGATGGTCTCACGCGCACCCCCCGATTTCGCATAGAGGCAAGCGAGAATGTTGGCATCGTCTTCGGCGGTCATTGCCACCACCGCATCGAATCGTCCGACATCGGCCTGTTCGAGAAGGGAGGCGTCGGTGACATCACCTTCCAGGATCATTGCGTCGTCGAGAGTCTCGGCGAGGACGCGAGCGCGAACATGATCGCGCTCGATGATGACCACGTCGACACCCCTGGTCGCCAACCGTGTGGCCAAGAGTTCCGCGGTGTGTCCACCACCCAGCAACATCACGCGACGAGTGACACCACGTGAGATTCCCAGCAGATCAACCACCTGCCGTCGTGCCCTGCGTTTGAGAATCACGCGCAGATGGTCGCCAACGAGAAGCTGATGGTCGCTTCTGGGTATAACGGTCTCGTCTCCACGACCGATGGAGCCGACCATGAAGTCCCAGTCCGGCTCGTGTTCGGCGGCGATGTCGGCAAGAGTACGGTTGACCAGCGGCGAGTGCGACGGCAGGGTCGTGCCGATCACCACCACCTCCCCCTCAGCCATCAGGGTCGCTTCATCGGCACCGGGATAGTCGAGGAGTTCCAGGATTTCGTTGGCTGTCTCCTCATCCGGATCGATGAACAGGTCGCCACCAGATGATTTGCGAAGTTCATCCGCATCGCGGCTTCTCAGCTCGGGCGCCTCAATACGAACAATCGTGCGTTCCACTCCGAGTGACTTTGCCAACATTGATGCAACGATGTTGACAGCGTCGTCGCTGGTGACAGCCAGGAGAATATCGCTCTGATCAACTCCGGCTTGTATCAGAACTTCTGGATGAGTGCCGCTGCCCAGCACGGTCAGCACATCAAGCTCCTCGTTGATTGAGCGAAGACGAGCAGGATCTCTTTCGACCACAGCGACGTCGTGACCCTCGCGACTCAATCGATCGGCGACGTAAGATCCGACTTCACCGGCCCCAACAACGATTACTTTCACTGCTCTGTTCTATCCCGTTCGCGGCCGGGGCGCGCCCATTCTCATTCGAGTGATGTCAGGCAGCCGGTGGTGAATTCGAAAACCGCGTCCTCCGTAATGACCGCGTCGATAGCCACGTCCCAAGACTCGGTCGGTACTGACGCAACCTCCTGGAAACTGTGAGCGATGCCGATGACCACCGGCCGATGGCCGGAGCGGTCTCTCAAGGCCCGGTCGTAGAAGCCACCTCCCTGTCCGAGGCGATTGCCGAATGGGTCGAAGGCGACCAGAGGAGCCAGGACCACGTCGTGGGCAAGCAACGGCCGAGGCGTGCCGCTCACCGGCTCGGGGATTCCAAACGAGCCCTCGATCGTCACGCCCTCGAGATCCCAAGGGATGAACTCGAGGTACTCCCCAACCACGCGCGGCACGGTCACTTCGGCACCACTCTCAGCCAGTAACGCCATTACGCCGTCGATACTGACTTCCCCCCGAACTGCTCGATAGCCGGCAATCAGATCAGCCGATCTCAACACACCCAAGCCCATGAGTCGCGCCGTGACCGCCATCGCCGCCGCGGCTTGATCATCCGGAGACAGGTCGGAGCGTCTGTTCCTCATCTCGGAACGCAGCTTCCGTCGGAGATCGTGGCCTGGTGGCATTCGCTCAACCTACCAACGCGGAGAAGGGGGCCCATGAGGACCCCCTTCACCCGTACCGCCCGCTCGGCGGATCTATCTATCGGCTTGCGTCAGACGAATGCTGAGGCAAAGACGAGAGACACGATTGTCATGACCTTGATAAGGATGTTCATGGCCGGACCGGAGGTGTCCTTGAACGGGTCGCCGACGGTGTCACCCACTACAGCTGCCTTGTGGCTGTCGGATCCCTTGCCGCCGAGTTGCCCCGACTCGATGTACTTCTTGGCGTTGTCCCAGGCTCCGCCGGAATTTGCCATGAAGATCGCCAGACAGAAGCCCGTGACCAATGCCCCGGCAAGGAAGCCTCCCAACGCGTTCACGCTGATGAATCCGATTACGAGTGGGACCACAACGGCGAGAGCGCCGGGAATGATCATCTCCTTCAGCGAAGCTTGGGTGGAGATTGCGACGCACCGAGCGGAATCGGGAATCACTCCCTCCTTGCCCTCGCGAAGCCCTGGGATCTCACGGAATTGTCGCCGGACCTCTTCGATCATCTCCTGAGCGGCGCGTCCAACAGCGTCGATGGTGAGAGCAGCGAACAGGAAGGGAAGCATGGCGCCGAGGAACAAACCGATGAAGACGCTGACCTCGCCGATATTGAGCGAGAGGGTCCCGCCGGCGTCGCGGATGGCGAATTCGAAGCTCTTGAACAGCGCCAGAGCGGTGAGGGCGGCGGAACCGACCGCAAATCCCTTGGCGATGGCGGCTGTGGTGTTGCCGAGGGAATCGAGAGCATCCGTGACCTCTCGGACCGACGGATCGAGCTCGGACATCTCTGCGATTCCACCTGCGTTGTCGGCGATCGGACCATAGGCGTCGACAGAGACGACGACGCCGGTGGTGGCGAGCATGCCGATCGCAGCGACGGCGATGCCGTAGATGCCGCCGAAGTTGCCCGCGGTGTCGCCAAGTGCGTATTCGCCGCCCCAATATGCGACGCCCACGCCAATGGCGAGCAGCCCGACCGATGCAGCAACCGACACCATTCCGGCTGAGATTCCTCCGAGGATGGTGGTCGCTGGGCCGGTCTTGGTCTGATCTGCGATCTTCTTCACCGGGCCGAAATGGTCTGACGTGTAGTACTCAGCGGTCTTGCCGAGAGCCCAACCGACCACCAGGCCACCAATCACGGATACGGCGAAACCAATTGGGTTCTCGAACTGGCTGCTGTCGTTGAATACCCAAAGTGCGCCGAGCACGGACCCAACTGCCGTTATCCCCATTGCCACATTCGTGCCCATGTGCAGGGCGCGGCTCAGAGCACCGGAATCGGTGGACTCGCCGCCCTTTACGAAGAACGATCCCAGGATCGAAGCGACCATGCCGATCAGAGCGATCAACATCGGGAACACCAGGAATGGCAGGACACCGGCATCGCCGGATTGGGATGCCACCAACCCGCCTGCAAACGCCACCAGTGCAATCGGTGCGATGATCGAGCCGACATACGACTCGAAGAGGTCGGCACCCATCCCGGCAACGTCGCCAACGTTGTCGCCAACGTTGTCGGCGATGGTGGCTGGATTGCGAGGGTCGTCTTCAGGGATGCCGGCCTCGACCTTCCCCACCAGGTCGGCGCCGACATCGGCTGCCTTGGTGAAGATGCCTCCACCCACACGGGAAAAGAGCGCGATGGATGAAGCTCCGAGGCCGTAGGCAGTGACGACTTCGAACGCATCGTCAACTTCGAGCCACTTGACGAACACGATGTAGACGATCATGAGGCCCATGAGGGCCAGGCCCGCTACGGAGAATCCCATCACGGCGCCACCGCGGAAGGCCACAGGGAGAGCCTTGGCAGGGCCATCCTTGGCAGCCTCTGTGGTTCGGGCATTGGCCATGGTGGCCACGGTCATTCCGACATATCCGGCGGTGGCCGATAGAACCGCGCCGAAAATGTAGGTGAATGCTGCCGGGATGGCGATCAATGATCCGATCAAGATCGCCATCACGACGACGAATCCGGATACCCACGTGTATTCCTGCTTGAGGAACGCACGTGCTCCTTTCTGGATCTCGGTCATCAGGAAGACCATGCGATCGTTTCCTGGTGAGACGGCCTCGACCGTCTTGTAGTAATAGGCGGCCGTGCCAAGTGCGGCCAACGCCGACACAAGGGCCAAGTACGGTATGGCGTCCACTGTTGCTCCTGAAATCGCTTCGTTGCGAGTCGTTGATCGGCGGACATATTTCCGCCGGGTCGGGGCGTTACGGGCCGCGCGCGCGAGCACGACGGTTCGGAACGCCGACACGATACAGACTGACGCCCGCAGGGCCACGCATCGGGCGCCACGTAACTCTCGTTGATTGTCCGACGCCGTCAGGGTGGGCCCCGCTTGACTAGCTATCGCTTTTCACGATGCGAGAGATCTGTCCCCAATTTCGCATCGACGATTCGACTACTGCTAGGTTCACGCGCCGATCCCCATGGCACTCCTAAACATCTCAGACATCACAGTCAGATTCGGCGGCATCGTCGCTCTCGATCAGCTCTCGTTCCAGATCGACGAAGGTCAAATCTGCGGACTCATCGGGCCCAACGGCGCCGGCAAGACGACGATGTTCAACGTCATCAGCCGCGTCTACGAAGCCAACGAGGGCAAAGTCGAATTCGATGGACACGATCTGCTTGCCCAGCCGCCTCACGGAATAGTTTCCCTCGGCGTGGCTCGCACGTTCCAGAATCTCGCCCTCTGGCCGGGAATGACCGTGCTTGAGAACGTGATGGTCGGAGCGCACACCCGCTCCAAGCAAAACTTCTTGAGTGCAGCACTTCGAATCGGCACCAGGCGAGATGAGCGCCGACTCTCGACCAAGGCCTGGGACATCCTCGAGGAACTCGATCTGGTCGAAGTGGCACATCATCCGGCGGCCGGACTTCCCTTCGGCACGATGAAGCGGATCGAGTTGGCTAGGGCGCTCGCTGCTGAGCCTCGAATCTTGATGTTGGACGAGCCGGCCAACGGGCTTACTCACAGCGAGGTCGACGATCTCGGAGCCCTCATCACATCGCTACGTGATCGTCACTCGCTCACGGTCTTGCTGGTTGAGCATCACATGGCCCTGGTCATGGGGATCTCCGACAAGGTGGTGGTCATGAACTTCGGAGCCAAGATTGCCGAGGGAACACCAGCCGAAGTGCAGCAACACCCTGAAGTGATCGAGGCGTATCTCGGGAGTGGGTCATGACCGAACCGTTGCTCCACGTAACCAACCTCGAGGCCGGGTACGGCGCGGTGAAGGTGCTGCACGGGATCGACTTGGACGTCAACGACGGCGATATCAGTGTGGTTCTCGGCGCCAACGGGGCCGGAAAGACCACCACCTTGAGAGCGATCTGCGGTCAGATCAGCACTAGTGGTTCGGTGGTCTTCAAGGGTGCTGAAATCATCAAGAACTCGACGCCCGACATCGTCAGGCTCGGAATTGCCCACATCCCCCAAGGTCGTGGAACATTCCCCGAGTTGTCGGTGCGTGACAACCTCGAAGCCGGAGCATTCATCCGCACGGATGCAGATGTCGCTTCCGACATCGACAAGTGGTTCGAGGTATTCCCGGTGCTGGGCAGTCGTCATGAGCAACTCGCCGGATCCCTGTCGGGGGGAGAACAGCAAATGCTGGCCGTTGCCAGGGCCATGATGTCGCGGCCCCGACTGCTCCTATTGGACGAGCCGTCTCTGGGCCTGGCGCCCATCATCATCGAGGACCTGTTCGAACGGCTTTCGCAGATCAACAAGGAGGAGGGCATGACCATGCTCATCGTCGAGCAGAACGCCAGCTTGGCGCTGGCCGTGGCCAATCACGCATACGTGTTGGAGGCGGGCAACATTGCCATCTCAGGCGAGCCGGCGGAGCTCAGCGGCGATGAAGCAATCCGTCGTGCCTACCTGGGTTACTGAGATGTTCCTTTTCGCAGTTTCAATCGACACTGATCCTGAACTTCTACTCGCACGAGTGCTTGACGGTTTTCGTTTCGGTGCCGGCTACGGCGGCCTGGCCCTTGCGTTGGTGATGATCTACAAGGCCACCGGCGTGCTGAACTTCGCGCAAGGCGAATTGGCTCTGCTCGGGGTCTACATCGCGTGGGCGCTGGGCGTTGGCTGGGGTTGGCCGATTTTCTTGGCGATCCTGGTGGCGATGGCCGTCACGGCCTCCCTGGCTGCCGGAATCGAACGAACGATCATCCGACCCTTTGATCCCACCAATCATCTGCCTCTGGTGATCGTCACATTGGGCCTTTTCCTCAGCATCAATTCCTTCGTGGCCGTGGTGTGGTCCACCGACCTCAAGGCCCTTCCCTCGATCTTCCCGGATGGCGATGTCTTCTCGGTGGGAGTGGCCCATCTTCGCTGGTCGGCGCTAGGTGTGTTCCTCAGTGTCTTGGCGATGCTCGGGGCAGTCACTTTGTTGCTCAACCGCACCAAGGTCGGCCTGGCGTTCAGGGCGGTATCGTCCAATATCGATTCGGCGGAGTTGGTGGGAATTCGTATCGGTCCCACCCTCCAGTTTGGATGGGCGCTGGCCGCAGCCATCGGAACGCTTGCCGGCACATTATTGGTGCCTGAGCTGGATGTTGTCGACCCCAACGTGATGCTGTCGTCATTGGTTTTCGCCTTTGCCGCAGCAGCGCTTGGAGGCCTCGACTCTCCAAAGGGAGCTGTGATCGGGGGAATCCTTGTTGGGTTGATCAGGAGCGTGGTCGTGCAGTCGGTTTCGTTCATTCCCAGTGAGCTCTCGGTGGGTGCCGCAGTGTTCGTGATCTTGCTGGTTCTCCTGTTCAAACCGTCCGGATTGTTTGGCTCCTCGAAGGTGGTGCGGGTATGAAGTCGCGTGTTGTCGCCGAGGGTTCGACCATCCACAACCGGCTCAGAGCTTTCAACTGGAGCTTCTCGCTGCTGGTCGTGATTGTGCTGCCATTCGTGGTGGCAATTCCGCTCAAACCATCGGTTTTGGGAAACAGCTACACGATCGGTATCGGTAATGTGAGCGAGGCGATCGCTTGGGCCGTCGCCGTGCTCGGGCTCAATCTGCTCACGGGTTTCAATGGCCAGCTGTCGCTCGGAAACAGCTTCTTCGTGGGTACCGGTGCCTACCTGACCGGCATTTTTGTCCAAACCAACCACTGGTCTTACATTTCGACATTGATCATCGTGTTGCCCGTGTGCCTGATCATCGGGATCATCGTTGGACTGCCGGCGCTACGTATCCAGGGCCTCTACCTCGCCATGGTCACTTTCGGCCTGGCCGCCGTATTCCCGACTCTGATGAAGATCGACCAGTTGGACAAGTGGACCCACGGTTCGAACGGGCTTCGTATCGAATCGAAACTGATACCACCGGACTGGATGCCGATTCAGGGCACGCTTGACCTGATCAGAAAGATTCCGATCATTGGTGACTGGACCGGCACTGAAGGATTCAGCAGCCGCCAGTCGCAGGCGATCTATGCATACTTTCTGTTGGTGATCATCGCTGCGGCATGCTTCCTTTTGGCCCGCAACCTCATCAAGAGTCGGCCCGGCCGTGCCTTGATCGCGATTCGCGACAATGAGATCGGCGCAGAGGTCTCCGGGATCAATCTCTCGCTCTACAAGGCTGGAGCGTTTGGGGTATCTGCGCTCCTCTCCGGTGTGGCGGGAACGATGCTGGCGATGGACAAGAAGTTCGTCAGCCCGGATGACATGGGAATCAACTTCGCGATATTCTTGGTGGTCGGGCTGATAGTCGGCGGCGGTGCCAACCTCAAGGGTTCCCTTATTGGCGGCTTCGCAGTGATTTTCGTCAGGCAGTGGGCGTCGCAGACCACCGAGGTCCCGGCACTCGGTTGGGGCCTGAGCGGCCCCTACGGCCAGATGGTTCTGGGGATCTTGTTGATCGCCTTGATGTTCGTGATGCCCGGCGGGATTGCCGCAGGATTGAAGAAGATCCGACAGCGCTTTTACCAGATTGTTCCGTCATCGGAACGGGCCGTTTTGCGCGAGCCCTGAGAGCGTTCGATTTCTTGTCGGTCAATGAAGTTGGTCTAATCTAGTAAATCCGAGTCGACAGACTCATTCCCAGGAGGGGTACATGACACACACCAAACGATGGTTCGGACTGACCGCGGCAATACTCGCATTCAGTCTCGTAGCTGCTTCGTGCGGCGACAGCGGTAGCGACACCGCGAGTTCGCCCGCCACTACGGCAGCTGCGGCTACCACAGCCGCCCCGGCCACAACCGCCGGAAGCAACACGACAGAGGCTCCGGCAACGACAGCCGCAGCCCCTGAATTCGATGGGACCTACGACCTTGGCGGTGGCGCGGTTCTCGATACAAACGAGTGCCCCGGCGGATGGGACTCCACACAAGGAATCTCCGATACCGAGATCACGATCGGTACGAGCATGCCGCAGTCGGGCGCTCTGGCCGGATTTGGGACCATTGCCGACGGAATGCAGATCTACTTCGACAACGCCGATCCGATCGATGGCAAGTCAGTGAAGATTCTCACTCGCGATGACGGCTACGAATCGGGTCGAACCGTCACCAACGTCAATGAGATGATCGACAGCGGTGAGGTATTCGCCTTCTCCAACATCATCGGCTCGCCAAACAACTTGGCCGTGCGCGACACCCTCACCGAAGAGTGCATCCCGCAGCTGTTCGCCAGTACAGGCCTCCCCGAATGGGGCGACCCGGCCAACTTCCCGTTCACCAGCGGTGTGTTGATCCCTTACTCCACCGAGAGCCTGGTTTGGTGTCAGTATCTCTCCGAGACGCTTGGCGACGGCGGCACAGTGGCTGCTCTCTACGCCAACAACGATTTCGGCAAGGCATACCAGAAGACGTTCGAGCAGTGTGCCCCGGACTTCGGGCTGGAAATCGTGGCGACCGAAGTGCACGATCCCAACGCAGACACGGTGCAGAACGAGGTCACGACGTTGGCGGCTAGCGAAGCCGATGCCTTTGTCGTCGGCACATCCGGCGCAAACTGCCCTCGAGCAGTGGCAGGCGCCCGCACCGTCGGCTGGACTGCCAACATCATGGTGTCGGCCACATGCCAGAACATCGGCTTGTTCTGGGTGCCGATCGGTCCATTGGCCGACGGTATTCATGTGATCAACACGGCCAAGGATGTGTCCGACCCTGCTTGGGCTGATGATTCATTCGTCATCAAGACCCGCACGGAGCTCGAGGCCGCAGGGATCGATCCGGAGACCGGTGCCTACCAGACCGGCTACGTCTTCGCCGACATCCTCGACACTGTCCTACGCCAGGCAGCCGCTTCAGACCAGGGACTCAACCGAGGCTCGTTGATAGACGCCATGTGGAGCTTGGACTATGTGCTCGACTCGGCTATTCCTGGCGCCACGCTCCAGACCGATGGTTCAAACGACGCCTACGTCACAGA
The DNA here is from genome assembly GCA_964533595.1 of uncultured Acidimicrobiales bacterium. GTDB lineage: Bacteria > Actinomycetota > Acidimicrobiia > Acidimicrobiales > Aldehydirespiratoraceae > SZUA-87. Next base: position 32,298 of record CAZHMP010000001.1, on the reverse strand, counting down.
AGCAGGTGTGATCAGCGAGCTCGCTTACGACGCCGCCACCGAGACTGCAACTTGGGCCGGTATCAGCGACTTGATCAATACCGAAGGCGAGATGGGTAACTTCGCCGGCTGATCGGGAAATCTGAGCAATACAAAGCGGAGGGGACCGTCGAATGGCGGTCCCCTCCGTAGTTTTCGTTCTGGTCATCAACCGACCGATGTCGGGCCGAGCCGTGTTATCACTTTCGCGGAGAGTCGATGACCGGCATTGCATGCCGAGGCCGAATCTGCTCCAGTGGACCGAGATGCCAAGTAGCCGGCGACGAAAGCGTCACCGACCCCGGTCGAGTCACGGATTCCCTCGACATGTCTGACCTCAACCGCCGTTGCATTTGCCTCAGAATCGACCGTCAGTGTGGGTCTGGGGCCCGCCGTTACGACCGTGTTGGCCACGCCCGGTATAGGACTGCGGGGATCGAGCCCCAGCGAGGCATGCTCGGATGAGTTGAGGACCACGCTGTCGGGACGAGTGGCGGCGATCAACTCCAGAAACTCCTGCCGGCCGATGCTTTGCAAATCGGACGAGCTCGGCCCTCCGATGGTCAGCGTCACTCGACGGTCTCGTATCTCACCAAGTAGTCGATCGATGGCAGATGCCATTGGATCTTCGGTGAATGCCGACGCAGCGAGATAAATCCACGAGACGCCATCGAGAACTCCAGGGTCAATGTTGTGGAGCCGACGCGAGGCTCCGCGATCGACGAGCCGACTGCGAGCGCCGCCGCCTGCTATCGAGATGGATACGCCGGTTCCACCAATCTGATGCACCATGGCATCAACTCCGCGTCGCTTGATGTCGGCCACCAGGGTCCGGCCGATCGAGTCGTCTCCCACCTGGCCGACAAACCTGGCGGGTCTGCCCAGCTCCCCTGACAGAGCCGCGACGTTGGCCGCACTGCCTCCTCTCACCCGGGCAGATCTCACCGAGGTGTCGATTCCTCTCATGGGCGGCGACGACGCCTGGACCAGCACTTCTTCATAAAGGTCACCGACACACAAAAGCACGTCGCGAACCTAGCCGGTGCCGCTGCCCACGGGCTCAGTCAGACCCTCATGCATCACCCGGGCAAGAAGACTTCGGGATCCTTCGGCACCCCGCTGACACGCGTCTCGAAATGCAGATGCGACCCCGTGCTGAACCCGGTCGTGCCAGTGAGGCCAATGACCTCACCTTGCTCAACCCAATCTCCCTGGCTGGTCTGAAGCTCGCTCATGTGTGCGTACAACGTGGAGATGTTGCCCTCGTGTTGGATCACGACGGCATTGCCGTATCCACCTCGACGGCCCGAAAAGATCACCCGCCCCGACTTCGCCGCCCAGATCGGATCGCCTGTACGACCCGTGATGTCGACTCCAGGGTGGCTCCGTGTCGAGCCGAATATTGGATGACTACGTGGCCCGAACTTCGAACTGATCCGTCCGTTCTTGGGAAATATGAAGCCCTTCACCGACTCCACGCCGGACGAACCGATGGGAAATCCGAGAGCCTCCGCCTGCTTTTGTTGGATCAGGTACGTCATGTCGTTGGCATCACGTTCGAGCTCGGCAGCATTCGACTGCCATTCGTCGATACGACTCTGTACCTCGGCTCGCACCGAATCCTCAACGCGGCGCCGATCCTCCAACTGGGTGAGCTCCGCCTCCAGCGCCACCCGTAGCTCGTCTGCCTCGGCCTGCGCCTCCACCCCCGCGATCAGATCCTGACTTCGCTGAGCTTCAAGTCGACGGAGCTGATCCAACAGGTCGCGATCGGTTCCGGCCGTGAGGTCGATCAGGGCAAGCCGCACCGCAGTGCGATTCAGATCCGACGAAACGAGCCACGGTTCGGCCCCGGCGCTCGAACCGACGTAGGCCTCCACGGCGCGCTCGGCGATCTGCTCGCCGGTGGCAATCAAGGCGAGGGCGGCATCGGCGGCTGCCTGCTGACGATTCGTGACTTCCTCGATGGCGGAATCGAAGGCTTGACGCGCACCTTGCACCCGAGCGACTTGAGCATCGACTGAGCTTTGGATTTCGGCGAGAACGTCGGCGATCTCTGCATCCTGAAGCTTGAGGAGATCCACCTCGGCCAGCGCTGCGGCTTTGGCGTCACGGGCCTCCTCGCGCTGCTTGCGAAGGTCGCTGATCGAGCCTTCTGCGGCCACCGCTGAAGGCCAGACGAGAGACATCACGAGAAACGCTGCCAGCACTTGGTGAAGACGTCTTGGTGATTTCATGCAGGTCAATGCCATCGGTAAGCGGCCGCCCGTCCCAAGTTGACGATAGCGACCGGAGCCGAGCGAGAGGTGGAATCGGCCACATCGACGATGAATCCGGTGAATGTCGTGGTGGACTATGTCCCGCATGTTGAATCCCCCACCCGATCCACGATCAGTCACGATCACTGCCGCGCCGGCTGCGGAATCGGATATATCGGCCGTAGACCCAGCCGGGAATCTCGATACATCGTCCGGATCGTGGCGGCGACGTCTGCTGTGGTCAGGCGTCGCGGTGCTGATCTTGATTCTCCTGTCGGCGGCCTTCGGGTCAGTTGTGGCGTGGTCTTCGTGGAGAAATGTCGAGCGGGTTCAGTTGTCCGAGGCGATGACATCATCAGCTTCGGGAACGAACTATCTGATCGTCGGTACCGATTCGAGAGAGGGCATATCAGCCGACCAACCCAATGCCGGTGCGATTGTCGGAACGCCGGTGTCGGGAGAGCGAACCGATTCGATAGCGATCCTTCACTTGGGCGACGGCGGGGCGCGCTTGCTCGCCATTCCCCGTGACCTCTACCTGCCCCTCTATGGCGGGTCCACCAATCGGGTAAACGCCGCCTTCTATTTCGGCGGGCCCGAGGCGCTCGTGCGAACGATTCAGACCGAGCTCGGGGTCGGGATCGACCATTACCTGCAGATCGATTTGTCGGGTTTCCTCGATCTTGTTGACGCGCTTGGAGGGGTGACCATCAATATCCCCAATCCTGCCTATGACCGAAATTCGGGGCTGAATATAGAGTCGAGCGGGGAACTGCTTCTCGACGCAGACACGGCTCTTGCTTACGTGCGGTCCCGTCACTATGTCGAGATCATCGACGGCAAGGAAGTTCGTGATCCCACGTCGGATCTCGGCCGCGTGCAACGCCAACAGCACTTCCTGGCCGCTGTGTTTGCCGGAATGGGACACACCTTCAACCCCGTGAAGGTGTTGGCCGTCATTCGGGGAGCCACTTCGAATGTGAAGGTGGATGACGCAATGTCACTGGGTGATGCAGCTCGACTGGCCATGACATTGCGCGGCCTCGACCCTGACACCGCCACCCTTCCCACCAGCCCGCATACGACCGAATCCGGCGCTCAGGTCTTGCTGCTGCGCAAAGACGAAGCCGCCGTGATGCTCGACGACTTTCGCTGAGACTCAATGTGACTGGGTCGCGAGCGGCTCAGATGGACATCACTCCGTGCGTGGCCACGAACACGCCGGTCACCACACCGCCGAGACCGAATAGTCCGGCAACGATTCTCGCCAGCGTCGGCGGACGGCCTACTGGGTTGTGAGGCACGGCCAGTGATGCAACCACGACGAGCACAAGTCCCACGAATACGGCCGCCAGGGAGGCCCAGACGCCTCGTTCGGCTCCTCCAGCGATCGTCATCAACGCGAGAGAGGGAGTGAACATCGTCGGGAAGAACACCGGGAAGACGGCCGTCGGGATGGGTGTGGGCGACGTTTCGAGGACGGGAGGTGCGACGACGGCATCCCTCGTTCCCACCACCACCACTGCGATCCCGGCGGCGATCACCGCTGACGGAACGCTGATCCCAATGAGTTCGATGATGGGCCCGGAAAGCCACGCGAGAATTGTGCCGACCACCAATAAAGCGCCGGCAGCGAACGCCACTGCACGTCTGTCCCCTCGTGCGGCTGACGCGATTCGAGCGGGGTTCGTTGTTGTGGCCACGGTGAGAGCGATGAGTAGAAGACTCACGAATCCATCCAGTCGAGTGTGAAGAGCAGTGTGGAGAGTGTGTGTTGCTGGTCGTCCAGTTGAGAGATGCCTTGTCGGAACCACGCTCCGTCAATTGATGGGTCGGCGACGTGCCCGGAAGCGTCGACAGAATGCGACTGGCGATCGATCAGCATCCATGTTGCGCACGTGGCGCGCTCACGCAACAGATCGCGCCTGTCTCCCAGGAAATTGTCTCGCTCGTCAAGGATCAGGAAATTGCCGAACGCCTCGCCGAGTGTGCCGACACCAGCGGGCAGCGCGACGTCGCCACGCGTCAACCGGGTGACGCCTCCAACCCTCTGAGACTCGTACCGCACCTGCAGCCCCAACATCCAGAGTTGGCGGTCGATCCAAGCCTTGGCAGCCGGGTCGAGGCCGGGCGGTTGAGGCCATCTCGCCATCGTCTCGATGGCGTACGCACCCCAGTGGTCTGACACGGGGGGCCACGGTCGCTCGACCGAATCCCGATCGTTGATCAGATAGCGCCTGACCTTCAGTGCGGCATCGTCGAACCCGGACTCGGGGAAAACCAGGTGGAGCCGTGCGAGGGCCCACAAGGTCTCACCGGTGTAAAAGCGGGAGCGCTCAGGGATCGATCCTGTCGTGACGTCGATCACTGCATCAACGGCGCCGTCATCGCCCACCGTCGAGACCAGCGTGGTGCCCATGTCGAGCATGGAGTCATCGAATTCTGTCGAACCCGTCATCAGGCGTCTCTCCACGAGGGCGGCAACGAGCAACGCTGTGGACCCGGTCTCCAACCTTGCGCCACTTCCGAATGCCGGTCCGATCGGCGTGTCGACCACCCGATTGAGTGCCCAATCAACAGCTCGGTCGGCCGTTGCCTGAGCTCCGGCGAAACCGTGATTGGCCGCCTGATACAGGGCGAGAATGGCCCCGGCGTGCCGAGGTTCGCTGTATCCACCCAGGTCACGGGCAACCTCGCGGTCGTAGCGATAGGTGAACTTCCCTTCGCCGCTGATGTTGGCTCCCAGCCAGCCCACGGTTGCTTCGATTGACGCCGTGACCTCAGATCGACTGAAGGTCCCGCATCTTTCGGGGTGTACGGCGACGCCCACAACACCAAGCGTGAGGACCCATGTGAGTAGCCCGGCTGTCACACGTCGCAGATTCTGCCCCACTCCTGACACGCTACAGGGTGGGGCGCGGCACCTACGATGGTCCGATGCCAACTGCCTTGCGCCGCCTGGCCCCCTTCATTGCTGCCGCAGCCGTTCTTTCGCCGCTGTTGCACAGCCCGAATCACGACTCGTATCCCCTGTCCACTTATCCGATGTTTGCCGACGACCGCGGTCCACAGACCAACATCGACACCGTTGTTGCCATCGATCCGGATGGTGTGGTCCACCGGCTGACGCCGAAGATCATTTCCGGGACCGATGAAATCGTGACCGCTTCCGAGGTGGTCCGGTTGGCGATCAGTCGGGGCGACGCGGAACTCCTGTGCGACGACGTGGCGGAGGTCGTCAACGATTCGTCGATGCTCATTCAGGTCAGATCCGAGTTGGTGGACACCGTTGCGGTGGTGGTCGACGGCGCTCCACCGCTCGAAGTCATCATTCGCGCCGAGTGCAGGCTCGCACAATGACACGAAACGCTCGCCAACGCCTGGCCATCATGCGTATCGCCATGGGCTCATACGCGGTGATCTGGACGTTGGTCCGAGCGGCCAACATCATCGACACCGTGCAACAGCCGGCGAGGCGTTTCGATCCGGTCGGCCCGCTTTGGTTCCTCAACGATCCGCTGCCGGTCGGTGTCACGGTGGCCGCCGTGGCGATCGTTGTGGTGGCGGGCGCTGCCTTGGTGCTGGGGTGGCAATATCGGATCACTGCCCCGGCCACCGCAGTTGCTTTCCTTTTCGTCTCCACCTATCGAAACTCGTGGGGGCACATCATTCACACCGAGAATCTGCTGTCGATGCAACTTGTCGTATTGGCCATTGCGCCGGCAGCCACCGTGTGGGCGCTCGATGCCAGAGATCGGTCGACGGACACTGACGACGCCAGCGCTTTCGACGACGGTTGGTGGGCTGTCAAGTCGATGGCTGTGTTGGCTGTGGGGGCGTACTTCGTGGCCGGCGTTGCCAAGTTGCGAATCAGCGGGATGCATTGGCTCGACGGCGACGTTCTGCTCCATCAGATCAGCTTCGACAACGCTCGCAAGATAGAGATCGGAGCGCCCGCATCGCCGCTTGCATCATCTTTCGTATCGCAGCACTGGTTGATGGCTCCGGCGGCTCTGGGAGCGTTGCTGATCGAACTTGGGGCACCGATAGCACTGATCAGGGAAAGGTTGGCGATGATTTGGGTGACATTGGCAGTGCTGATGCACTTTGGCATTCTCGCCATCATGTACATCCTGTTTCCGTACCAGCTTCTGGTCATCGCCATGTTTCCGCTGCTGCCCGTGGAGGTATTGGTGGTGAAGGGACTGCGCCGACGCGGCGACCCCCGAACGGCCACAGCAACACTGCCGTCCACGGTTGAACCGGAGTTGCAGAGGTAGCCTGCCCGCGCTGTCGAACGAGGACCAAAATGAGTTCAGTACGCCGAGTATCAGAGATCTTCGATGCCGATTCGTGGACTGCGGTCAGCGGTTTCGAAGAACTGACCGACATCACATATCACCGGGCCATAAATCAGGGAACAGTGAGAATTGCCTTCGACCGGCCCGAGGTACGCAACGCTTTCAGACCGCACACAGTCGATGAGCTCTACCGCTGCCTCGACCACGCTCGAATGTCGAGCGATGTTGGTTGCGTTCTCCTCACGGGAAACGGACCATCGCCCAAGGACGGCGGGTGGGCGTTCTGTTCCGGAGGCGATCAACGGATTCGCGGTCGGGAGGGCTACAAATACGCCGACGGCGAAACCGCCGACTCCATCGACCCCGCTCGGGCAGGACGCCTGCACATTCTCGAGGTGCAACGACTGATTCGTACGATGCCGAAGATCGTTATTGCGGTGGTGCCCGGATGGGCGGTGGGCGGCGGACATAGCCTCCATGTCACGGCCGATCTCACCTTGGCCTCTGCGGAGCACGCCATCTTCAAGCAAACCGACACCAACGTTGCCAGCTTCGATGGCGGATTCGGGTCGGCTTACCTGGCCAGACAGGTCGGTCAGAAGCGGGCGCGAGAGATCTTCTTTCTCGGTCATGACTACTCCGCTGACGAGGCGTTTGAAATGGGGATGGTCAACAAGGTGGTGCCGCACGCCCAGCTTGAAGACGTGGCTCTGGCTTGGGGCGCCGACATCAACTCGAAGAGCCCAACGGCCCAGCGCATGGCCAAGTTTGCGTTCAATCTGATCGACGACGGGTTGATGGGCCAGCAGGTGTTCGCCGGCGAGGCGACGCGTCTCGCCTACATGACCGATGAAGCGGTGGAGGGTCGTGATGCCTTCCTCGAGAAGCGAAACCCCAATTGGACGGATTATCCCTGGTACTTCTGAGTGATGGCCAACCTCCACGACCCTGAACTGGTGGTCAAGTTCTGGAAGCCCCACGGCGTCCTCACGGCCTTCACAGACCGTGAAGGGCGTGAAACGCTCGCTGATTACATCGACGTTGCTGAGATCTACTCAGCGGGCCGACTCGACTTCGACAGCGAGGGTCTCCTCCTTCTCACGCGATCGAGAAAACTGCGAGGTCTCCTGATGGATCCAGAGATCGGGCATCCACGCACCTATCTCGTCCAGGTGGAGGGCATCCCCGATGCCGAGTCGCTTCGCCGGCTCGAACGCGGAGTCAATCTCAAGGACGGACTGAGTCGTCCAGCCGACGCCGAGCTGCTCGAACGCCCTCCGGTTCTTCCGCCGCGCCGCGTTCCGATTCGAGTCAGGAAGTCCGTGCCCGACTCGTGGATCCGTCTTTGTCTCACCGAGGGACGAAATCGTCAGGTGCGGCGGATGACGGCGGCAGTCGGTTATCCCACGCTACGGCTCGTGCGGGAGTCCATTGGCCCGATTTCACTGAACGCTCTCGAGCCCGGGGGTTGGCTGGCGCTCGATGAGACTGAAACCGGCGACCTTTGGACCAGCGTCAGACGTGCGGGATCGACCAGTCGATCGGGTCGCGGCCGGCGGCGACGAGGGCATGGTTCGCGGCGCTGAATGGTTTTGAGCCAAGGAACCCGCGATGTGCCGAAAGTGGCGACGGATGCGCAGACTCGATCACCACATGTCGTGAAGTGTCGATCAATCTCTTCTTGGAACGCGCCGCAGAACCCCACAGGATGAACACCACTGTTTCGGGTTTGGCGTTGACGACTCGCAGGACCTCATCGGTGAATGTCTCCCAGCCGTGCCCCTGATGGCTGGCTGCCGCGCCGCGACGCACCGTGAGAGTGGTGTTGAGCAACAACACTCCCTGTTTGGCCCACGCCTGTAGTGAGCCAGACGTGCCGGTGTCGATTCCGAGATCGGATTCGAGTTCCTTGCAAACGTTCACCAGCGACGGCGGACGACTCACCCCCGACGCCACTGAAAAGCACAATCCGTGGGCCTGACCGGGGCCGTGGTATGGGTCCTGCCCGAGAATCACCGCCTTCACCGAGGAATACGGAGTGAGGTGAAGAGCCGCAAAGACCTGCTCCGTGGGAGGAAAAACATCCTGCGTGAGCCGCTCGGTTGCCACGAAGTGCTGGAGATCGTGCCAATACGCCTTCGCGAATTCTCCCCTCAGAAGCGGGTTCCAATCGGTGGTGGGCGACACGCAATGACCATACGTCCGCTGAAGCAGTCGGCGCTGATTGCAAACTAGTTTGATCGAATGCAAGCAGACATCATCATCGGCGGGCGCATCCTGACCATGGGCCCTCAGGGGACAGTTGAGGCAGTGGCGATCACCGGTGGCGCAATCACAGCTGTCGGCTCACTCGAAGACGTCGGCCGCTTTCGCGGTTCCGACACCGAGATGATCGACATGGCCGGACAGGTCCTGATGCCCGGTCTGATAGAGCCCCACTCCCACCCCGACATGTGCGGCGTGTGTTACTCGTGGCTGGACGTGAGCGGCTTCAATCATCGCAGCGATGCCGAGGTGGAGGCAGCACTTCGCGGGGAAGCCGCCCGTCGCCCCGATGGCGAGTGGATCTTCGCCTTCGGCTTGGATGCAATGCTCACGGGCGATCTCGGTACTTATGACCGACATCGCCTCGATGACATCTCGCCCGCCAATCCGATGGTGGTGATGATCCAGTCGATGCACACGTTGTGGGTGAACAGCGCGGCGCTCTCGGCCGCGGGTTTGAGCGACGATTCTCCCGACCCGGAATTCGCAGGATCCTATGGTCGAGATGCGGCCGGTCATTTGACCGGACGGGTCGAAGAGCAGGCTGCCATGTTGCCCTTCCTCATACATGCAGACATGAGTCCCGATCTTCTCGAGACGCAAATGTGGAGGCAATACCAGCGATACGCCGATGTGGGCATAACCACCCTTGGGCTAGCCGGTGCAACGGTGCCTACGGCCAGTTTCGACCTGTTCCAGAAGTTTGCGGACCGTGACGACGTCCCCCAACGCGTGGTGGGGTATCTGCGCCACAACGAGGTCGAAGCCATCGGTCTCTCCCCCGGTGACGGCGACGACAAGTTCAAGGTGCAGGGTGTGAAGCTCTGGTACGACGGTTCTCCATACACGGGAACCATGCTCGTTGATGACCCCTACCTGGAGACCGACCTCTGTTGTTGCACGCTCGGAATCGCACCGGGCACTACCGGATATGCAAACTTCGATCCCAACGACTTGGTGGAGATACTGTCCGGTCTCGCAGCAGATGGCTGGCAGGTGCTCACCCACGCCCAGGGAGACCGCGGATGCCGCGAGATCCTGGATCTGTATGAAGTGGCCCTGGGCGCGGCATCGGCGCGCGACCACCGCTGGCGCTTGGAACACTGCCTGCTAATCGCTGATGACGATCTTGCTCGTGCCCGAGCAATCGGCGTCAGCCCGTCGTTTCATGTCGACCATGTGCACTGGTACGGCCCGGAACTCAGAGACCAGATTCTCGGAGCCGAGAGAAGCGAAAGAATCATGCCGATCCACGATGCACTCGAGCACGGGCATCGGGTATCGCTCCATGCTGATTCACCGATGTATCCCCCCGGGCCGCTCCACCTCGCGAGGACGGCGGCCACTCGTCTCACTCGGATGGGTGACCGCGTGGGCGCGGCGCAAGCTATTTCGGTGGAGCAGGCGCTGAGAGCGGTCACGATAGATGCCGCTTGGCAACTGAGAGTTGAGGACGATGTGGGCAGCATCGAGGTTGGCAAGCATGCTGATTTCGTCGTGCTCGATGATGATCCGCTCCAGGTGAGCCCCGAAGACATCGACAAGATCGGCATCTCGGGGACGTGGCTTGGCGGCAAGCCCGTGTCCGGACGCGACATTACGTAGCCGGTTCGAGTGGGTCCACGATCACACTCCATGGCCACGCGACAATCAGTGAGTGCCAGACATTATCGAAACGTCCTCAGCTTGGCTTTCCACAGACGACCTCGCTGAGGTTAGAGATCGGGTTCCGATCGTCTACGTGGTGGCCGTACCGGTGCGCTTGGACTCGATCGGTGAGGTTACCGAAATTGCGCTGTTGTTGCAGGCCATGCCAGACGGCACCGTCAGTCGCGCCCTCGTCACCGGGCGAGTGATGTTCGGAGAACGAATACGCCACGCCTTGCTTCGCCATGTCGAGAAGGACCTGGGACCGATTGCATTGCCGCGCCTGCCCGTGAACCCGGCGCCGTTCGCGGTGGCCGAATTCTTCCCGGATCCCGATGTATCGGGCTACCACGATCCGCGCCAACATGCAGTGAGTTTGGCTTACGTGGTAACGGTCGATGGAGAGGCGGAGCCGTCACACAAGTCTCTCGATCTCGCCTGGATCACCCCGGAAGAGGCCATGAGTGCGGAACTGCGGGGCGAGATGACTGCGGGGCACGACCGACTGCTGCGCCTGGCACTCGCGCACGTTGGCCTGCTGCCCTGAGCCAACGCCCGGATAGCGTTCCCGGATGGCGCGTCCGTCAATAGAGGTCCATGGGCTAACGGTCAAATATGCCTCGAGCATTGGCCTCGCCAACGTCACCCACAGTTTCCGTAGCGGAACCGCCACAGCGGTCATGGGGGCCAACGGCTCAGGGAAAACAACACTGCTCAAGGCCATTGCCGGGTTGGTAACTCCCGCGGCTGGCTCCATCGAGGGCGTCGATCCATCCGACGTCGGCTACGTCATGCAGAATGGCGTTGGCTCGTGGATGCCCATAACTGTCGCTGAGGTCCTCGAAATGGGGCGCTACCGCAACATTGGTTTGATGGGGCGCCCCGGCAGAGCTGATCGAGCCGCCATTTCCAGAGCCGCTGATCGATTGGGCGTCGCCGACCTGATGGCGAGGCAGTTCCATGATCTGAGCGGAGGCGAACAGCAGCGAGTTCGCGTGGCGAGAGCCATCGCCGGGGAGTCCGAGGTTTTGCTGCTCGACGAGCCGATCACCGGCCTCGACCTGGTGAGCCAACAGCGAATCCTCGACGTGATCGGGGCCGAAGCAAGGCAAGGCAAGACGATAGTGATCACCACCCACCATCTCGATGAGGCCAGACATTGCGACGAAGTCGTGTTGTTGGCAAAGGAGAAGGTGGCGAGCGGACCACCGGATGACGTGCTGAGGCCCGAGACTCTTCGCAGAGCCTTTGGTGGCAGGCTTCTTGGCGATCACCAATCCCACGAACACCAGCACGAAATGCTGATTCTTGACGATCACGGCCACGGCGAGCATCAGCACGGTGGTCATGACCACTCATGACCTGATTGTCATCGGCGCCGGGCCCGGCGGATGCGCGGCCGCAATCAGCGCGGCCCGGGAAGGCGCTGATGTCCTGGTGCTCGAGAAGGGCCGGACCGGCCGCGACAAAGTCTGCGGCGACGGGCTCACCCCTCGTGCCGTCGCCGCACTCGACCGCCTCGCCATCGACATGACCGACGCCCATCGAATCGACGGCCTACGAATGATTGCGGGCCGAACACGCCGTGAGCTCCCGTGGCCCGACAACGGCACGTTCCCACCGCGGGGAGCGGTCTGGCCGCGCCGAATTCTTGATGCCCGATTGGCCGATGCAGCACTCAACGCCGGGGCCGAAATCAGATGGGACTCAACCGCTCTTCCCATTTTCGACAACGATCGAGTTGTCGGCGTCAGCGTGGACGGCGCAAAACATCATGGCTCCCTCGTCATCCTCGCTGCGGGTGCTCCCGGAGCTGCGGCACGCTCACTGGGCGCCGGCCGAGTAGCCGACGAACCATACGGATTGGCAATCCGCGCCTACGCACCCTCACCTCGACACGAAGATCGCCATATCGAGGCCTGCCTTACCCTGCGCTCCGCTGATGGAACTCCAGTGCCCGGATATGGCTGGATGTTTCCGACCGGAGACGGCACGGTGAACATTGGCGTTGGTGCCCTCTCCACCATGAAGGGTTTCCGAAAGCTGAACCTCAACTCGCTGCTCGACGTTTACCAACGCCTAGTGCGCGATGAGTGGGATCTTGGTGATTATGTTGCCAAGCCGAGAGCCTGGCGTCTGCCGATGAGTGCCCAGCGCCGATCCGGTGATGGCTGGGTCGCCGTCGGTGATGCCGCCGGTCTGATCAACCCGATGAACGGTGAGGGGATCGACTATGCCCTTGAATCCGGGATGCTCGCGGCAGAATTGTTCATCCAGGATCCCTCCACAGCTTCTGTCGAATACGACGCTCAGATCGGTGCCAGATTCGACAGCTTCCTACGCACGGGTCGGCGTTTCAGTTTCCTCATAGGGCATCCGCTGATTCTTCGTGCCGGGCTCAAGGTCGCCGTGGGAACGCAAACTGCGTCGAACATCACTCTCGAAGTGATGGGCAACCTGATCGACAACCAAGCGCCTGGGTCGTCCGGCCGAGTCATGAGAGTTGCCGACAAGGTTTTGGGGGCGGTCGACCCCCTTCTCAGGAGAACGAAGGCGAAAGCTAGCTGACCATCTCGAGGCGTCGAGCGCGCAGCGTCGTCACCAGCGATTTCGCCAACAACACGACGAAGAAAAGCACAACCGTTGTCAGTGCCATGGTGGCAGGTGGTTCGTAATCTGCGTGGTAGCTCACTGCGAGCCCAACCACTACGGCGACGCCACCGATGACGACCGAGGCAAGCATGATTTGATGGACCCGCTTTGCCACCAGAGTGGCAGCGGCCGGAGGGGCCACGAGAAACGCGAACACCAGAAGACTGCCAACGGTCTCGAAAGAGGCGATCACGGCGAGTGCCACGAGCGAGAGCAGCGCGGCATGAGTCAATTTGGGATGGAATCCCACCAGTCCCGCAGATTCCTCCTCAAAGGTGAGCACCATCAATGCGCGGTGCAGGACGATCACGCCGACGACCGCCACCGCGGCGACAATCAACTGCTTCAGGAGGTCTGAGTTGCTGATTGTCGCAACAGATCCAAACAGAAACCGATCAAGGTCTTCTGCGTCGGTACCCGTCTGACTCGACATGATCACCACTGCCAAGGCCAACATGCCAACGAACAGGACACCGATCGAAACATCACTCGGCAAGGGCGAGTGAGAACGAACGACGCTGATCCCGCCAATCATCACCACAGCGGCGATGGCTGCTCCGACGGTGGTGTTACCGCCAAATACGAATGCCAAGGCGATACCGGGCAGCACCCCATGGGCAAGGGCGTCGCCGAAGAAGGCCATACCGCGGAGCACGACCCAAACACCCACGATCGAAGTGGCGAGCACCACCAGAAGGCTCGCCGCAAGCGCCCGACGCAGGTCTTGGTGATCAAGAAACGGTGTGACCCACCAGTTCCATGGATCGGTCAAATAGCTCAATTTGTGGTCCACAAGACGGCGCAACGCATCACCACACGCTAGCGACCGGCGGCCTCAGCCCAGCGCTGCCACCGGCTCGATGTAGTCCAGTCCCTGCGACGCGGCGACGTGGGCTTCGGTTATCCGGCCCGCATGCACGTTGAGCCCGCCGAGCAGATTCGCATCGTCGAGCAATGCTTGGCGGGCGCCCTTGTCGGCCAGCGCGAGCACGAATGGCAAGGTCGCGTTGTTGAGGGCGTACGTAGAGGTGAGCGGTACGGCACCCGGCATGTTTGCCACGCAGTAGTGGACCACGCCGTCGACCACAAACGTCGGCTCGGAGTGGGTTGTGGCGTGAGAGGTCTCGAAACATCCACCTTGGTCGATTGCCACGTCCACCATTACCGACCCCTGCTTCATGGTCTTCACCATCTCCGCGGTCACCAATTTCGGGGCCTTGTCGCCTTTCACCAAGACTGCGCCGATCACCAGATCCGCGGCCGCCACTGCCTTTTCAATGGCATGCTTTGTGGAGTAGACGGTCTGCAGACCCGGGCCGAACCGACGGTCGAGTCTGTCGAGAGCATCCACGCTGCGGTCGATCACCGTGACCCGAGATCCAAGGCCAATCGCCATTTCTATGGCGTTCTCGCCCACGACTCCCCCACCTATCACCACAGTGGAAGCCGGCGGCACACCGGGGACGCCACCGAGGAGTATTCCCGACCCACCGTTGGGCGCCTCGAGCGCGTGCGCTCCTGCCTGAACCGACATGCGGCCCGCCACGCGTGACATCGGAGCCAGAAGGGGTAGGCCACCGCGATTGTCGGTGACCGTCTCGTAGGCGATACAGGTGGCTCCGCTGGCGATTAGGTCAGTCGTTTGGGGAGCGTCGGGAGCGAGATGGAGGTAGGTGAAGAGCACTTGGTCGGAGCTCAGCATGGCGCGTTCGGCCGCCTGCGGTTCCTTGACCTTCACGATCATCTCGGCTTGGTCCCAGACCTCCTCGGCGGAGGCGATGCGGGCTCCCGCTTCTCGGTATGCGGCATCGTCGGCGCCGATTCCGATGCCGGCATTGTTTCCGACCACGACCTGGTGACCGTGGGCTACCAACTCGTGCACGGCTGTCGGAGTGAGTCCGACCCGTTGCTCAGCCACCTTCACTTCTTTCGGCGCACCAATGAGCATGACTAAAACCCCCCGTGATCGATGTGGGTCGATCATAAATGTCGGGCCGAACAATAGGTATGCAAATAGTGGCGGTCAGACGCAATGCAGCGCAATAATGTGCGAAGCTATTTGGATCCATACGGAGAATCTTGTGCCAACCAATATCGACGCGACCGATCGAGTCATTCTCAATGAGATGCAGCGCGACGGTCGAATGACCAATTCGGCTCTGGCCGAGCGGGTGCACCTGTCACCGTCTGCGTGTTTACGCAGAGTCCGACGACTCGAGGACGCAGGGATCATCAGTGGCTACACAACTCTCCTCAATCGTCGATCGATCGGTAGATCCACCACCGTATTCGTGGAAGTCAGCCTCACAGGACAGCAAGAGGAGCTACTTCAACTATTCGAGAGTGAGGTCGGGAATTGTCCCGAGGTCATGAGTTGCCATCTGATGGCCGGCATGGCCGACTACGTGCTCTATGTGGTTGCCGACGACGTAGAAGATTATGAGCGAATTCACCGCACCCATCTCTCACGCCTGCCTGGAGTCGCTCAAATTCGATCCAGTTTCGCCCTCAGGGCGATCTGCGAAAAGACCGCCCACGAGCTGCTGTGATGCTTTGGCGCCTTGGCGCGAGTCAGACGCGATAAGAGTCGGCGGTTGGTTTGAGTGGTCTTGCGTACCACATGGGTCGACGCAGTCCCCGACCGTCGAGGTCGTGACGCGTTCGCTCCAGCCACTCGAGATATGCCTCGCGGGACTTCGCCGTGTCGACGAACACGTCGCCGTACTCGTCACCGGCCTGAGCCGGTCCCACCCTCACTCGCTGATGCCAACACTGCATACCGGAGATGGGATCAGGCTGCACGCAGAATGTGAGGTTCTGGTGGACTCCCGGGTCTGACCACCAGATCCGAGAGGTGTCGGGATCGTCGCTTTGATACGGACCAACTCCCCCATCGCGTCGCAATTTCCACGCTGACCCGCCATCGTCCCCCTGCGTAGAGGTGATCTCCACTCTTCCGTTGCCCCATCCCCTCGCTTCGTCGGTTCCGAAACGCCACCTGCCCATGTGGTGGGATGCCGCCACGATCCCCGGCCGAATTCCCTCGGTACGCCAGGCTCTGATCACGAAATGGCCGATCCGAGTGCTGACTCGGACGAGGCCTGAATCTTCGATGCCGAGCTTTTCGGCATCGGTTGGGTGAACCCACAAGGGATGTCGGTGGCTGATCTCGTTGAGCCATTTGCTGTTGCCGGACCGTGTGTGGATCAGAGTCGGAATTCTGAACGTGGGTAGGAGAATTCTCTCATCACCATCGAGGTCGAGGTCCTGCCAATGGACGTGCGATGGGATCCAAGTTGGCGTGGCGTACTCAGGCCACCCCCACTCGGACAGGGTCGTGGAGTAGAGCTCCAACTTGCGTGAGGGAGTGGGGAATCCTTCCTTTACCTCCCCATCAACCTCAACACCCGGCGAGCCATCACCCAGCGGCGAGAGCGTGATCTGGTCCAAGTCATCCAGGTCACCGGACCAGCTACCAAGCGTTCCGGGCTTGCGGAACACGCCCGAATCGTCTCGAGTGCATCCCCTCAGCGCCTCGGAGTCGACGTCGCGTTCATATGGCTCGTATGTATCGCCGGGCACTGCGAATGCTCCGCGGTCACGCATGTAGTCGAGGGGGTCCTGTCCGGCTTCGGCGGCCGCGTCCGCCAGGCCCGGCACCGACTCCTTGAACATCGTGGCGTAGTACTCATCCACCGTGAGCGGTTCACCTGGACGGGTGTCACTTTCGAACCACTGTCGGATTCCCATGGAACCGTCCGGGTCGATTCTCCATGAGAGATCGATCCAGAACTCGTTTTCCTCCCATACCTCTCCGGGGTTGAATTGGTGAGTCCGTGAGTTGCCATCGATCACTGCACCATCGAGTTCAGCGAAGCGTCGAAATACCGGCTGGCGAAATCCGATCCAACGCCCGGCATGAGTTTCGAAACTCGCCACGTCGTGGCGCTCGGCTCCGACACCCATCGGGAGCACATAGTCGGCAAACAACGCAGTCTCGGACCACGTCGGGGTGAGAGCCACGTGGCACTCGACTTTGGAGGTGTCCTTCAGCGCCTCCATCCAGGTGAAGCCGTCCGGGTTGGTCCAGATCGGGTTGTAGACGCGGCTGAAATAGGTATCGATCTTGCCGCGGCCCTCCGCGAGAAAATGGGGCAGCAGGATCGACATCTCGTGATAGGCGAGCGGATATTCGCGAGGCCAATTGAGTTCGTTCCAACCCGACAGCGGTGGTGCCCCCTTTGGCGCAGCGGGCTTGAACTTGTTCCACCCGTTGCCACTGGTCCCTCCGACCGTGGCGACGGAGCCCGTGAGCACGTTGAGGAAGAAAAGACAACGCGCCGTCTGCCAACCACCAAGATTGCCTGCCCCGGCGGCGCGCCAAGTGTGGGAAGCAAACTTGGTTGGGTGCCGGCCGATGATTTCTGCGATCTCTCGAATCTGGGATGCCGGCACGCCACACAAGTATTCGGCTTGCTCGGGCGTGTGCTCGGCGTACTCGTCGAGCCAGGCCCGCTTGACCGACCCGAATTCGACAGGAAGGTCGGGCCTTGTCTCACGCAGATACGTCTCCCAGTTGGTCCACCGCCTCACGAAATCCTGCTGCCAGGTGTCGGCCTCCAGTAGCAGGCGCGCGATCGTCAACAAAAGGAATGGTTCAGTGCCCGGCCACGCCGGCAACCAGTGATCTGCCTTCGATCCGGTATTCGAAAGTCTCGGGTCGACGCAGATGACCGTGGCACCCTTTGATTGCGCTTCGATTATGCGCTGTGCGTGAGGATTGAAGTAGTGGCCGGCTTCTAGATGCGATGAGATCAAAAAGATCACTTCGGCGTTGGCAAAATCCGACGACGGCCTGTCGTGCCCCATCCACGATTGGTAACCGATCCGCGCGTTCGACGAGCAGATGTTGGTGTGGCTGTTGTGGCCATCGACCCCCCATGCCTTGAGGACCCGTTCGGTGTAACCGTCCTCGCCCGGGCGACCCACGTGGTAGATGATTTCGTCGCGTCGTTCCTCGAGAATGGCCAGACGGATGCGACCTGCAATTTCGTCGAGCGCCTGCTCCCACGTAATACGTTCCCACTTTCCCTCGCCGCGCTCCCTCGCCCGCTTCATGGGATGCATAACCCGCTCGGGGTCATAAATCTGATTGAGAGTGGCCGGTCCCTTGGCGCAGTTGCGTCCCCTGCTGGCCGGATGTTCCGGGTTTCCCTCGATCTTCTCGATCTTGCCCGTTGCCTTGTCGATGTAGGCAACCAAACCGCACGCTGCCTCGCAGTTGAAGCACGTGGTGGGTACGAGTGAGTAGTTGCGGTCGACCTTCTCGGGCCACGCCTCGGCATCATTCTCGTGCCAGTCGTGCCACTGCTCGTGGGGTGGATAGTTGCGAAATTCGGTCACAGGGTTCCTAGCTGAGTGGCACGGACTGGCCGGCTCGTATGAAGGCGTCTTCGTAGGCGAACATGCCGGCGAGTGCTGCCACCGCGGCAATGGCAGGCGGGGCCGGCGACGAGTAGCCGCCGGCGAGACTCACCGCCGCGACCACCGCCGGAAACACCATCCCGACGACGATCCCGATAACGAAACGACCCCGATATGGGCCTCTGGTCATCGCGGCGACAGCAAGCGCTACGTTGCGCGAGTCGTGAAAGGTGACTTCAGCTGTTGCCAAAGCAAGAGACAGCAACGCTCCTGCCAGGAGCACCCATCTGGCTGCGTCTTGGTCCGGGACATCCGCGAATAGGTCGATCAGAGCGAATCCTGCCCCCCCGGCGAGAGTTGCCTGAGCGAGAAGCATGGGAAGAACCAGTTTCGACTGCCAAAGATCGCGACCCTTGCACTGGGCGAACAAGAACGCGGTGTAGCCCGCAGCTCCGATGGCGCCCAGGACCGCCGGCACAGCCAACCAGCGAAGCAACGTGTCGGACCCGATGACTCCGCCGAGGAACCAGAGCCCGATGACCACAGTGTCGGCCATGAGCACGTAGGCCCCTTTGACCAACCATGACGACCATTTACCTTTGGTCAGCAAGTAATGGAACCGGGTCGGCTGTTTCAGGTCGGCCACCAGCAATACGCCCGTGATCGCCAGGAAAACCGCGGACACCACAGCCGGTATCACACCAACGGCCGCGTGGCTGTCGGCGTTGCCCAGCAAGACTTGCAATGCAGCCACCGCCATCACACCGGCGGTGATGGCCTTGGTGACGAGGTAAGCGGACACCTTCGACTTCCAGGTGATTGGATGAGGGGTCGTGTAGGCGGTCCGGGCCTCCAGATCAGGATCGAACGTGTGGCTTGTGGTTGTGGGATGCGCCGAGGTTGTCTCGGCCCAGATCATTCCATCCGTGGAAATCCGCGAACGCGTGGGGTCGAGCATCGATTGTGAGGCTCCGCCATAGAACACCTTCGGATCGGTGTGCTTTTCGGGCGATCGGACGGAGAGATCACCATTGTTGATTCTCTGCGTGACCGCGTTGAGCGGGTCGTCGAGATCGGCGATCTTGATGGCCTGCGTCGGACACACGATCACACACGAAGGTTCGAGCCCCACATCGATCCGGTGGTTGCAAAAGTTGCACTTGTTGGCGGTGTTGGTGGCCGGATTGATGAAGATCGCATCGTATGGACATGCGTTCATGCAGCCCTTGCATCCGATGCAGTTCGCGTCCTGGAAGTCGACAACCCCGTTTGTGGCACGGAACAGTGCACCGGTGGGGCAAATCTCCAGGCACGGTGCTGCCTCACATTGGTTGCATCGCATGACCGAGAATTGACGACTCACGTCCGGGAATGCGCCTGTCTCGATGTACTTCACCCATGTCCTGTTGACGCCGATCGGAACGTTGTGCTCGCTCTTGCAGGCGACAGTGCACGCGTGGCAGCCGATGCATGAGTCGCTGTCCAGTAGGAATCCGAGCTTGGTCACCTGTCTCCCTTGTTGCGCAGGCTCGTGGAAATGTAGGGAGGCATCTCGGGGGCGTCAAGGATGCTGTTGGAGTTCATCAAAACGGTCCCGGATTGGAGGGACCCATACCACTTGCCTCGTCGGGCCAACGCGCTTCTAGTTGGTCGGCGAGGGGTGCTCTGCCCGTTTCGCGGAGCCGCTCGAGATACGCAGGCAGCTCGCCCCATGCATGAAACGGCCCGCCTTCGGCCATGACCGTGTCGTGCGGGTCGATACCCGTTACTGACGAGTCGAGCATTTCCTCCCGCCAACGGTCGATCTCCGAGATCGCATACTCGACCAGCTCAGGAAATTGAGATGCGAGATCCTCTTGGAGATGCGGGTCGGCGGCGACATCGAACAACATCACCTCGGGAAAGCCATGGAATCCATCGTGGGCGGTGCGAATGCACAACCAATCGTCCCATCTCAGCGAGCGTTGAACGGTCCACGCCGCATGTGACAGGACCAGCTTCTCCCGGCCATGGGAATCGCTGGTTTCCTGTTCGTGGTCTTGCAGGGAGGCGGCGAAACTCTCACCGTCCCAGTTGTCGGGGACTTCAGCGCCACACAACTCGACGATGGTGGCGCCAAGGTCCACTTGATAGTGCAGCGCAGAATCCACTCGTCCGCCTTGAGCGCCAGGGAGACCGGGCCATTTGAGAATTGCCGGAACGTGATGGGTGATTTCGTCAGCGGTCTGATGGTCGGCATAGATCCCGAGCTCACCAAAGTTCTCGCCATGGTCGCTGGCAACAAGTATCGCCGTGTCGTCGAGCACGCCCATGGAATCAAGATCGTTCAGGAGTACACCAACCATGTCGTCGCTTCGACGAATCCCGGTGTCGTAGCCGTCGAACATCCGGGAAACGTCGTCGACATTCTCCAGGTCGCCCGGCATCAGCGGCAGCGATGCAAACGCCGAACCGGGTTGTTCGAATCCAAGTGTCTCCTGTGCGCTGTGGGGGCCCGCCATCGAGCGGTGATGAGCCAGAATCTCCGGAGTAATCCACTTCGGTCGGCTTTCGCCAAGGCGGTCTGCGTCTTCGGGCTTCGCGATGTAGGGGGTGTGAGGGTCCCACACATGAACATGGAGGAACCATGATTCTCGCGCCGCGGCATTTCGTGCGATCCAGTCGCGGGCCAAAGGTGTGACTCCTTCGGACATCCACGATCCGTAGCCATCCTGGATGGCCTCGTTGAAGCCGGCATACCACTGCAAGGCGGAGTGGTGCTGTCCGAACACGCTAATGGTGGTAGTCCAAGTGCCGGATCTCGAGAGCAAAGCCGCGAGCGAGTTGTAGGCGCGCCGAGATCGAAACCCCCGCTGCAACCCCTCATGGAACGTGTCTGCGGCGGTGCCACCATGGCCCACGGCGCCGTTGTGTATTCCGAACATTCCGGTTTGCAGAGCCGATCGAGCCGGCAGGCACGGTGAGTCCGAGGTGTAGATCCCGTCGAATCTGACACCGCTCTCGGCCAGCGCATCGATATTGGGACTGGTCGGTCGCTCGTAGCCGTAACAACCGAGATGATCCGGTCGCAATGTGTCGATGTCGATGTACAGAAGTCGAATCCCGGATTCCCGGTGAGCGCCCAACATCTCGGCGATTCCGTGCGCTCTACGATCGGCTTGTTCCGGCATCGGCGCGACCCTAGACCCTGGAATGGTGTGCATTGCCGATCACGGTCAGAATCGGGCTCGTATCGTCCAAAGGTCAGGGAAGACCGGTCGGAACAGAGTGCTCCGGAGGTATTCGGCGCCACTCGAACCACCGGTTCCCGACTTTGTCCCAATGGTGCGCTGGACCATGGCCACATGGCGATACCGCCACTCTTGAAGTCCCTCGTCGAGATCGGTGAGAGCCTCGCACACCGCCGTCAACACCGCGTCTGACCGGTAGATGTCGACAAGCCGGTCCTGCACCGCCGAATTCTCCGCCGTGGGTTGCGTGACATCCCGACTCAGTACTTGATCAGGGAGGTGATATCCGCGACGGTCGATCAGGGCCAGGAATGCATCCCAGATCGTTGGCTCGCCGAATCGTCTCGACAAATTGGCGAACTCACGGGGGTTGGCGGAGAACCGATCGAGATTGTCGCGGGTCTTTGCCCCGAGAAGAAACTCGAGTTCGCGAAACTGCGCCGACTGGAATCCGCTCGCCCGATCAAGAAACGCTCTGAATGATTGAAACTCGATGGGGGTCATGGTCTCGAGCACATCGAGTTGGCCCACGAGGGTCTTCAGGATCTTCAGCACTCGCTTGAGCTGGTGCTCTGCCGCTGCCGGATCGTCGTTGTCGAGGTGTTCGACGAACCTGTCGAGTTCGTGCAGTACCTCCTTGAACCAGAGCTCATACACCTGATGGATGATGATGAACAGCAACTCGTCGTGCTCAGGGCCGGACGATTCACAATCTTGGAGACTGAGCAGGTCGTCGATTCGCAGGTAGCTGCCGTAGGTGACTTCAGCGCTCACGGGTTGCGCTCCCCGGGGGTTGGTAGACGTTCGAATTCTGACACCAGCTTGGCGGCGAGGCCGAAATCGACTTCGCCGACGTGTTGGACTCCTGCGGTGAGGATGTCGAGGATGTGGGACAGGCGACCGGCCCGATGTTGCGCCTCGGCGTAACTCATCGTGGTGAACATGACCATGGAATATCGCGGGCTCACGAGTGCCGGCCACCGTCTTTCGAGTTCGAGGGCAACCTCGCGCTGCAACAGATAATGGTCGTCGATCACCGATGATCGCATCTCGATGTAGTTGTCGATGGCCATGTCGGCAATGGCGTCCGTGTCAGGCTTTCGCTCCCGCTCGAACTGCGACAAAGCCATCGCCACATCCCCATGATCACGCAAGCATCTGTCGAGAACCCGGCACGACTCCATCGCCGCGTTCATACCCTGGCCATGGAACGGAACAATGGCATGTGCGGAATCACCTATTAGCACACCGGAATCGTTGTGGCTCCACCCGACGGTGCGGACCGTCGCGAGGTTGCCCACCGGACTCGCCGCGAATTGATCCGGCAAATCAGGGACCTCGGCGACGAGATCGGAGAAGTGTGATTGGAAGAAATTTGCGGCGAGTGCGCTGCCCGTGACCGTCTCGAATGAATCGCTCGAGCCAGCGTTTGGCATGAACAAGGTGGCTGTGAAGTCGCCTGACGGATTGGCGAGGGCTATCAGCATCAGCTCGCCGGCCGGCCAAATGTGCAACGCGTTTGGGTCGAGACGAAACCCGCCATCGTCTGCCGGTGGGATTGTGAGCTCTTTGTAGCCGTGACCGAGCTGATCGATACTTACGTCGCTGTGTCCGCTCGACTCCATCGCTTCTCTGACCGCGGAGGCACTGCCATCGGCCCCGAATATCAACCCGAACCGCTCGTCATGCAGGGATCCGGCCCCATCCTCCACTTGCAGCGTGCGTGACTCGAAATCGACGCCACGGCAACGACTGTCGAATTCGATTTCGACCCTCCCCGTGGCTTCCGCGGCATCCAGAAGAATTGAGTTGAGGTCGCGGCGCGAGACCGAGTGGATGACGTCCTCAGGACGCGACCCGTAGGGCTGAAGGGTGTGCGCTCCGTCGACGTGCACCATTCTCCCGCGCATCGCAATGGTGATTCCGGCCACCTGATCGGCGACACCCAGGTCTTCGAGCACGGCGATGCCGCGCGCTGCCAGGGCCAAGTTGATTGATCGTCCTGCTCCGATGTCGACCTTGCGCATGTCCGGACGACTCTCATGAACCTTCACGTCGTGGCCCTGTTTCGCCAGGTAGAGCGCCATCGAAGTTCCGGCCGGTCCCGCGCCAACGATTACGAGCGGACCTGCGGCATCGAGGCTCGTCACTGAAGGATCCTGTCGAGAATCGTGACGAATTCGTGGATATCGGTGAACGAGTTGTAGAGCGGTACCGGCGCCACCCTTATCACGTCCGGGTATCGCCAATCGCACGACACGCCGGCCGCCTCGAGCTGTTCGAAGGCCGTGCGGCCTGCGATCCCGGGAGCTGTAACCCGAAGGGCCAGCTGACAGCCTCGAGCATCCATCTCCGACGGTGTGATGCATTCGACGCGTCCGGCGAGCTTCTCGGCCAACAGGAAATCGATGTAGTGCACCTGCAACTCGGACTTTTGCCTCAGCGCAGGGACTCCCCCGGCCCGGTCGATCAAGTCAAGCGAGGCTCGCAGTGCCGCCATCGAAAGGATTGGCGCATTGCTCAACTGCCACGACTCCACCGTGGGAATGGCGCGAAATTCGGTCTCCATCTCGAATCGGGTGGCCTTCTCGGTCCCCCACCATCCGAGGAACTTCGGGAGCGACTGATCCTTCGTGTGGCGCTCGTTCACGAAGGCGCCCCCTACTCCGCCCGGGCCGCTGTTGAGATACTTGTATGTGCACCATGCGGCAAAGTCGACGTCCCAATCGTGAAGGTTGAGCACGACGTTTCCCACCCCGTGAGCGAGGTCGAATCCGACTTGGGCCCCAACCCGATGGGCGGCCTCGGCTATGCGCTCCATCTGGATTACCTGCCCTGTGTAGTACTGCACGCCAGGGAGCATCACGAGGGCAAGCTCGTCGCCATGGTCCTCGATGGTGGCCACGATGTCGTCGTCTCGGATCGTCTCCTCGCCTTCACGCGGCGACACGAGGATGAGTGATGAGTCCGGATCGAAGCCTCGCTGACGGATTTGCGATTCGACGGCGAAGTGGTCTGACGGGAAGGCGTGCTGATCGATCAGAATCTTGTGGCGCTCCGCCGTGGGCCGGTAGAAACTCACCATCAGCAGATGCAAGTTGACCGTGAGCGAGTTCATCACGACGACTTCGTCTTGGCGCCCACCCACAATTGTGGCCATTTGGTCGGTGAGGAGTTCGTGGTAGGACTCCCACGCCAGGCCACCGGTGTGGTGACCGTGCACCCCGAGATCCCCCCACCGTTGGAGCTCCTCCAGAAGGTATTTCTGTGCGGAGCGAGGCAGGGCGCCGAGCGAATTCCCGACCAGATAGATCGACTCCGACCCGTCGCCCGAAATCGGAATGTGAAACTCGCCACGAAAGGCGGCGAGCGGGTCGTTCGCGTCGAGCCGACGCGCGTACTCGACGCCGATCTCGAATCCTGAATCAGGCATCAGACACTCCAAGCTCGAAGAATTTGTTGGCGTTGCCACCCAACAACAAAGTTTTGGCGCGGTCATCGAGGTGGTTCGACTCACAAATGAGCCGACCCGGCTCGATCTCGCCGAGAGGGAATGGATAGTCGGAGCCCATCAAGATGTGATCCTCACCCATCACTGCCACCAACAACCGAAGTGCGTCATCGCTGAAGACAGCGGAATCGACGAAGAAACGACTGGAGTACGACGATGGCAGATGAGGACAGTCGGCACGAACGATGTCGCGGCGCCGCCAGGCATTGTCGACCCTTCCGATCTGGGCCGCGAAGTTCCCGCCACCGTGGCAAAAACACAGCCGCAGGTCGGAAGGCAACCGCTCGAATACCCCTGACAGAATCAGCGACATGATGGCCAAATGGGTCTCGGCGGGCATGCCCACAAGCCACTTGAGCATGTGTTTCGGCATTCGATCGCCGGCCATCATGTCCCACGGATGGACGAGAATTGGGATTCCCTGGTCGGCGCAAAACGCCAGGAATCTGACAAGTTCCGGATCATCGAGATTGCGGCCGGTGACATGGTTGCCGATATGAACGCCGACATGGCCGGCTTCAAATGACCTTTTGACTTCGATACAGGCGGCATCGACGTCCTG
>CAZHMP010000001.1:0-6330 GCA_964533595.1 uncultured Acidimicrobiales bacterium | reverse complement strand
TCTCCGGCCATCAAGTAACCGGCGCCGTCGCCGTCTTCGCGCAACCACGGCGCCCCCGGCGTCTCGAGCACCGATGCCTGCTCCCTGCTCAAACGCGGAAAGAAGTGACTGTGAATATCGATCCTCACTGCACGCCGGCCAATTGCGTCGGTTGGCACCCGTTCACCGGTCACTCGGATGAATTGCCCCACATTCGCCACACGTTCGGGCATCAATCGAGTCGTAGAAGGATTTGAACATGGGCGGAAGGTCATCAACGATCGAAGCGAGCTGAACCTCGCCCCGATGGATCAATGCGTGGCATTGAGGACAGAACCACTCGAAACCATCCACCTCGCCGGCTGGACGCTTGTATTCCACCACCAGCCCGACGCTTTCGCGATCGGGTCGCTGCGGTGAATGTCGCAGGTGAGGCGGGAGGAGATAGATGTCACCTTCGCGTATCGGCATGTCACGGGGCGGAGAACCCGGTTCGTCCATGATTCGGAGATTCATCTCGCCCTTGAGCTGGTAGAAGAATTCCTCGAGCGGATCGTCGTGGTAGTCGGTTCGGACGTTGCCACCGCCCACGATCATCACGATCATGTCGGCATCTTCGTAGACCTGCTTGTTGGAGACCGGCGGCTTCAACATCTCGGCGTTTTCCTGAATCCATTCACGGAGACTGAAGGGTTGGGGGTACTGCGTCATGATGCGATTCCTTCCCGAAGGGCGGCGACAGCTTTGATTTCGATCAACAGGTGCGGATGAGGTAGCTGGTGAACCGCCACGGTCGTGCGCGCCGGCCCCTCCAGACCTGTAAAGAACTCGGCCCATGCTGCGTTGTAACCGCCGAAATCGTTCATGTTCACCAAGAAGGTGGTGACGTCGACAATGTCGGACCGGTCGAGGCCGACCGTTGCCAACACTCGTTCCACGTTGTCGAGAACGGCGGTGGTCTGGGCCACCACATCGAGGGTGGCGGTTCCCATCTGATCGACGGTCGCTCCCTCGATCGAGTTGTCAGGTCGCCGACTACTGGTGCCCGACACGAAGGCAAGGCCGCCCGCTATACGAACGTGAGGAAAGGCCCCCCGAGGCTTCACAAGGTCATCTGCCATCTGAGCAGTCTGGCCAACCGCGCAGCGTCGCGCCAGTGAGGCGGCGACAAAGCGAAACGCCGACCCTTCCGGTGTCAGGCCGGGGGTTACGAGACGATCAGGTCGACGGTGCTGCCCTGCTCGAGATGGTTGGGTATCAAACAAACGACCTGATAGGTGCCGGGCGGAAGATCGAGGCTGAGGGACGCGTCGTAGCCGGGGGCTAGAGATTCAATTCTTCCCAGTTCGGTGGCTGGGTCGAATTGAGTGGCTGTGGAAATTCTGACACCTTGCTCCAACACCACGAAGTTGTGCCCCACCAAACCTTCGTTGGTCATCGTGAAATTAACCGTGCCTGCGAGACCCAAGAGCGGCTGCGGTGAGAAATCAAAATCATCGGCCACCACAGCTATGTCGTGAGACGCCCCAGCGGGCGGAGCGTCATCGCCGCCGCCAGAAACGATGATCAAACCAATGACCACTACGGCCACCAGGACGCCAAACAATGCAGTCATCCGCATGATCAGGCGCTGACGGCGTTTGCGAGCCCGAACCGACGCCGCACGTCCCGACTTGCGCCGGGCCGCGGTCTGCTGTCGCCGACGAGCATTTCGATCCTGAGCAGCGTTCATTTCAACCCCTTGCAACGACGGTGGGACGCTACCCCAATCGGTCATTTGGGCCACGTCGGAGACTGACAGAGTCGACGCTGAGCCGGGATAGGGTCTGCGCCGTGCCCGAAGACCACAACGAGGGACGGCGTCTCCAAACGGCCACCATCGCCTGGAACGTTGGTGAGGTTTTCATCACGATTCTGTTGGGAGCCGCCGCTGGATCTCTCGCTCTGGTTGCCTTTGGACTCGATTCGCTGATTGAAGTATTCACGTCAGTCGTGGTGCTGTGGCACATGGGCGTCGCAGGCCCAGGTGATGTCTCGGTCACGTCCGACCAATCGCGGGACAATTTGGCACATCGCCTTGTCGGCCTCGCCTTTGGCGCCCTGTCGATTTATCTCCTGGTGACGAGCGTGCGGGCGTTGATCGTTGGCGTTGAACCCGATACTTCCCGGCTGGGCATCATCTACCTTGCCGTCACGTCTGGCGTGATGTTGATGTTGGCCAGGGCCAAACGTGGAATGGGTCGACGCCTCCGCAGCGACGTGTTTCTAGCGGAGGCGCGCATGACACAGCTTGATGCCTATTTGGCCATCGGCATCCTTTCGGCGCTTATCGTCAATGCCGCCTGGGGTTGGTGGTGGGCAGATCCACTCGCCGCGGCGGCAGTCGCGTTGCTAGCGATGATCGAGGCTCGCTCGAGCTTCAAATCGATCGAACATCACACCCTGTCTGTGCCCCCGTCGTGATCTTGCCGCTGCTAGGTTCCCAATGATCATGCCCGAACGTCGACTTACCCAATACAGCCACGGCGCCGGTTGAGCTTGCAAGCTCGCTCCCGGCGAGCTGGCTCACGTTGTGAGTCGTCTCAATCCCACCTCATCTGACCAGCTGCTGGTTGACTCAACCACCGGCGATGATGCCGCGGTCTGGCAGATTGATGACGACCGCGCGCTCGTGTTCACGGCCGACTTCATTACGCCGGTGGTGGACGACGCTCGCACGTGGGGACGCATTGCGGCAGCCAACTCGGTGTCCGACATCTACGCCATGGGCGGTCGGCCGCTCATGGCGCTCAACCTCGTGGGATGGAACACCGACGAATTGTCCACGGAACTGCTCGGTGACGTTCTGGCCGGTGGAGCGGAGATCGCGGGTGAGGGCGGCTTTTTCGTGGCCGGCGGCCACACCGTCGACGACCCCGAACCGAAGTATGGCATGGCCATCATCGGTGAGGTCCACCCCGACAGGATGCTGGTCAACACGGGACTCCGCGAGGGCCAGTCCCTGATCCTGACCAAACCACTCGGAATCGGAATCGCCACCACCGCCATCAAACGTGGGGTCGCCTCAGTCGATGTGGAACGCGAGGCAATTGAGATCATGAGCCGGCTCAACGGTGACGCTGCCCGGGTCGCAGTCGAACACGGCGCCACCGGTGCCACCGATGTCACCGGATTCGGTCTACTCGGGCACCTCGGCCGAATGGCCCAGGAGTCGGGCGTGTCCGTCGATCTCAATGTTGATTCTGTTCCGGTTCTCGATGGGGTGAGGGACCTCGCCGCCGACGGAGTCGTCCCTGGCGGGAGTGAACGCAATCTCCAATACGTCACCGACAGGCTCGATGTCGGGTCGGCCGACGAGACGGAAGTGATGGTCTTGGCCGACGCCCAGACTTCCGGCGGGTTGGTCTTTGGCGTGGCTCCTGATGCGGCCGACGCGGCCCTCGCAGACCTCGTGTCCACGGGCCATCGTGCCGCGATCATCGGACGTGTCGTTGATGGGTCTGGAGATATGAGGCTTCGTTGAACATGATGCGAATCAGCTCGCGACGACCGATGGTCTCCGTTTTGATCGCCGCACTGATTTCGGTTGGCCTGGCCGCCGTGCCGCACTCCGAACGGGCCTCCGCATCGGTTTCGGGATGTCCGGCCGGCACATCACCTTTCGAAGATGTTTCACCGACATCTGTGGCGTTCGACGATGTGGCATGCATCTATCGGCTTGGGATCACCAGGGGCACTTCGGGGTCGCTCTACTCCCCCGCCGCCACTGTCACCCGCGGCCAGATGGCATCGTTTCTCGCCCGATTCTGGCTCGCGACAGGCGCAACCTGCCCCAACGGATCGATCCATTTCACCGATGTCGCTACGTCTTCATACGCATACGGCGATATCGGGTGCATTTTCAATCTCGGAATCACCGAGGGCACCGCGTCAGACACTTTCTCACCCAATTCGGTGGTTACCCGCGAGCAGATGGCGTCGTTTCTTGCCCGACTCTGGCGCAGCTCAGGCCGAACTTGCCCCGCTGGGGCCAACACGTTCGATGATGTGTCAAAGGATTCCTTCGCCATCGCCGATGTGGCCTGCCTTACGGTCCTCGGAATCACATTTGGGATTGGGCACGGCTTGTACGGTCCCCAGATGGGAGTCACACGCCAGCAAATGGCGTCGTTCCTTGCCCGACTGTGGAGAGCGACGGGACTCAGCCCTGGTGCCACGGTCGTTCCCGTCCGACCTCACCTGGCGCCGCCTCAACCCCTGCCCACCACGCCCGGATCGACCTTCGTATTCGAAGGGGTATGGACGCCGAAAGGGCCTCTCATCGATGGCTACCACGGCGTTTACACCACCGTTGTCCGGCCATCGGTACTTGAGCCGTCAGTGATCGTGTTCGAGGCATGGATCGATCCGATGCTGACCAACCTCGAATTGTTCCCAGGATCCCAGCGTCCGGGAGGATCATGGGAGCAACCCAATTACGTTCCTGCAGACAAATGCCAGAGCCTGATCTTCGCTGGCAACGGCGGTTTCAAGCTCGCGAGACAACGGAGCCGAGGCGGCTACTACTCCGAAGGTCGTGTTGCCTACCCGTTGCGGGACGGAGCGGCATCGTTCGTCTTCTTCAAAGACCACACGGTCGACATCGCACAGTGGGGACGTGAGGTCGGCAGTGCGGACCTCACGACGATCTCGTCCGTGCGCCAGAATCTGGAGTTGATCGTCGACAACGGAACCGTGGTGCCGGATCTTGACAACCACTACCAGGGCTGGTGGGGATGGCTCGTCGACAATTCGGCTTGGGTTTGGCGTTCGGGATGGGGGGTGACGGAATCCGGCGCGATTCTTTATGTGGGGGGCCCGGGCTTGGGGGTGCGAGACTTGGCGGAGCGGCTCATAGACGGCGGTGCAGTTCGGGCTCTGGAGGGTGATATCAACCCCTACTGGGTGACCGGAAACACATACTCGACCGACATTCATGGCGTCTGCCACGGCCAGCAGGGGCTTTCGATGCCCCAGAATGTCGGAGGCTTCAGACGTCCTGGAGATCGCTATCTCTCGCATGATTCGAGCGACTTCGTCGCCGTTTTTGCTGACCACTCGAGGTGGTCATCATGAGACCTATCGGACTTCTCGGGGGTATGAGCTGGGAATCCTCGATCGAATATGAGCGAATCATCAACGAGGCCGTGCGCGATTCACTCGGCGGCACTCATTCTGCCGATCTCATAATCCGGTCTTTCGACTTCGCCGCAATTGAACGGCTCCAGGAGCTCGACGACTGGGACGGCGCGGCCAACCTGTTGGCCGATTCTGCCGCGGTGCTGGAGAGGTCCGGTGCGGAGCTGATCGTGTTGTGCACCAACACCATGCACAGGGTGGCCGACCGGATCGCCGCCGCCGTGCACGTGCCATTTCTCCACATCGCTGACCCCACAGCGGATGCCATCATCGAATCCGGGATCGGCTCCGTGACGCTGTTGGGCACCCGCTACACGATGGAACAGCAGTTCATCACCGGGCCGTTGCGAGATCGTGGCATCGACGTGCTCGTTCCCAGCGAGAGCGAGCGAGAAGTCATCCATCGCATCATCTTCGAAGAGCTGGTGCGGGGGGTGATCGACGATTCGTCGCGTAAGGCGATGGTCGAAATCATCGAACGACTGTCAAGTGACGGGGCGCAGGGCGTTGTTGCTGGTTGTACCGAGATTGAGTTGTTGGTCCGGCCATCTGATATCAAGGTTCCGCTGTTTCCAAGCGCTCGGCTCCATGCCGAAGCGGCTGCTCGGTGGGCTCTTCAGATCTGAGCGCCCGGAGCGGGGGCCAGCGACCACGGGAGGAAACATGTCGAAGCGACAACTCGTCTATCAACCCGATGAGCTAATGCTCGACCACCCCTTCGACGAGCCCCAGATGGTGAATGGCGTTCGTCTTCACGGCGGTTTCATCGGCGGCGTCTACCAGTCGCCTCGCTCGTTGGTCAGATCACGCGCCATCGAGGCTTGGAGCGAGTCGCTGTGCAACCGCGGCGGCGCGCCGCTCGAAGCCGGCTCTTCGTTGCTGCAAGGCGTCCGGGTCCCAAATTCCTCTCAACAGATGGTCTTGGTGCGCAACGGTCTCGACGAGACGTTCTGGAACAGCTTCACCATCATCGGAAAGCTCGAAGCCAGAGGCAGGCTTCTCGCAGAAATGGAGTTCCCGCATCTACAGGACTCGATCGTCGACGACATTTCGGCGATGGCTATCGGGCATCTCCACAAAGGACTCCTTCTGGCCCACGGCCTCGATGAAGGCGGGCAACCCTCAGAGGGAATTGGCGGCCACGACGCAATGTGGTTTGTCGCCCGCGACCTC